>JANPDV010000446.1:0-5062 GCA_031431655.1 Gammaproteobacteria bacterium | reverse complement strand
GGGGTCCCCGCGTTCTTGCTGTCATTTTTCCCGGTAGTATTTCCCGTGTTTTCTAGGGGCAGCGGTCGGTTTTCCTAGCCCGATCAGCAGGTTGCTGTTCGCGTTCTGCAGGGGGACTATCGTGTCCTCGGCGGGAGGGCGCGACATGCAGCACTGGCGGGCGGCATTTCTGGGTCGTCGACGTCTGCCGCGAGCGCTCTCGGCCTTCGAGCTCGATGCGTTCTTCACCTTTACCGGCGCGGAGCGGCGCGCGATCGAGCAGCGCCGGACGCCGGCTCTCCGGCTCGGCCTCGCCCTGCAGCTCGGGTTCGTGCGCATGTGTGGACAGCCGCTCGCGGCCGTGGGCGCCGTACCGCCGGCGTTGTGGCGGCACCTCGGTGCGCAGTTCGAGGTCACGGCACCCGACCTCGCGTCGCTGCGCGTCATGTACCGGCGGCTGTCGACGCTGTACGAGCACCAGGAGCTCGCGTGCGAGCTGCTCGGGTTTCGCGACGCGAGTGACGCGCAGCGGCGTGCGCTTGTGCGCGTGCTGCGCGACGAGCTCGCGCGCACGGCGGACCGAGCTCGACTGCTGGCGTTCACGTATGCATGGCTGTACGAACGCCGGCTGATCCCGCTTCGGGAACGCGATCTGCGGCGCCTGGTTCTGCTGGCGATCAAGCGCCACGAGCATCAGCTTGCCGCCCGCATTCGCCGCGAGGTCGAGCCGCTCGTGCTGGCCGACTGGGCGGCGACGCTGACGCGTCCGCGGGAGGATGGCACGACGACGCAGACATGGTTGTGGGCCGCACCGGCCAAGCATTCGACGCGGCAGATCGACGCACTGCTCGCGCGCATCGATCTGCTGTACCGCCTGGGCGTCGATCGCCATCTCGCGGACGTGCCGGAGGCGATCCTGCGCCGGTATGCGCGGCGGCTCGCGTCACGACGCCCGTTTGCCGGTGCGCGCATCGTCGAGCCGGCGCGCACGCTCGAGGTGGCGTGCTTCCTCCGCTACTGTTTGCTCGTCACGACCGACCAGCTGCTGCTGATGGTCCAGCGCCGCGTCGCCGAGCTGTGGCGCGTGGCCGGCACCGGCGTGGAGGCCGTCACGAGCGACTGGGCCACGCTTTACCAGGAGCTCACCCGCGAGGTCGCGCGGCTCGCGACGACCCCGTCCGTCGACGGCGTCGTCCTGCAAGGCGAGCTCCGGCGCATGCTCGCCGAGCAGCGTTCTCGACAACCGCGCAGCCGCGCGGATCGGATCCGCGATCGACTGATCGAAGGCGTGCGCCCCGTGCGCTCGCTGCTGCGTGCACTCGCCACGCTGCCGTGGGCCGGCACCGACGGCCACCCCCTGCTGGTCGCGTTGCACGTGCTGCGGAGCGCCTACGACGCCGATGACACGACACTCGCGCCGACCGTCGTCCTGTCGCTCGGTCGCGTCTGGCGCGACGTGCTCGCCGGTTCCGATCGTACGCGTGCGTTCGCCGCCAGCGAGGTCGCCACGCTCCTGGGACTGCGCCGGGCGCTCCGCAACGGTACCGTCTGGATCGAGCACAGCCTGTCGTTCCGTAGCCGCGAGCGGCTGTTCATCCCGCACGACGAGTGGCTGACGCGGCGCCCGTCACTCTGCCGCCGGCTCGGCCTGCCGATTCATGCCGACGCCTTCCTCGAGCCGCTGCTCGAACGTGCTACCGCCGGCGTGCAGGCGGTCGCCGCCGCGGCAGCGGAGAGCCGCGTCACGGTCGACACGGCGCTGCACCTGACGCCGCTCGCCGCGGAGCCCGAGGATCCGGCGGTGGCCAAGCTCCGCGCCGTGCTCGACCGGCGCATCGGCGAGGCGCAGCTTCCCGAGCTGATGCTCGCGGTCGACGCCGAGGTCCGCTACAGCTGGCTGATGCTCGGCCGGGAGCCGCGCTCCACTGCCGAGCTCGTCATGATCTATGCCGGCATCCTCGCGCACGGCACCGCATTGTCCGCCGCCGAGACGGCGCGCATGATCCCGCAGCTATCGGCCGCCGCGATCCGCCAGGCGATGCGGTTCGCCGCCGACGAGCGGCGCCTCGCGTCCGCATCGCGTGCCGTGCTCGAGTACATGCACCACCACCCGATCGCTGCCGCCTGGGGCCGCTCCGATCTCGCCTCGTCGGACATGATGAGCCTGGAGACGAGCCGGCGCGTCTGGCAGGCGCGGATCGATCCGCGCCGGCAGACCCCGTCGGTCGGCATCTACACGCACGTGCGCGACCGCTGGGGCATCAGCTACGTGCAGCCGATCGTGCTGAACGAACGCCAGGCAGGCGCGGCGATCGAGGGCGTGGTGCGCGACGAGGCCCTCGCAACCACCCAGCTCGCCACCGACACGCACGGCCACACCGACGTCGCGATGGCGCTCGCCCGCCTGCTCGGCTTCGACCTGTGCCCGCGGCTGAAGGCCCTCAGCGATCGCCACCTGTTCCTGCCGAAGGGCAGCGAGGTCCCCGACGTCGTTCGATCGATCGTGCGCACGCGGATCGATCCGGCGAAGATCGTCGCGCAGTGGGATCGCATCCTGCACCTCGCAGCCTCCGTGCACGCCGGGCAAGCGAGTGCGGTCGAGGCCTACGCCGAGAAGCTGCTGCCGAGCACCCCTCGCCGAACCGTCAACGGAGCGAGCTGATCGCAACCGGAAACCCGCCGAAAGCGCCCGCCCGACCACGAACAGAAACGTCCGTCCGATCAGGGGCTTGCTCGATCGGCATCGCTGCCGCTGCAGGAATTCGGGGTCTCGCTACCGGGAAAAATGACAGCAAGAACGCCGGGACCCCTGCTTGCGCGTTGCGGAACGGTATTGCATTATGAGACAGCTTCGCAATACCTTTAGGCAATCATGTTCATCGGCTACGCCCGCGTGTCCACCAGCGACCAAGACACCGCCGCCCAGGCCGCCGCCCTCAAGGCCGCCGGTTGTGAACTGATCTTCCGCGAGAAGGCCTCCGGCGGACGCTGGGATCGGCCCGAGCTGCACACGCTGCTCGGGCAGTTGCGCAAAGGCGATGTCCTCGTCGTATGGAAACTAGACCGACTCTCGCGCTCGCTGCGCGATGTGCTGACTCTCATGGAGCGCGTCCAGGAGAAGAAGGCCGGCTTTCGTAGTCTCACGGAGGCCATCGACACCACTACGCCCGCCGGGCGCATGATGATGCAGATGGTCGCCTCATTCGCCGAGTTCGAGCGCGCCATGCTCAAGGAGCGCACCAAGATCGGCCTGGATGCGGCGCGCAAGGATGGCCGGGTCGGTGGGCGGCCACCCAAGCTCAAGCCGCAGCAGCGACTGGAAATCGTGCGGCTCGTGACCAAGGGCAAGAAGACCGCCGCCGACGCGGCACGTCTCTTCGGCGTGCACCCGGCAACGGTTTCGAGGCTGCTGCGCCAGAAGGCCGCCGCTTGAACGAAGGGAAGCTCTGGATTAGGCGAAGAACACCGGCATGCCCACCATCAGCGAATTTTTCGGCATCCTCATCCGCATGTATTGGGACGATCATCCACCGCCGCACTTTCATGCTCTCTACGGCGAGCATGAAGCGCAGTACAACATCGCAACGCTGGATATCCTGCACGGATCACTGCCCCGCCGTGCGCACGCGCTTGTGGTCGAGTGGGCGTCGTTGCACAAGGATGAACTGATGCGCAACTGGGATCGATGTCAGGTGCCGGCCGCGGCCGTGCCCATACCTCCCTTGGAGTAGTCATCATGGCCGCCTGGTCCATTGTCCGTTTCCAGATACGGTTGAACTACAAGATCGAGGTCGCCTTCGCCGACGGTACTTGCGGCGTGGCGGACCTGGCTCCTCGCCTGTCACAGGGGCCGCTCGGTGACGGCTTCGACGCGCTGTGCGACCCGGCAACCTTCTCGAAGGTGTACCTGGAGCACGGCGCGCTAACCTGGCCGGGGGGCATCGACCTGGCGCCCGATGCGATGTATCAGCGCATTCGAGACTCCGGCACCTCGACGCTAGCGGCAAAGAGCAGGAAAGTGGCCTGAGAGGCCCTGCGCGTGCTCATGCGCGGTGTCAAATCCGGCTCCCTAACCCGGTTTTCTGTTCCGTTGCTCTCGAAACCCCAGTCTCGACACATCGGTCGCCATCGGACTGTTCAGGTAAAGGGGTAGATCCGGAATAGCCCCCCGGGCACGCAGCCGCGCCACCAGCAACGTCAAGAGCTGCGCGCGTCCTACCGCGAATGCCGGAATCAGCAACACCCCGCCGCGCGCTGCCACCGTGCGTATGCAGTCGCCAAGCGCCGCCTCCGGGTCGGACTTGGGGTGTTCCCGGTCACCATAGGTCGATTCCATCACTAGCAAGTCCGATGGCGGCAGCAGCGTCGGGGCAGGCATCAACTCGTCATCGGCGCGACCGACGTCCCCGGAGAAGGCTACCGTCGCGCCGTCGGCCCGCACTATCACGCTGGCCGCGCCGAGTATGTGGCCTGCCGGCAGCCAGGTGACTTCGACCCCCGGAGCAACGCTGACCGGCTGGCGCCAATGTACCGGCCGCAGGCGCTTCAAGCAGTCTCGCGCGTCCGCCTCGGTATAGAGCGGGCGCGGTTTTCCATGGGGACGGTGCGGGTCGTCGCGACGGGGCGGCAGACGGCGCGGGGTGGGCGGACTCAAATCCAGCCGGCGTTGGTCTGAAAGGGTCCGGCGGGAGTCCGGGTCCGCGCCGCTGCCTGGGGACCCAGTGTTACGGAGCGGTGCTAAACGCTGCCTGAACGGATGTGCGACTTCCTCTGATTCGGACCAGCCGATTTCCTGAATTGAGACCACCCGATTTCCACGGATAGGCGGCTTCGATCAGCGTTTGGGGTTGTAACCGCTCCTCGTACATGTTCTGGGTGCGGCTTTCCGTGGGGCGGGATTGCGACGGGGCCAGGGTTGTTTGCGTGGGTTGCCGCGTGTCGAGGATCAGCGGCGGTGTGAGGGTGTCGACCAATTTGTCGGCAGAAACGATGACGATGAAGCGATCGGCCGCAGCAGCGACGCACTTCTCACGGGTGTGGGCAGCGCCTCCGCCTTTGATAATCCAGCCGCGGGCATCCACCT
>JANPDV010000445.1:0-2543 GCA_031431655.1 Gammaproteobacteria bacterium | reverse complement strand
ACGCTCGCGATCGAGGAAGTGCAGGCCACGCACGATGCGCTGGCGCGGATACTGGTGCTGGCGCTGGCCTGCGACCAGACGCGGGTCTTCAACCTGCTCTATTCACAGGCCGCGTCGGAGGTCCGCGCGAAGGGCACCACGTTCACGCACCACATCCTCTCGCACGAGGAGCCGATGGACGTGAACCTCGGCTACAAGGTGCAGACCGCCTGGTTCAACGAGCAGAGCTTCGCAGCGCTGGCGCGCTTCCTGGTCATGCTGGGCGAGGTCCGCGAGGGCGACGGCACGCTGCTCGACCACTCGCTGATTCTCGCGCAGACCGACACGAGCGACTCGAAGACCCATTCGGTCATCGGCATTCCGAGCCTGACCATCGGCCGTGCGGGTGGCCGCATCAGGACGGGCATGAACGTCGCGGGCAACGGCGGGCCCATTTCCCGCGTCGGCCTCAGCGTCATGCAGGCGATGGGGGTGCCGATCTCCGAGTGGGGCACGCGGTCGCTGCGTACTGCGGAGCCTCTCGCCGAGATCTTCGCGTGAAGTTTCGCCTGAGCGTCGCAGTCCTGCTGGCCTGCGGCGCTGCGCAGGCTGGCGCTGCGTCAGGCGCCGAAACACCCGCCACCCCCAAGGTCATCCCGGTCGCGGCGGGATTCACCGTGCAGACCACGTTGCTGGGTCGTGTCCTCGCCGACCATAAGGGACGCACGCTGTACACGTCACCCAGTCCGCCGCGTGCCGCGGACCTGGCGATGTGGCAACCGCTCGAGGCGGCGTGGCTCGCGAATCCTCGTGCTCCGTTTTCGACCTCGCCGCTCGAGGGCGGCGGTCGTCAGTGGAGTTTCCAGGGACGTCCGCTGTACCGCTACGCGCGTGACAAAGACCCCAGGGATGTGCGCGGGCAGGGCATCGGGGGCGGCTGGGCCCCGGTGATCCTCGAGCCGCCGCCGGCGCTGCCGCCGTGGGTCACCATCACGCGCGTCGACATGGGCTGGGTGTTCGCGGACGCGCGCGGCATCACGGTCTACGCGCCGGCGCGACCGGACAGGATTGCGACGGCCAAGACCTGCATGCAGGACTGCATGGCCCGGTACTGGCGGCCGGTGAAGGCCGGGCCGACAGACGCCGACGTCGGACGCTGGAGCATCGTCGTCAACGCGGACGGCGAGCGTCAGTGGGCCTATGACGGACGCCTGCTCTACACGCACACCCGCGACATGCGTCCTGGCGAGATGCAGGGCAACTCGTTCGCGGTGGGCTACAGCATCGGCGACGGATTCCGGATCATCCTGGTCGATTCGGCGCTGCCGGCGCCAGGATCGTGAGGTACCGCGCATGCTGACCGCTTCACCGCCGGCCAAGGATCAAGGCACTCCCGCGAGTTCAATGACGGGCGAGTTCGCGGCGGGCTGGCGTGTGCTGGTCGCAGCGGCGCTCGGCGTGACCTGTGGCATCACGGCAGTGCCGATCTACACCATCGGTGCATTCGTCGGCCCGCTCGAGCAGGCCCACGGCTGGTCGCGCAGCTCGATCCAGTCGGCCGTCGTGTTCGCCTACCTGACGCTGATCGTTGCCGGCCCGCTGGCGGGGCTGCTGGCGGATCGCATCGGCGCGCGTCGGGTCGCGATCTACTCCGTGCTCGGCCTGTCGGCTGCGGTATTCGTCTGCGCGCTGCTCGGGGGCACGCTCGCCGGCCTGTATGCCGGCTACGCATTGATCGGAATACTCGGTGCCGGCACGTCGCCGGTGGTGTGGACGCGCGCCGTAAGCGGCTGGTTCGTCCGCAACCGCGGCATGGCTCTCGGAATCACGCTGATGGGCACCGGCATCTTCGCCACGCTCGGTCCGAAGTACGTCACGGCAGCCGTGCAATCCTGTGGCTGGCAGTGCGGCTATGGCGCCCTCGGCGCACTGCCGCTGATCATCGTCCTGCCCGTGGTGCTGGCCTGGTTCCGCGAGCGCACGGCGCCCGCGATGGCGACCGCGTCCGGAACGGCGACCGACGCAGACAGGGGAGGACTGGACCTGCCTGATGCCATGCGGAAGCGACAGTTCTGGATCATCGGCGTCACGTTCCTGTGCTTCTCGACAGGAATTTCCGGTTTCATCGCCAACTTCATTCCGATGCTGACCGATTCGGGCGTGACGCGCGGGGACGCAGCCGGGTTCGCGGGAGTCATTGGCATCGCCGTGATGGTGGGGCGGCTCGCCGCGGGTGCGTTGCTCGATCGCATTCCGGCCGCATGGCTGTCGGCCGCGGTCATGGCGCTGCCGACGGCAGGATTCCTGTTGAGCGCCACTGGGTCGGTGCCTCCGGTGTTTCTCGCCGCCCTGGTCGGCCTCGCCGGTGGCGCCGAGTTCGATCTCGTTGCGTTCATGACCGCCCGCTACTTCGGCCTGCGGCACTACGGCAAGCTGTACGGAATCCTGTTCTCGCCGATCATCATCGGCGCCGCGATCGGGCCGATACTGTTCAGCCTGGGCTACGAGCGCTACGGCACGTACGGGCCGGTTCTTTTCGGCTGCGGCGTCGTGTTCGGGCTGGC
>JANPDV010000444.1:0-3601 GCA_031431655.1 Gammaproteobacteria bacterium | reverse complement strand
CCGCGTCGGCGAGCATGGCCAGACGGCGTTCGCGTTCGGTCTGGTGCACGACTGGGCTCGCGCGGCGGGCGACACGGCAATGAGCGCATTGCTCGACAGCAAGGCGCGCGAGTTCTACCTCGTCGATCGCGCCTGCCCGCTGGGCTACGAGCCGTCGGGCGAGGATTTCCTGTCGCCGTGCCTCGCGGAAGCGGACCTGATGCGTCGCGTGCTGCCGCAAGCGGAATTTGCGCGCTGGCTCGGCGCGTTCCTGCCCGGAATCCCGCGCACGGCCGCGGTGCGCAGCGCCACGCGCGACTGGCTCGAGCCCGGCATCGTCACCGATAGAGCCGATCCGAAGCTCGCGCACATCGACGGCCTGAACCTGAGTCGCGCATGGATGCTGCAGGGCATCGCCGCGGCGCTGCCGCGGCGCGATGCACGCGTGGCGGCACTGCGCGAGACGGCGCGACGCCACGCCGACGCTGCGCTGCCCGCAGTGACCGGCGAGCACTACGAGGGCGGTCACTGGCTCGGCAGCTTCGCGCTGTACCTCACGAGCGGCGCCGGTCGGCAGGCGGCGGGCTCAGCGTCGCCGCGTTGAACCCTCAAAGCGCTGCAGTTCGGGCGCCCGGGCCAGGATGCCTTTCGCCCCCCCCTGCGTCGCTTCCGGTACCCTATCGAACCACCTATGGCGGCGCACGACAGGGGTTCGATCGCGATGACACCCGACCCTCTCGGCAGCCTGGGCGCGCTTTTGCGGGCCGAAAGAAATGCCCTGCTCACCAAGTGGCGGCATCGCGTCCGCGAACTGCCTTCCGCCCGTCACCTCGATGTCCCGACGCTCAACGACCACATGCCGGCGCTGCTCCAGGAACTGGATGTAGCGCTCGGTGGCGTGACGGAGATCAGCGTTCCGGCAGCGGTGACGGAGGACAGCGCGACGGCGCACGGACTCCAGCGGCTGCAGAATGATTTCGATATCGATGAGGTCGTTTCGGAGTACGGCATTCTCAGGGCCTGTATCCATGATCTGGCAGAGGCCAGCGGGCAGCCGTTGCAGGGCAGGCCCGTGCGGGTGGTCAATCGCCTCATCGATGACGCGATCGGCGTGGCCGTGCAGACCTACGCGACCCAGAAGGCCAGGGAAGTGTCGCAGCGCCGCGAGGAATACCTGGCATTCGTCGCGCACGACCTGCGCACTCCGCTGGCCGCGGTTGCCCTCGCCGGCAGGCTGCTGGAGCAACTGCTGTCGACGGAGCAGCGCGCCGTCGACATGCAGCGGCTGCTCAAGTCACTTCGCCGGAACGTGCAGCACCTGGAACGCATGGTGGCCAAGGTGCTTGACGAGAACATGAACCTGCAGACCGAAGCGGGGGTCAAGCTCGAGCGACGTGAGGTCGACCTGTGGCCGCTGGTGGAGACAGTGATCCAGGTCGTGGACCCGGTCGCGGGAGCCTCCGGCACGCGGCTCGTCAATCGCATTCCCGACGAGCTGTTCGTCTACGCTGACGCCACCCTGCTCACGCGCGTGCTGCAGAACCTGATGGCCAACGCCATCAAGTACACGCCTCAGGGGTCCGTCACCGTCGAGGCCCGGAGCCTCGATGATGCCGGCGCCGTGGAATGCATCGTCCGGGACGACGGTGCCGGAATACCGGCTGCGATCATGGAGAAGATCTTCGACAAGGGCGAGACGGATTCAGACACGAATGGCGGAATGGGGCTCGGCCTCGCGATCGTCAGGGCGCTCGTGGAAGCGCATGGAGGAGAGGTTTCGGCCGAGAGCCGGGAGGGCCTCGGGTCGCGTTTCCGCTTCACCCTGCCGGGCAAGCCGGAGGCACGATCGTCGTGAGCCAAAACGGCACTCCGGTCGGAGAACCGCGACCCATCCGGCGCCGACGCGGCGCTGCTTGCTGCCATGCGGGGTGTCCCGCACAGTGTCGCGGCGACGGTCGTCCTGTCGTCATTTCAAGTCCGGAGAATTCGCATGCCCCATCGCATCCATCGCGCGCGAACCACGCTGCTCATCGCCGCCGTCACGGCCGCCCTGACCGTCTACTGCAGGGTCGCCGCCGCAGCGGCCCCGGATCCGGCCGGACCGATCATCACGGTGAATCCCGTGGTCTTGAAAGACGCGGCGCAGGGCAAGGAGACACTGCTGCGCGTGACCGCGCCGCTGCAGGGCAAGCGCCTGCCGATCATCCTGTTCTCGCATGGCGCGCAGTATTCCAAGGACGATTACCTGCCGCTGACCGAATTCTGGGCGAGCCACGGCTACGTCGTGATCCAGCCGACGCACATCGAGTCGCTGGCACTCGGGTTGCCGCGCGACGACCCGAAAATCAAGGACGCCTGGAAATCCCGCGTGCTCGACCAGCGCAAGGTGCTCGACTCGCTCGATGAGATCGAGAAACAGGCGCCGGTGCTGCGGGGCCGGATGGACCGCAAGCGTGTGCTGGCCGCAGGGCATTCATTCGGCGGCCATACGACCGCCGTGCTGATCGGCGCGCGCACGCCCGACATGCCGGACTCGGACCTCTCCGACCCGCGGGTGCTCGCTGGCCTGATGCTCGCCCCGCCAGGACTGCGGCCCGGTTTCCTGAACGTGGCCTGGAAGCCGGACGCGCGCCCGGCGCTGAGCATCGTCGGCATGGACGACATCATCCCCGGGTTCAACGACAACTGGCAGGCCCACGCCCAGTATTACTACGAGCGCCAGGGCGGCCCGCAATGCCTGGCCAGCCTGACCGGCATGAAGCACTACCTCGGCGGCACGCTCGGCACGAACCGCACCGAGGAGAAGACGCCGAATGCCGACGCGATGGTGCAGATCCGGCGGCTGTCGCTCGCGTTCCTGGATGCCTACGCGAAGGGCTCGAAGAATTGGGATTCCGTGCGTGGCGAGTTGCTGGCGTCGCGCCCGCCCATCGTCAGCGTGTTCGAGTGCAAGTGAGCGCCTTCCGACCGCGCTGATCACCCGCACAGCTCGGTATGACAGCCGATACGTGATGTAGCCGCGCACGCGCATCGAAATCGATGGTGCAATCAACCTGTTCGACCGGGTGTCGGTGGGCGGCAGCGTGGCCTACGCGGACTCCGAAATCGCCTAGGCGCTACGACACGATCGCCAACCTGGCGTGGGTGCCGCCGGTCAGCGTCTATGGCACGAGGCAGCAGGCGATCGCACGTCGACGTGCACGACGTACGGCGGCGCCTGGCTCGTCCCCCCGATCAGAACCGAAAGGTTGCCGTCACTCCGACCTGGCGTTTATTAGGCAGCACCACCTCCGAGGCGGCGAGCTGGAAGAAGATTGGATCGGCCGCGCTGTCGCTGTTGTAGCGCGAAGCTTCCGGGGTGTCATCATCAAGCAGGTTGTTGACCCACAGCGACACGTCCCATTTTTCTGTGCGCACGCCACCTCGCAGGTTGGTGCGCAGCTGGCCTGGCACCCAGGCGAAGTTCACGATGCTGTCGTAACGCTTGCCAATGTAGGTCATGTCGGCGCGGCCGTACCAACTGCGCGCGTCGGAGAGAACCGCTTCATATTGGGCGTAGGCGGCGCCGCTGAACTTGGGCACCAGCGGGAACTCGAACCCCTTGGCGTCCGTGATTCCGAAG
>JANPDV010000443.1:0-22012 GCA_031431655.1 Gammaproteobacteria bacterium | reverse complement strand
TGAGAAAGGGGCTTTCGGGACCGTGCGCGCCATGGTTGGCGCGCCCGGAGGGTCCAGGGGTGGTTTCACGCCGTTCCCGAAAGCCCCTTTCTCATGGCGCTCCCGGGCCGTGCGGTTGGGCCCCTCAATGATCGACGGTACGCGCGAGTCAGCGGGCGCCAGGCAGCCCGGTGTGACGCGTCTGCAGATCCGGATACTTCGGCGCGAGCAGCACGGCCAGTCGATCGACGATGTACACGGACCGATGCTGTCCGCCGGTGCAGCCAATTGCGAAAGTCAGATATCGCCGGTTGGCCGCCTTGTGTTCCAGGATGCGGGCCTCGATGAAAGCGGCGAACTCCTCGATCATCCGCTGCGCGCTGGCTTGTGCCTCGAGATAGCGGATGACGGCCGGATCGCGCCCCGTGAGGCCGCGAAGGGCCGGATCCCAGTAGGGGTTGGGGAGCGTCCGGGCGTCGAATACGAAGTCGGCGTCGCCGGGAAGTCCGCGCTTGAAGCCGAACGACTCCAGGGTGATCGAAAAGCGGCCTGCGCCGCGGCGCTCGACCCGCTGCACCACGAGCTCCCGCAGCTCGTGGATACCCAGTCGTGTCGTGTCGACCACCAGGTCCGCCGCATTGATCATCGGCTCGAGCAACTGGCGTTCCAGGGCGATCGCCTCGAGCAGCATGACCCCGTCACGCGACAGGGGATGGCGGCGCTTGGTCTCGGCGTAGCGGCGCAGCAGTTCCTCGTCGCCGGCGAGCAGGAAGATCGTCTCGCAGCGCACGCCGCTGCGCTTCAGTTCGTCGATCATCGTCGGCACCGACGAGATCTCCTGCGAGGTGTTGCGCGCGTCGAGCCCGATTGCGGTGCGTTCGTACAGCGGATCCTTGCTGCGCACGGTGTGCGCCACGAACGGGCTCAGCAACGCCGCCGGCATGTTGTCGATGCAGAAGAACCCGAGGTCCTCCAGCGCGTGCAGCGCCACGCTCTTGCCAGCGCCGGACAGGCCGCTGACGAAGATCAGTCGCATTGCTGCACGCGCCTGCGCATGGAAATGACCCGGCCGGGTTGCCGCGCCGTCCTCAGTGACGGGCGCTGCGACCCTCGACGGCGTGATGATCGGTGGTGAGTTCCTTGCGCTTGACGACCAGCCGGTCGAGCTTGTCGGTGAGGGAATCGATCGCGGCGTACATGTTCTCGTCCGTCGCGTCGGCGTGGATATCGTTACCGCGCACCCGCAGGGTGGCTTCCGCCTTGTTGTTGAGTTTTTCGATGGAAAGAATGCAGTGCACGTCGATCACGTGATCGAAATGCCGCACGATCCGCTGCATCTTCTTTTCCACGTACGCTCGCATCGAGTCCGTGATTTCGACGTGATGACCCGTCACCGATACCTGCATGCTGGTCTCCTCAGTGGAAGGGCTTCTGGCCCATGAATTCCTGGATGCCGTCGCTGCCAAAATACAGTCGCGCCGAATCAAGTTGCAATGGCGGCTCAGCGGCCGGCCTGCCGGCGGCGCCGCTCGGCGGACGTGGCCAGTCCCAGCGCCTCGCGATACTTGGCCACGGTGCGGCGTGCGACGGGGATCCCCTCTTGTGACAATATCTCGGCAAGGCGGCTGTCGGACAGTGGGTTGTGCGGATCCTCCTGCTGGATCAGCTTGCGTATCTTGGCGCGGATTGCCGTGGAGGAGGTGCCCTGGCCGGCGTCGCTCTCGACCTGGCTCGAAAAGAAGTGCCGCAGCTCGAACACACCTCGTGGCGTCAGCATGTACTTGCCGGAAGTAATCCGCGAAATCGTCGATTCGTGCATTTCGATGGCTTCGGCAATGTCACGCAGGATCATCGGCCGCATCGCTTCGTCGCCGCGGTCGAGGAACTCCGACTGCCGTTCGATGATGGCGCGTGCGACCTTCAGCAGGGTGTCGTTACGGATCTCCAGGCTCTTCAGCAACCAGCGCGCGTCCTGCAGCTGGGCGCGCATCGTCGTGTGGGTGGAGCCCCGGCCAATCACGCTGGCGTAGCCCTCGTTGAGACGGACGCGCGGCACCGTGGCCGGGTTGACCTCGACCGACCAGCCGCGCTCGGTGCGGCGCACCAGTACATCGGGCACGACGAATTCCGCGGGCGGGCCGCTGACGATGGCGCCCGGGCGCGGGTGGCAGGAGCGCACCAGTGCGAGGGCCGTTTCGATCAGGTTGTCGTCGGCGGAGCCAAGCATCCGCCGCAGTTGCGCCATGTCGCGGTTGGCCACCAGGCCAAGGTAGTGCTCGGCAATCCTGCGGGCCTCGGCGAGAGCCGGTGTGTCGGCATCGAGCTGCGCCAGCTGCAGGAGGATGCATTCCGAGACGTTGCGCGCGGCCACCCCGGGCGGATCCATCAGCTGCACGATGGAGAGGACGCGTTCGGCATCCTCTTCGTCACAGGTGATTTCGGGCCGCAGCGTCGCGCAGATTTCCGCCAGCGTGTCGGTCAGGTAGCCGTCGTCGTTGAGCGCGTCCGCGATCGCAGCCGCAATCGCGTAGTCCCGCGGCGACAGGCCTGCCATTTCGAGCTGGCCGAGCAGATGATCGCGCAGCGTGAGGCCGGACGGGTCAGCGACGTTGTTGGCGCGGTCGTCGTCGTCGTCGCCCGAGAAACTGCTGCCGGAGCCGGCGCTGCTGCGGTCGCTCCAAGTGTCTTCGATGACCTCGATTTCGGGCTCACCCGTGGCACGCTCGACGGGGCCGGTGTCGGGTGGCGCCTCGGCCGTGCGTTGCTGCGGCTGCAGGACGCCGGTGGTTTCGAAAGTGCCCCCGCCATCCGCTTCCTCGACCGGCTCCAGCATCACGTTGCTTTCGAGCAGCTCGCGGATGTGGGCCTGCAGCTCCAGGGCGGGCATCTGCAATAGGCGGATGGCCTGCTGCAGCTGCGGAGTCATGGTCAGTTGCTGACCCAGCCGAAGCTGCAGGGAGGGCTTGAGCATGTGTCTTCGGGGTGCCGGCGGCGGGCCGGCCGTGGGGCCGCGAACCGCCTGATCTACATACGAAAAGATTCTCCCAAGTACACCTCACGCACTCGTGGATTGGCAAGGATTTCTTCTGCAGATCCGGCGGCGATCACAGTTCCGTCGCCGATGATGTAGGAGCGGGTGCACACTCCGAGGGTTTCGCGTACGTTGTGGTCGGTAATCAGCACGCCGATGCCGTGGCCGGCCAGCTCGCGCACGATCTGCTGGATATCCAGCACCGACAGCGGGTCAACCCCGGCGAACGGCTCGTCCAGCAGCATGAACGCCGGCCGTGCGGCCAGGGCGCGGGCGATCTCCACCCGACGGCGCTCGCCGCCCGACAGGGCGATACCGAGACTCGCGCGCACGTGTCCGATGCGCAGCTGCGACATCAGCCGCTCCAGCTCTGCCTCCCGTGCCGCACGATCCAGGTCGGCGCGGGTCTCCAGGATCGCAAGGATGTTGTCGGCTACGGACAGCTTGCGGAACACCGAGGCCTCCTGGGGCAGGTAGCCGATGCCAGCGCGCGCGCGGACGTGCATCGGCTCGCCGCTGAGGTCCCGGTCGCCCAGCAGGATGCGGCCCGCGTCGGCCTTGACCAGCCCGACAATCATGTAGAACGCCGTGGTCTTGCCAGCGCCGTTCGGGCCGAGCAGGCCAACCACTTCGCCCATGCCGACGCTGAGCGAAAGATCCTTGACGACGGGGCGGGAACCGTAGGCCTTGGCGAGGTGCTCCGCCCGCAGCACCGTCATGGGGAGGGCTTTCCAGGCGACGGGGTGCCGGCGGCAGCGTCGCGCGGACGGATGGTGATCTGCACACGGTCCTTGCGCCCCGGGGCCGACTGCGCCTGCACGCGCTGCTCGCGGACGTTGTACACCAGTCGCTGGCCGCTTATCTCATTGCGCCCGTCGGTCAGCCAGGCGTCGCGGCTCAGCGTAACGATGCCGCCCTGGACGTTGTACTCGATGGAGCCTGCACGGCCGCGCGCGATGTCGCTGGTGCCGACCCGCGGCTGCTCAAACTGCGCCGGATTGCCCACGATGGTGGCCCGCAGGATCCGGTTGTCGGAAAAGTCGACGCGTGCCTGGTCCGAAGACAGCATGCCGCCGTCCACGACGATCCGGACGCGCCCGCTGAAGGTCCACATGGAGTTGTTGAAGTTCAGGCCCGTCGCGCGCGCCTGTTCGGCGCTGACGCGGATGCCGCCCTGGGACACCACGACGTCGCGGAACACCACCGTGTTGGTCTTGTAGTCCACGTCGGAGGAGGCTGCATCGAGCGATACCGCGTCCGTGCTGCGACGCGGCGGATCGGCTGCCGGCAACGCCGACGCCAGCAGCAATCCGATGGCGGTGGCCCACACCCGCGCCCGGTGCGAATGCGCGCGCGCGCGGCGGTCAGGGAAGGAAGCGGCCATTCACGTCCGATTCTAGTCTGACAGTCTGTGCCTTCAAGTTCGCATCGAGGCCGGTGCCCGCCAGCGTCTTGCCCGCGAGCGTGATCGTGACGCGCTCGCGCGAGCGAGCCCGCCCTGCCTGCGGCTCGAAGTGCAGGCTTGCCGTGCGGATCTCGATGGGTTCGCGACGCGGGCCGACCTGGGAGGCTAGCAACACATCGCCGCGCAGGTCGATCTGCGAGGCATCCTGGGGCAGGTCGCCGCGGGCCGCCGAAACGCGCCAGTTGCCGCGTTCGGTGGCCAGGTCGAATCGCGGCTGGGTCAGCTGGATCGAGCCGGAGCCCGCATCCTGATCGACCCGGTCGGCGGCGATGCGATAGCGCGGCGCGCCGTCGGGCCCGGTCTGCGTGATGCGCGCCCCGGTTGCGAAATAGCCCGGCTGCAGGTCCGCCTCGGCGCCGGAGCGCACCACGTCCGGATCGCGCAGCCCGTCGCTGCAACCGGCCAGCGCCGCGGCAGCGCTGAGCAGCAGCAGCGCGACCGGCCGCATGGCGCTCATCCGATGCAGCCCGCGGCCAGCAGCCAGTCGCACACCTCGCGCACTGCGCCCTGGCCGCCGCCCAGCCGCGTAACGCGGTGCGCGGCGGCGCGTGCGTCTTCGTGTGCATCGGCTACCGCGAAAGCCACCGCGACCGCGCGCATCACGGGCACGTCGGGCGTGTCGTCGCCGACGCAGGCGCAGGCCGACGCAGGCAACTTCAGGCGCCGCAGCAGTGCCTGCAGCGCCACGGCCTTGTCGGCTGCGCCCTGCATCACATGACGGATTCCCAGCTCGCGCGCCCGCTGCAGCACCGCCGGAGAGCTCCGGCCCGAGATGATGGCCACCAGCAGACCCGCGCGCTGCAGTTGCCGAATCCCGTGGCCGTCCCGGACATGGAATGCCTTGAGCGCCTCGCCGCGCGCACTGAACCAGAGCCGGCCATCGGTCAGCACGCCGTCGACATCGAGTATCAGCGCCCGGATGCGCGGCAACGGTCGCGGCATCGCCGGCCCGCGCTTGCGCGCCGGCATCAAACCACCCCCGCGCGCAGCAGGTCGTGCACATTGAGCGCCCCGACCAGCATGCCGCCGGCGTCGACCACCGGCAGCGCCGTAATGCGGTGCGCTTCCATCAGGTGCACGGCTTCGGCCGCGAGTTCCTCCGGCCCGATGCGCTTGCCGGGCTGCGTCATCACCGAGCGCATCTTGGCCGAATGCAGATCGACCCGTCGGTCGAGCGCGCGTCGCAGATCGCCGTCGGTGAACACGCCGAGCGCCTGGCCGGCCGCATCCGTGACTACCGTCATGCCGAGACCCTTGCGCGACATCTCCAGCAACCCCTGGGCAAGCGGGGTATCGGCCGCAGAGCGCGGCACATCATTGCCACGCCGCATGACGTCCTCGACGCGCAGCAGCAGGCGCCGGCCCAGGCTGCCGCCCGGGTGCGAGCGCGCGAAGTCCTCCGCCGTGAAGCCGCGTGCCTCGAGCAGCGCGACGGCCAGCGCGTCGCCCATCGCGAGCGCCGCCGTGGTGCTGGCGGTGGGCGCGAGGTTGAGCGGGCAGGCTTCTTCCGGCACGCTCACGTCCAGGTGCACGGTCGCTGCCCGCGCCAGGGTCGAGTCGGGTTCACCGGTCAGCGCAATGATCGGCACGGCAAGCCGCGCCACGTACGGCAGCAGCATGACGAGTTCCGGCACCTCGCCGGAGTACGACAGCGCGAGCAGCACATCCTCCCGCGTGATCATCCCCATGTCGCCGTGGCTGGCCTCGGCGGGATGCAGAAAGAATGCGGGCGTGCCAGTACTCGCGAGCGTCGCGGCAACCTTGCTGCCGATGTGGCCGGACTTGCCCATGCCCGTGACGACGACGCGGCCACGGCAAGCCAGGCACAGTCTGCAGGCGGCCGCGAACGGCGCGCCGACCCGCGATTCGAGCGCGTGCAGGCCGCGGGTTTCGATCGCGAGCGCACGCCGGCCGGCGGCGATCAGCGCGGTGTCGTCGTTCGGGCGCGCAGCGGAATTCATGGAATGGCATCATAGCGCCATGTCCATGCATCCCGACGACGTAGCGGCGCTGATCCGTGCCGGCCTGCCCGGAGCCGACGTCCGCGTCGAGTCCGACGATCGCACGCATTTCGCCACCCGGGTGGTGGCGGCCGAGTTTGCCGGCAAGCGGAGCATCGCCCGGCACCAGCTGATCTACCGCGCGCTGGGCGAGCGCATGGGCCGCGAGATCCACGCGCTGTCGATCGAGGCCCTCACGCCCGAAGAAGCGGGCGAGGCATGAGGCGGCACGGCGCATCGCGCGCGTGCGGCTGCAAGGCGCGCTACGCAGGACATCGCTGATGGACAAGCTGCAGATCACTGGCGGCAGGGCGCTCGCCGGCGAGGTGCGCATCTCCGGCTCGAAGAACGCCACGCTGCCGATCCTGGCCGCGACGCTGCTCGCCGACACACCGTGCGCGATCTCCAACGTGCCACATCTGCAGGATGTCACCACGATGATCGAGCTGCTGGGACGCATGGGCGTGTCGGTGACGGTGGGCGACCGGATGCTGGTCGAGGTCGAGGCGTCGACATTGCGCCAGCCCCTGGCGCCCTATGACCTCGTCAAGACGATGCGGGCGTCGATTCTCGTGCTCGGGCCGCTGCTGGCACGCTTCGGTCACGCCGACGTTTCTCTGCCGGGCGGCTGCGCGATCGGCGCGCGCCCGGTCAACATCCACGTCGCCGGCCTGCAGGCGATGGGTGCCGAGATCTCGATCGAGAACGGCTATATCCACGCCCGGGCATCGCGCCTGAAGGGCGCGCGGCTGGTGCTGGATACCGTCACGGTGACCGGCACCGAAAACCTGATGATGGCGGCCACGCTCGCGCAGGGCGAGACCGTGCTCGAGAACGCGGCACGCGAGCCCGAGGTCGTGGACCTCGCGGATTTCCTGATCGCCATGGGCGCCAGGATCCGCGGGGCCGGCACCGACAAGATCATCATCGAAGGCGTCGAGCGGCTGCACGGCACGCCTTACTCCGTGCTGCCGGACCGCATCGAAACCGGCACCTACCTGGTGGCGGGCGCGATCACCAGGGGTCATATCGTGACCCGCAATACCCGGCCCGATCACCTCGATGCCGTGGTCGCCAAGCTTGAGGAAGCCGGCGCGCGCGTCGTCACCACCCAGGACACGATCGAAGTCGACATGCGCGGCAAGCGGCCGCACTCCGTCGACGTGCGCACCGCGCCGTACCCGGCGTTTCCTACCGACATGCAGGCGCAGTTCGCGGCCCTCAACACCGTGGCCGACGGCGTCGGCACCATCATCGAGACGATTTTCGAGAACCGCTTCATGCACATGCTGGAAATGCGACGCATGGGCGCCGAAATCCGCCTCGAGGGCAACACCGCGATCATCCGCGGCGTACTCAGGCTGCAGGCCGCGCCGGTGATGGCCACCGACCTGCGTGCCTCCGCCTCGCTGGTGCTCGCCGGTCTCGTCGCCGAGGGCCGCACCGACATCGAGCGCATCTACCACATCGACCGGGGCTACGAGGCAATTGAAGAGAAGCTGATGCAGATCGGCGCGCAGATCCGCCGGGTCCCCAACTAGCCACGCGGCTGCGGCTGCGTGCCGCTGACCGCGTCAGCGCTGGCGCGGCCTTTCCCCCACTTTCAAGGTGATGTCGCCGGTCTGCTGACCGCGCTGCACGCGCAGCGTGATGGTGTCGCCCGGCGTGGCCTGCGCAATGCGTGCGAGCGTGTCCTGCGCGCTGCGCAACTCGCGTCCATCGAGCGCCAGCAGCAGGTCGCCAGGGCGCAGTCCGGCCGTCAGCGCCGGGCTGTCGCGATAGAGGTCAGTGACCACGACGCCGCCCCGCGCGAGTCCCAGCTGCCGTGCCTGCGCGTCATCCACGTCGTCCGGCACGAGTCCAATCCAGCCGCGGATCACGCGCCCCTTGGCAACCAGCTCGCCGATCACGCCGCGCACCAGGTTCACGGGAATCGCAAAGCCGATGCCCTCGACGCCCAGGTTCTTGGCAATCACTGCCGTGTTGATTCCGATCAGCTCGCCAGCGACGTTGATCAGTGCGCCGCCGGAATTGCCGACATTGATCGGCGCATCCGTCTGGATGAAGTTCTCGAAAGTCGCGACTCCAAGTTGCCCCCGCCCGGTCGCGCTGACGATGCCCTGGGTGACCGTCTGCGACAGCCCGATCGGGTTGCCGATCGCCAGTACCACATCCCCGACGCGCAGCCGGTCGGAGCGACCCAGCGGCATCACGGGCAGTTTCGGCAACGAGATCGTCAACAGCGCCAGGTCCGTGTCGGGATCGCGGCCGACGATGCGGGCGTCGGCGACACGGCCGTCCGCGAGCTGTACCTGCACTGAGTCTGCGTTGGCGATGACGTGATGGTTGGTGACGATGCGGCCGCTGGCATCGATGATCACGCCGGAGCCGAGCGAACGTTCCACCCGCTGCCGCAGGCGCGGCCCGTAGTCCCCGAAAGGGTCCTCCAGCAGGTTGCGCGGCACGCGCTCTGTGACGAGGCGGGCGGTGTATATGTTGACTACCGCCGGCGCGGCGCGATCGACCGCCGGCGCATAGCTCGCGACGCGCGGCAGGTCGAAGCCGCCCTGGGGCTGCGTCGTGTCCGGATCGGGCGAGGGATCCGCTGATGACGGCGTCGTCGTCGGCGCCGGCGACTCGGCCCGATTCGGCCCGGCGGGTTGCGAGTTGGCCGCGACGGTGCCCGGCACGCTGGCCGGTGTCGCAGGTGCCCGCGCTGCGGTGCGCGACGTCAACAAATCGGGCCTGATGGCCACCACGATAAAGGCCAGCGCCAGGCCCCCGACCACGGATCCTGCGAGGAAAATGCTGGCACTTTGCGTTGGGCGCATGCGTTCGGCGTCGAAGTCGCACTGCAACAGGCGCGAATCGAGCCCGTGTATAATGCGGCGCTTCACGATTCGGGGATAGCAGTCCGTGTGCCCCAGGGCGGGTATCCGCCTTCCGGCGGGAGCTCTATTGAGCCTGCTGCCGGCATACGGGTGGAGAGAGACCGGATGAGCGTTACCGGGGTCGAAACTTCCGAAGATGTCGATGTCAGTCGACGCAAATTCCTGACGGCAGCCACGGCCGCAATGGGTGGGGTCGGCGCCGTGTTCGCCCTGACGCCGTTCGTCGCGTCCTGGAAACCGTCCGAGCGTGCACGCGCCCTGGGCGCCCCGACCGAGATCGATCTGAGCAAGATCGAACCCGGCCAGATGGCGACCTACACCTGGCGCAAGCAGCCGCTGTACGTCGTGCGCCGCACGCCGGAGATGAATGGCGGGCTTGCCGCGCACGACGCGCAACTCAAGGACCCCAAGTCCGAAGAGTCGGACCAGCCCGACTACGCGCGCAATGCCGCGCGCTCGATCAAGCCTGAAATCCTGGTGCTGTACGCCACCTGCACCCACCTCGGATGCCTGCCCAAGGCGCGTTTCGACGTGGGCGATCCCACGGTAGGCGTGGCGGACTGGAAGGGCGGGTTCTTCTGTCCGTGCCACGGCTCCAAGTTCGATCTCGCCGGGCGCGTTTATGAAGGCTCACCGGCTTTGACCAATCTGCGCGTGCCGCCGCACAGCTTTACCGACGACAAGACGCTCGTGGTGGGTGTCGATGCGGCAACGGTCGCGGCTGCTGCGGGAGCTGCGTAATGGCTGCTGTACCTGGCAACGAACAGGGCCCCGTCTACAAGGACGGGAGTTTCCGCGAATGGCTGAACAAGCGCCTGCCGGTCGACGAGTTCGTCGCATCCCAGCTCACCGGCTATTTCGCGCCCAAGAATTTCAATATCTGGTACTACTTCGGCGCGCTCTCGCTGCTGGTGTTCGTGCTGCAGATCTTCACCGGCATCTTCCTGACGATGCACTACAAGCCGAGCGAGATGGCGGCATTCGACTCGGTCGAATACATCATGCGCGAGGTCGAGTGGGGCTGGCTGATCCGCTACATGCACTCGACCGGGGCTTCGTTCTTCTTCATCGTCGTCTACCTGCACATGTTCCGGGCGATGATGTACGGCTCATACAAGAAGCCGCGCGAACTGCTGTGGATCTTCGGAATGCTGGTCTACCTCGCGCTGATGGCCGAGGCGTTCATGGGCTACGTGCTGCCGTGGGGCAACATGTCCTACTGGGGCGCGCAGGTCATCGTGAACCTGTTCGGCACCATTCCGGTCATCGGGCCCGGGCTGGTGGAGTGGATCCGCGGCGACTACGGCATTGCGGATTCGACGCTCAACCGCTTCTTCGCGCTGCACGTCGTGGCGATTCCGTTCGCGCTCGCGCTGCTGATCATGCTGCACCTGGTGGCGCTGCGGCAGACGGGGTCGAACAACCCGGATGGCATCGAGATCAAGGAGAAGAAGGATGCGAACGGCAAGCCGCTCGACGGCATCCCGTTCCATCCCTACTACACGATCAAGGACGTGATGGGCGTCGGCGTGTTCCTGACGTTGTTCTGTCTCGTGCTGTTCTTCTCGCCGACCTTCGGCGGGTTGTTCCTCGAGCCGCCGAACTTCGAGCCGGCGAATCCGCTGTCGACTCCGGACCATATCGCGCCGGTGTGGTACTTCACGGCGTACTACGCGATCCTGCGGGCGGTGCCGAGCCAGCAGCTCGGGGCATTGCTGATGCTGCTGGCGGTGGCGGTGTTCCTGTTCCTGCCCTGGCTCGATCGCTCGCCCGTCAAGTCGATTCGCTACAAGGGCATCCTGTCGAAGATCGCGCTCACCGTGTTCGCGATCACGTTCATCGTGCTGTCGTTCCTGGGCCTGCAGCCGGCCGAGGGCCTGTATGTGCTGCTCGCACGCATCTTCACGGTGCTGTACTTCGCGTTCTTCCTGCTGATGCCCTGGTACACGAGCGTCGAGCGGACCAAGCCTGTGCCGGAACGGGTGACCTACCATGGTTGATTCGTCGCGCCGGAGTTTGAGACCCTCCAGTGTCCTGGGCCGGGCATGGCTGGTCGCCGTCGCGCTGGCCGGCGCCGGAATGCCGCTCGCGGTCCACGCCGCCGGCGGCGCTGCCGTCAGCAGTGCGCCGGGCGCACTGAACTGGCACCACTGGGAGGCGGGCAACGAGATCTTCAACATCCCGTCGCTGCAGCGCGGCGCGCGCAATTTCATGGCTTACTGTTCGGGCTGTCATTCGCTCAAGTACATGCGCTATTCGCGGCTCGCCGAAGACCTGAAGATTCCCGAGGCGCAGCTCGAGCAGAGCCTGGTCCTGCCGGGCGACAAGAAGAGCGACTACATCAACACGCGCCTTCAGGCCGCGGATGGCGAGGCCTGGTTCGGCAAGGCGCCGCCCGATCTGTCGCTCATCACGCGCGCCAAGGGCACCGACTACGTCTATCAGTTCCTGAAGGCTTTCTACTCGGAGCCGAACGCCCCCACCGGAGTCAACAACCTGGCCCTGGTCGGCACGGCCATGCCGCATGTTCTCTCGGACCTGCAGGGCGTGCAGACAGCGGTGTTCCGCAACGAAGAGTACAAGGGCGAGGGCGGCAAGCCGGTGGTCGAATCGCGCTTCTACAAGTTCGAGAAGGGCACGCCCGGGGCGCTGGCGGACGAGGAATACGACACGTTCGTGCGCGATACGGTCAACTTCCTGTCCTATGTCGGCGAACCGGCACAGGTGACGCGCCGCACGCTCGGCGTGTGGGTAATCCTGTTCCTGCTGGCTTTCACCGGCATCGCCTACCTGCTGAAGCAGGAGTACTGGAAAGACGTTCCCCCGGGCCAGCACTGAGGTCCGTTTTCGCCAGCAGGGCCATTCCCTTGACGTTGCGGCGCTCAGGCATGCTGCTGTTCTGCAGTGCGGACGATGTCTGGAGTCACCGCACGCGCATCGTGCTGGCTGAAAAGAACGTGCCGGTGGATCTCGTTGAAATCGCGCCGGGCTCGCGCTACCCGGAAGACCTGATCGACCTCAACCCGTACCATTCCGTGCCGACGCTGGTTGATCGCGAACTGGTTCTGTACGACTCACGGGTGATCTTCGAGTATCTCGAAGAACGCTACCCGCACCCGCCGCTGATGCCTCCGGACCCGGTCGCGCGGGCCCAGGTTCGCCTGGCGCTGTTCCGTTTCGAACGCGACTGGTATCCGCTTGCCGCGCTGCTCGCAGCGACGCCTGCCGCGCCCGATTCGCGCGGCACCGAGGCGCGCGATCGGGCGCGTCGCGAGTTGCAGGACCTCGTGCTGCAGAATGCCGCGCTGTTCAAGTCGCAACGGTTCGTACTCGGCGATGAGTGCTCGATCCTCGACGTGACGCTGGCGCCGATCCTCTGGCGCCTGCCGCAGTTCGGTATCGAGCTGACGCGCGAGGCCGAGTCGCTGATGCGCTACGCGCAGCGCCTGTTTGCCCGCCCCGCGTTCCGCGCCAGCCTGGTGCGCGGTTCGCAGTCGGTGATGCAGGAATGACTGCGGCGACGCTGCCATCGCGGCGCCCCTACTTCCTGCGTGCGATGCATCAGTGGCTGAGCGACTGCGGACTCACGCCCCAGGTCATCGTCAGCGCCGACGCGCAGGGTGCCGAGGTGCCGCGCGCCCACGTCCGCGATGGCAAGATCGTGCTGAACATCAGCTATTCGGCTACGCGCCACCTCGAACTCGGCAATGAATGGCTGGAGTTCAGCGCGCGCTTCGGTGGCGTCGCGCACCAGGTGCGGGTGCCGCTGGGCGCGGTGCTCGCGATCTACGCGCGCGAAACAGGCGAAGGCATGGTGTTCGACGACCCTGATGGCGTCGCGCCGGGAACAACTCAGGCCGCGGGTGGGGCCGTGCCGGCAGGGAACGCCGCTGGGTCGGGGGACGAACCGCAGCCGCCCGATCCGCCCCGATCGCCACGGCCGGGTCGACCCAAGCTGAAGGTGGTGAAGTAGCGCACACGCGCCGCTGGCCCGCGGCCTCAGCCCGGGCAATCGAACGCGTGGCGGATCCATTCCACCGGCCAGTTGTCGCCACTCGTCGGACGCACCACCGCCACATCGAACCGCACGCGCAGGCCTGCGAGCGTTCGCTGCTGTTGCAGCAGCTGGCGCGCCGTGCGGACGATGCGCGCTTGCTTCAGGCCGGTCACGCTGGCTGCGGCGCCGCCGAAATCGTCCGATGCACGCAGCCGCACTTCCACGATTACCAGCTCTGCGCCCTCACGGGCCACGATGTCGAGTTCGCCGCAGCGGCGGCGGTAGTTGCGCAGCAGGATCTCGGCGCCCTGCCGCTGCAGCGCGCGTGCCGCGCACTCTTCGGCGTGCCGCCCGATCGCGAGCCGGTCCACGAGCTCAGCGTGTTGCGCGGACTGTCCGCGCGGGTTCCCCGGGCGACTGGGCCGATGCGGCCGGTGGCGACGCGCCGCCGAGCGCTTTGGCGCTGCCGCCGCGAATCTGCGCCCAGACCAGCTCACGTCGGACGCGACGCTCGGCGTCCACCGTCAGCGTGCCGGTTGCACCTTCCAGCGTGATACCCGCGGCGCCGTCGCGAGCGGCCGGCGCGGCGCGCAGCGCCGTCGCCAGCCGCCAGGCGTCGAAGCCGAATGCGAACAGCCGACCGCGCGGTGCGGCGTCCGCCCCAAGCGCCTCGCGCTGGCTGGCCCGCAGTGAGTCGACCAGTGGCGTGCCGCCCAGCAGCCACGGCGTCTCCGGGAACATCAGCCCGTCCAGGTCCGTGTTGCTGGCCATGCCGGGTTCGAACACGTCCGAAGTACCGTACGCGGCGAGGTCGCCCGCGCGGAAGAACCGCAGCTGCGGCCGCAATGCGCGCGCGGTGGCGGCAGGAGCCGGCGTGAACAGGAAGTCGATGTCCGCGCGGCGCCGCGGCTGGAATGACAGCGGAGCGCCGATGATGCCCTCGAGACGCCTGCGGCGGGCCTCGCTGTCCGAGAGACGCAGCGCAGCCTGGATGGGACGGGAGTAGTCCGGCGCGTTGGGTGTGATCGTGGAGCTGCCGAGCAGCTGACCGCCGGCGGCTTCGAACTCCTCGCGGAAGGCGTTCAGCACGCGCGTACCCCAGTCTCCAGCGGGCACCAGCGCGACGGCACGACGGCGGCCGTCCGCGAACGCGCGCCGCGCCACCTGTCGCGCTTCGTCTTCGGGCGACAGGGCGAACTGGTAGAAGCCGGACGGCGGGCCTGCGGCACGCTCAGTCGGCAGGAAGTTCAGCGCCAGCAGCGGCGGGCGCCGGTCGGTGAAGTCGGCCGCCGCCACCACGTCTTCGCGGGTCAGCGGCCCGATGACGAACACAGCGCCGGCGCGGGTCGCCGCAGTCAACGCCTCGGCAACCGGAGCGGCTGCCGTATCGTAGATGCGCAGCGATGGTCGACCTTCCGACGCGGTGGCGAAGTACCCGGCGACCAGCCCTTCGCGGATCTGCGCAGCGGCCGAGGCCGTCCGGCCCGTGACAGGGAGCAGCACAGCGACGTGCGCGCCGGCGGGCAGGGCCGTAGCCACTGTTCCGGCGTCACCCCGCAGCAGGTCGCGGGCGGGGTGATCCGGAAAGCGCGTACGCCATGCCATGGCAGCCGCGCTGGTCCCGCTCTCATCCTGCGCGACGATGCTCGCGAGTTCGAGCCAGCCACGCAGTACCGGGTCGGTGCCCGCCAGTGCCGGTTCGATCTTGACGCCGCGCTGTACGGCGGTCCGCAACTGCGACAGCAGTTCGCGGCGCGAGGACCTGCGCTCACTGTCGCTCGCCGTGACGCGCTCGCGGGCAATCTGCGCCCGCACGCCCTCCAGCGGCCGCGACGTGGCAAATGCCAGCTGCTGGCGCAGATCCTGGTAGCGCGCGACCAGCGCCGCAGGCGTGCTGGGCGGTGGCAGCGCGTTCAGTGCAATCCACGCCTGCTGCGCCTGACCTGAGAGCGCACTCAGCTCGACGTCGAGCAGGGCGCGCTCGGTTGCGCGTGCGGCGTCGAGAGGGCCCTCGATCAGGCCGAGCGTGCGCCGCGCATCCTCGCCCCGTCCCGCCTTCAGCCAGGCCGCCGTGGCCCGCAGCAGGTAGTCCTGCGCGACGCTGCCGCTATTGTCGGCCGCCAGCGCTTCGAACTCGCGCGCGGCGGCTGCGTGATCACCCCGCTGCTGGGCTTGCTGCGCCCGCTCGGCCGAAGGCGGCAGCGGCGCCTTGCCCGTGAGGCTGGTGCAGCTCGCCAGCAGCACCAGCACCGCCAGCAGGCCGGCAACGCGCCAACCCGTGCGCGCTGCAATGCGAATAGTCTCGGTGGGCATCGTCAGCACGACCTCGCAGCTTCGGGCTAGAACGTTCAACTGGCTTGAATCGACGTCTGCCGGGGCTCAGCATGTCCTGCGGCGCGGCAGGCGCAATCGCGACACAGGCCCATTACCGTGCCACCACAGGGCTATTCATGATCCTGCAGACCAGACGATTCCCGGACCCGCGTCGGCTCATGCCGCCACACCCGCCCGGGCCGTCGACGGCATTATAGTGGCGCATACGCCAGCCGGGCCCGGCACCGTGCGACCGGGTCGCCTCGACGTCGTGGCCACGCCGATCGGCAACCTCGGCGACCTTTCGCCGCGGGCGCAGAGTGCGCTGGAGCAGGCCGACGTGATCGCGGCCGAAGACACCCGCCGCACGGCCCAACTGCTCGCGGTGATCGGCGTACAGCGCCCGCTGATCTCGCTGCACGCCCATAACGAACGCCAGCGCATCGACGACGTGGTGGCGCGACTCGCACGCGGTGAGTCGGTGGCCCTCGTCAGCGACGCCGGTACGCCGCTGCTGTCCGACCCGGGCTTTGCGCTGGTGCGGGCCGTGGTGGCAGCGGGATTCGACGTCCGCGCCGTGCCTGGGCCCACGGCCATCGCCGCCGCGTTGTGCGTGGCCGCGATCCCGACCGATCGATTCTGCTTCGAGGGATTTCTGCCCGCGAAGCGCGGCGAGCGTCGCAAGCGCCTCGCCGGGCTGCGGGCCGAACCGCGGACGCTGGTGTTCTTCGAAACCCCGCATCGGATCCGCGCCGCGCTCGATGACCTCGTCGCGGAGTTTGGCGCCGAACGGCCGGCCGCCCTCGCGCGCGAGATAACCAAGATCTACGAGACGACCTACCGCGACACGCTCGGCGGACTCGCCGCGCGTGCCGCCACTGACCCGGACATGGCGCGCGGCGAGATCACGCTGGTGGTGGCCGGGGTTCCAGCCGCCGAGGGCGACGAGCTGCAGAACGCGCAGCGTGATCTGCTGCTGCGCACGGTGCGCGCCCTGTCGCCGCATCTCCCGCCAGGGCAGGTGGCCTCGATCGCGGCCACCATCGTTGGCGTGAAGCGTGCCGCTGCCTATGCCGTGGCGCTGCGCGAAGCCGGCGTGCCGATGAATACCGCCGATCCGCCCGGGCAGTTGCCTGGGTAGGCGCCGCCAACGCGACGGCAGGTTTGTGCTGTGGCCCATGGCCGCGTATCTTGACCGTGGGAGCCGGCCGGGTGATCGCTGCATTTCTCACGAAATGGGGAGGAAAGTCCGGGCTCTTTCGGACACGGTGCCAGGTAACGCCTGGGGGGCGCGAGCCCACGGAAAGTGCAACAGAAAGATACCGCCCGAGGCCGGCGCCGCAAGGCGCGCGGGACGAGGGTAAGGGTGAAATGGTGCGGTAAGAGCGCACCGCGCGGGTGGCAACATTCCGCGGCATGGCAAACCCCACCGGGAGCAAGGCCAAATAGGGAAGTCGCAGGGGGCAACTCCTGCAGCGCGGTGTCCGAGCGTGACTTCCGGGTAGGCTGCTAGAGGCGTGGGGTGACCTGCGTCCCAGAGGAATGATCGCCCTCGACAGAACCCGGCTTACAGGCCGGCTCCCTTTCTCTTCGGTTTCGACTTCATCAGGAGCACCTGGCATGGAATCGCTCGACAGGAACAACCGGCAGATCGCGGCCTGGGGTCTCGGCATTACCGTACTGGCGGGGCTGCTGGCCGTGCTGTCGGGGCCGCTCTATCAGATGAAGCTGCTGGCCCTGATGCCGGCATTCGCCCTGCTGCGCTACGCCGTCTACGGCGCCATCGCCGGCGCGGCGATCTGCCTGATCTCGTTGCTGCTTGCGCTGCTGCGTCGAGGCTTCGGCGGCGTCGCCGGCAGCCCGACGGCATGGGCCGGGCTGCTGCTCGGCCTGGCGGTGTTCTACGTGCCGTACTCCGTGCGCGCGGGCGGCTATCCGCCGATCCACGACGTGACGACCGATATCGTCGATCCCCCGGCGTTCGTGGCAGCCCTGGCGCCGCGTGCGGCCGGCGGCGCCACCAATGCAGCCGAGTACATCCGCATCGTGAAGTCACCCCGCGGTGGGCCCGACTTCAACGTCCCCGAATTGCAGCAGAAGGCGTTTCCCGACATCCAGCCGATACGGCTGGAACTGGCGCCCGACCCCGCGTTTCAAAAAGCGCTCGACGCTGTGAAAGCGATGAACTGGACTCTGATCGAGTCCAGGCCTGCCGAGGGCCGCATCGAGGCCTACGACCGGACCACCTGGTTCGGATTCATCGACGACGTAGTCATACGCGTTCGTGCCGATGGCGCCGGTAGCCGCATCGACGTGCGTTCGGTGTCGCGGATCGGCTTCGGCGATATCGGCACGAACGCCAAGCGGATTCGCGCCTACACACAGCAACTGGCCGGGGAAAGCGGCGCTCGCTGAGCCGGCGAGGCAGCGCGAACGCGCCGCCGCTGACGACGTCGACTCGGCCGTGGTCCTCAGCGCCGCGGCGGCGCCGGCGGCGTAGCCGTGGCAGCCGGCGCGGGTGGGGCAGAAGCGCGCACCGGCGGCAGCTGCAGCCCGAGTTGCTGCAGCATGCCCACGCCATCGTTGTTGCCCCAGCGCTCGATGACCTTGCCATCCTTGAACCGGTAAGTGTCGGTCGCGGAGACGATGGCGGTCTTGCCGGTGGCAGCCTGATTGCCCATCGGGCCTGTCATCTTCGACGTCATCGTCACGCGCGCGACCACATAGTCGCCGCCACAGATGATCAGGTCGTTGCGAAAGCTGCGTTCGCCGTAGGTGCGCCGGGACATCTCATAGACTTCCTTGAACCGCGCCGGAGTCAGCGTGACGCGGTCGCCGCCGCCGGAATCCTGGTTGTGACTGATGAACTGCGGCGCATAGAACTCCGCCGCGACGCTGGCGTCGCGCGGGATGAACATGCGGTCCGTCATTGCGAGGTACGCCTTGAGATTCGGATTGTCGGGCGCGCACGCAATACGCGGCTCGGCGGCCGCGGCGCGGTCTGCGACGCACAGGGCGAGCGGCAGGACCAGAGCAGCGATGACCTTCCTGTGAATCCTCGTCGGCAATCCCGTTGACATCGTGGTCCCCTCCATCGTTGACTGACCGGCAACACGCGGCGCAAAGCGTACCGGAGCAGGGGGCGATAGAGCAGGGAAGTCCCGGCGCATCGTTCGCTCCGGCCGCCTGAAGGATCAACCGGCCGCACCCAGGGAGACTCCGAACCATGTCCGATCGCGCTCTTTCCGCGGCGTTCGCCGCGCTCACCACGTTCGCCTGCGGCCTGGCCGCCACTGCATCCGCAGTCGCCCAGTCGACGCCACCGGCGGCTTCGGCCGGCGGCAGCAGCACGGCCGCCGGGCCGCTGCTCGAGGAAATCGTGGTCACGGCCCGCAAGGTCGAGGAGCGCCTGCAGGACGTGCCGCTGACGGTAACGGCGTTCAGCGCCGACGACCTGGCGCGCCGCTCCGTGCAGCAGCTCGAAGACGTGGCGCGCTATACGCCCGGTTTCGCCTTCGAGGACTTCGCCACCGGCTTCAACGCCGCTCCCTCGCTGCGCGGCCTGTCGCAGGTCAACGTGCAGGGGGCGGTGCAGAACGTCGCGACCTTCCTCGACGGCGTCTACCTGCAGCGCGGCTATTCGATCGACGTCGGCGCCATCGATCTTGTGCGGCTCGAGATCGTCAAGGGCCCGCAGAACGCCCTCTACGGCCAGAGTGCGTTTGCCGGCGCGATCAACTACGTGCTCGCCAAGCCCGGCGAGGAACTCGAAATGTCGACGCGCCTGACGTTTGGCACCGCCAACCGGCGCGACATTTCGGCTGCGATTGGCGGGCAACTGCCCGGTGGCAAGTTCGGCATGCGCGCGGCTTACGCGCGCAACAGCTTCGATGGCACCTGGGACAACAGCTATCCGGGCAGTTCCGGCGATCTGTCCGACCTCGGCGGCAGCGAGACGGAGAACTGGAGCGTCACGGCCGTCCTGAAGCCGGTCGAGCGCGTAAGCCTCGAGGCGACCTTCCTGCGCACCGAGCGCAAGCAGGAAATCCAGGGCAACTACTCCGTCGCGGCGAACGATCCGCAGAACCGGCTGGACTGTGGACCGTTCGTCACGGCGACGTTCGTCAACGCAGCGGGCCAGTCGGTCGTCAACCCGATGAACAGTCCGCGTTTCATCTGCGGCGAGATCCCGCTGGATCCCTCGAAGTACCAGACGGCGCTGTCGACTCGCCCGGCGGGCATCATCGAGCCGGTCACGCCCGGCGTGGTTTCCGAGATCAACTTCACGCGGGCGCAGCTGCACGTGGACTTTACCGACAGCGTCGCGCTGAACTACATCTTCGGTCGCGTCGATGCGGAGGCGGGCGACAGTTCCACTACCGGCGTCAACAAGTTCAGCCCGACGACGCTCGCGGCGCCGTTCGGCCGCACGATCCAGGCGCAGCGCCAGGGCGGCACCAACTCGCTGAAGAGCCACGAGGTGCGCATCGACTGGGAGCCCGAGAGCCTGCCCGTCACCGCGCGCGTCGGGTACTACCATGCCGAGGTGGCGGACCGTTTCCTGTTCGGCAGCCGCCGGCTCGCGCCCGGTCTGCCGTTCGAGGACGCGTACTCCGATCCGACCAGTGCGGTGGGCCTCACCACCGTGCTCAACAATTTCCAGCAGCTCGATGAGACCGACGCCTACTTTGCGCAGTTCTCCTGGCGCGGGCTCGACGACCGCCTGCGCCTGACGGCCGAAGCGCGCCGGCAAAGCGATGACCGCACGCTGTTGACGCTCACCACCGTCCCGACGACCCGGCAGTCGGGCACGTTCGAATCCACCACGCCGCGCTTCACGGCGGACTTCAAGCTGCGGCCGGACAATCTCCTGTACGCCTCGGCGGCCAAGGGCGTGAAGGCCGGTGGCTTCAATCCGACGACCGTGGGGCAGGGCGCGGGCCTGCCGCCGCTCGCCCTGCTGCCGTCGGAGCAGCTGTTCGAGGACGAGGTCAACTGGACGTACGAGGTGGGTTCCAAGAACAAGTTCCTGGACGGCCGCCTGCTGCTCAATGCGAGCGTCTTCCTGATCGAGTGGCAGAAAATGCAGATCCGCTCGGTGCCGACCAACTTCGTGCCGCAGCCGGCCAATCAGCTGCAGGCGCCGCCGGTGATCTTCCTGAACCTCGGCAACGCGACCTCCAAGGGCGTCGAGCTGCAGGGCGTGTTCGCCGTGAATCGCAACCTCACGCTGAACCTCAGCGCCACGTGGCAGGACCCCACCTACGACTCCGGCACCAAGTCGCGCCGTTTCGCCGGAGTGCCGAACTGCGACAACGTGCTGTGCCCGCAGGACGGGGAGGTCGGCGGCAACCAGCTCGACCGCGTCTATACCTTTGCCGCCGCCACTGGCGCCTCGTTCGAGGCCCCGCTCACCGACTCGCTCGCCTGGTTCCTGCGCGGCGATGTCACCTATCAGGACAAGCAGTACGCCGAGGAGATGAACCTCGCGTGGCTGCCGGGCCGCACGCTGGTCAATGCGAGCGTGGGGCTGTCCGGCGACAGCTGGGACCTGACCCTGTGGGGCAAGAACGTGCTCGACAAGAAGTACGTATCGAACTCGCTGTTCATCATCCAGTTCGGTTCCTACACGCCGGGCTTCGGCGAGCGCGCCACTGCGGGCGTGACTTTCAACTGGCGGCTCTGAGCGCGATGTGAGGTCGGGGGCGAGGTACGGTCGGCGCGGCTGTTCAGCCTTCCTTCAGCGTCGTCGACCGACCCTGGCGCGTCGGCAGGTGCCGCGGCTGCTTGTCGCAGCGTCTCCGGCACTCAAACTCTCGGCAAGGCGATCGGCGGAGTGAACTTCTCCGACCTGGGAACCAGCCTTGGCCTTGGCGCCGACGGCAAGACCGAGGTGATGCTGAAGTGGGGTGCGTTCCTGCAGACGATGTTCGATTTCCTGATCATCGCGATCGTGCTGTTCTTCGCACTCAAGGGCATCAACAAACTGAAGAACCCGCCGCCCGCCGCAGCCGCCGCGCCGCCGCCGCCTGCCCAGGAAGTATTGCTCGGCGAAATCCGCGACCTGCTCAAGCAGCGCTGAGCCGCGACGCTAATGCCGCTTGCCGGCGGGCTACGCGGCTCGCCCGTGGCCCACTCTTGCTGTCTAACCGACTTGGAGGACCATTCTGATGCTGAAGCTGACCGGCAAGATCATGTTCGTCGCGCTCGCCGCGACCTGCGCCATGACCGCCCAGGCCGACTGGAAAGGCAAGGGGGAGGGCGGCATCGTGTTCGCGCGCGGTAACGCCGACACCGACACGATCAACGTCAAGCTCGACATGGCCAACGAGGTCG
>JANPDV010000442.1:0-2957 GCA_031431655.1 Gammaproteobacteria bacterium | reverse complement strand
CTCCCCGGCTCTTGCCGACGCAGTCAACGGCCTTTACCTCACGGTTTCCCGCGTTCGCGTCGGGTTCTGCCGTTCCTTCCCTCGAAGAATATCAACGTCGTGTGGCGCCCAGGCGCCCCGCACCGCGTGGAGAATCGCTGTGTCCTATCTGTTTATTGCCATTCCATTCGTGGCCGTGCTGGTCGCAAGCGCCCTGATCATCATCGGTCACCTGTTCGAAGACCTGATGTCGGCATAGGCGCGGGTCTCCGCCCGCCGTTCGATGGCGCGACCGGATCATCCGGCCTGCGCCTGCTGCCAACCCTGCTGCGCGAGTGACTCGACCTCGACGGCGTAGCGTCGCGCCTGCGCGCTGACGGCCGTGCCGCGCGCGACCCGCGCGCGGATGCCGTGGAATATCCCGGCCAGGCGGAACAGGCAGAACGCCTTGTAGAAGGCCAGGTTCGGGATCTCGGCCAGGCCGCGCCGCCGGCAATACGCCTGCGTGTAGGCGCTCTCGTCAGGCACGCCGAGAGAATGCAGGTCGCAGCCGGCCAGGCCCGGAATGGCTTCGATGCGCAGGCGGTACATCATCAGGTGGTAGGCGAAATCGGCATAGGGATCGCCGATCGTCGACAGCTCCCAGTCCAGGATCGCGAGCACGCGCGGTTCGGTCGGGTGAAAGATCAGGTTGTCGATCCGGAAGTCGCCGTGCACGACCGCGCCCGCGGGCTGCTCGGCAGGTGCGTGCTGCACCAGCCACTCGATCAGGCGGTCCATCGCTTCGATGCGGCCGGCCACGTCCTCATCGGCCGCGTACTGCCGGGACCAGCGCAGGATCTGGCGCGCGATGTAACCGTCGGCGCGGCCGAAGTCCTCTAGTCCGGCCACGGCCGGGACAACCCCGTGCAGCGAGGCGATCGCGGCGTTCATGCCGTCGAACAGCGCGGCGCGCCCGGCTGTCGGAACGTCTGGCAGGGATGGATCCCAGAAAATGCGCCCGGCCACATGCTCCATCACATAGAACGCGGTGCCAACCACCGCGACGTCCGCGCACAGCGCCACGGTGCGCGCCACCGGCACGCGGGAGTGCTCGCCGAGCGCACGCATCACGCGGTACTCGCGCTCGATCGCATGGGCGGACGCCACCAGCACACCCGGCGGCTTGCGCCGCAGCACGTAGCTGCGCGCAGGGCCTTGCAGAAGATAGGTCGGATTCGACTGACCGCCGGAAAACTGGGACACCTGCAGCGGGCCCTCGACCTCAGGCGCATGTACTGCCAGCCACGACTGCAATCGCGGCACATCGAACTCGAAACCGGGGCGGAACTCGTGGGTCATCAGGAGCCGGGCGGTAGCCGTGACCCGACTATGTTACCCGCTGGCCACCCCGCCGAACTCACGCCTCGTGCGCAAAGCAGCCAGAAGCTAGGGAGCGGCTGCCTGGTCCGGCTTCTCCATCGCGCGCATGGCCGACTGATCCAGGCGCAGCGCTTTCAGGTCCACCCGCCGTATCTCGGCAATCGGGCAACGCTCGCGCCCTACCCGAACGTGTTCCAGCCGGCTGATCGTGCGTGCCGTCGAGGTCACGCCGATGGTGTTGGCGAACTTGAGGTTGGTGCAGGGCTGCTGTACCTGGATCAGATAGGCCTTTCCCGGACCATCAGTGACGACCAGCCGATCGCGCCCTGCCGCCATCCAGCCATCGAGCCCGAAACTGGTGAACTCCGGGATCGGTTGGCCCGCGTGCTTGAGATAGAGCGCCGACTCGCTGTCCGCGCCAGGTTGAGCCATGGAGGCACATGCCGGGAGCAGCAACGCGCAGAGCACGGCACCAGGAAAAGTGTGGCTTCGCATGGGAGTCCTCCAACCGCTGGGTCTACCCAAATAGGATGCGCGCCGCACGGATTCGTTCCCGCGCCATCAGGCCCGGGCGTGCATACTGGGCCGGCAATACGTAGTCCCGGCGTTGCCACGCCATGGAGCACCCGCATGAACCGCTTGCTGGTTCCCACCGCCACCCTGTTCGTCATCGGTACCAACGCCGCCGCGACGTTGGTGCCTATCAACGGGATGGCCACCGGCGAATTGAGCGCCCTCTACCCGACCGGCTTCACGCCTGCCGGCTGGGTGTTTTCGATCTGGAGCCTCATCTATCTTGGCCTGATCCTTTTTTCGGTCCGTGCCGCGCGTCTGTCGACCCGCACGGCAGGCGAGGCTGCTGTTGCGAGACTCGCTTCGATCGAGCGGCCCTACCTGGCCAGCTGCGCCGCAAACATCGCGTGGATCTTCCTCTGGCACTACCGCATGGTCGGTGCGAGCGTGGTAGCGATGCTGGCGTTGCTGGCCGCCCTGGTGGTTGTGTACCGGCGCCTGCGCCGGCAACCGGCGTCATCCACGTGGGAGCGCGTGGTCGTCGACGGCACGTTCAGCCTGTACATCGGATGGATCACCACGGCGACGCTCGCGAATTTCGGCGCCTGGTTCTTCGCGCTGGGCGCCTACCCGTTCGGCCTGACGATGGACGAGGCCGCCATCGTCACGGTAGTGCTGGCGACCGCGGTGTACGTCGCACTCGGCACCTGGACGGCCGACCCGTTGTACACCGCCGTGTTCGTCTGGGCCTCTATCGGAATCATCTATGGCACTGCGGCCATAACGTCACCGGTGCGCCTTGCCGCCGCTGCGGGTTGCGCAGCAGCAGCTCTGGTCACCGCATTGAGCATCGCTCGCCGCGTCAGTTCGAGACCGGCAGCGGCCTGAGCAGCTCAGGTCTTGAGCGCGAGATCGGCACCGCTCAGCGGCAGTTGCCGCACGCGCACGCCGGTGGCGGCAAACACAGCGTTGGCCAGGGCCGCGGCGATCGGCGGTGTCGCCGGCTCACCAAGCCCGCCTGGCAGCTCGTCGGAAGCGATGAACTCGACCTCGATCCCGGGTGCATCGGCAAACCGCAGGATCGGATAGTCCTGGAAATTGCC
>JANPDV010000441.1:0-8548 GCA_031431655.1 Gammaproteobacteria bacterium | reverse complement strand
CGCGATCTTCGACAAGGTAGGCGCGGACCATCCCCGTTTCCAGCCCCGGCTGCCATGCTTGATCGATCATGTGCCCGCCCGCCTCCGACTGGAAGTACGGTTGCAGCTGCGCGCACAGCGCCGCCACGCTCATTCGCAGTTCGGCGCTGCCGCGCGTGGCCTGTTGCACGCGCAGCATCTCGTTTGCGTCCTGTTGCACGCGCCAGACCCCGATTCCGCTGTGGCCGCGGTACTGCTTCAGCACTCGAGCACCGCACTGAAGTCGCCGTGGAAGCTCAGCCTCAAGCTGGGCAATGCTGTCAATTCGGTGCACGTCACTGCCGAACGGAAGATCTCTCGTTTCGAACAGCACGTCCTTAGTGCCCAAGCGCTGGATAGTGTCTGGATGGGCGCTGACGAAGGTCCCCCAACGTGCGGCATCCGCGAGCAGCCGGTCCAGTCGATCACGCCGCTGGTCGCCTTCAATCGGGTTGCACCAGACAAGGACAGCGTCGACCCGCTGAAGTTGCGTTGCGACTTCGTCGGCGAAGTCGTCCTGCCAGACGGCGGGCTCGGGCTTCAAGTCGGCTGCCTCGAGAGCCACGAACAGTGCACCAAAACGGCTCTCTGCAGGCTCGGCCCGGTCACGCATTTCACGCGATCCTGGATACAGCAGAGCCACTCTCGGCGCCAAAGTGACGGACATGGCATGCTCCTGTGAAGCATGAGAATTGGCGCAATAAGCAATCTGGCACATGCATCGATCGCAGCGACCGTTCGCTCGCGACACGCCTGCGGCAATATTGGAAGCTCTGGGGACCCTGTCAATGTCAGCGCGATCCGCTCACCACGTCGCGTAGTGACCTTCTATCGAAGGAGTGTCTGAAGTAGGCCCGCTGCCGCACACCATCCGATGACTTCGATCACGGGCCGCTTGAGCGCCACAAGGGCAAACGCCGCGAGCAGTCCGATCAATGCCGCAATCAGATCGAAGCGGCCGCTGAGACCCTCTGGCCAGTAGACGTGGTAGGCGAGAAATACGGCAAGGTTGACAATGACGCCGACGACGGACGCGGTGATCGCCGTCAGCGGCGCCGTAAAGGAGAGGTTGCCGTGCGTCGACTCGATCAGCGGGCCGCCTACGAAGATGAATACGAACGACGGCAGGAACGTGAACCAAGTGATGAGTATCGCCGCCAGGATCCCGGATGACGCAGCCAGTCCGGGTCCGAGCGGGGACTGCCCATAGCCGCCGACGAACGCGACGAACGCCACGACCATGATCAGTGGTCCGGGCGTCGTTTCACCGAGCGCCAGCCCGTCGATCATCTGATCGGCGGTCACCCAGCCGTAATGTCCGACCGCACCCTGATAGACGTAGGGCAGCACCGCGTAGGCGCCGCCGAAAGTCAGCAGCGCCGCCTTTGTAAAGAACCACCCCATCTGGGTGTAGGTCCCGTTCCATCCGTTCCACCAGAGAAGCACCAGCATGGGCAGTGCCCAGAGCAGTGCGCCGACTGCCAGCGTCGCGGCGACTCGTCGTCCGCGGTAGCGGGCGTGGGCCGGCGTGGGGGTGTCGTCGTCGATGAGACTAGCAGCGGACGCCGAGCCCGCGCCTGCCGCGTGGTGCGATGCCGCCGCGCTGAGCGCCGCGGGGCGCAGCCGCCCGACAAGGGCGCCGAGCGCTGCAGCGGCGAGAACGATGACGGGGAAGGGGGTCTCAAAGACGAAGATCGCGACAAACGACGCCGCAGCAATCGCCCAGAGCACGGGAGTCTTAAGGGTACGGGTGCCGATGCGCCATGCCGCGTGCAGGACAATGACCGTAACGGCGGGCTTGATGCCGTAGAAGAGGCCCGCCAACCACGGAAGATGTCCATACGCCATGTAGAGCCACGCAAGCCCGATCAGCAGAAACAGCGACGGCAGCACGAACAGCACACCTGCGGCGAGTCCACCCCACGTCCGATGAAGGAGCCACCCGATATACGTCGCCAGCTGCTGCGCCTCCGGTCCGGGCAGCAACATGCAGTAGTTCAGGGCATGGAGGAAGCGCCGCTCAGAGATCCAGCGCCGACGCTCCACCAGCTCCCGGTGCATGATCGCGATCTGGCCAGCCGGGCCGCCGAAGCTGATGAACCCGAGCTGCAACCAGAACCGCAATGCCTCCCGAAACGGCACCGGGCCGCGGGGGCTGGCCTGCGGCGCGTCTGGTCCGGCCGTCATGGCTTGCTCCGCTGTGCGCCGTACCCTGCGTACAGGGCATCGAACAGCCCGCAGGCTTCGGTGAGCAGACGATCGTCATCGTCGCCGATGCGTGCCCGGAGCCCTCGCAACACCACTTCGACCGCGGGGGCATCCGGTGCCGGCAGCCCTCCGGCATCCAGGTAATGAATGATCGCGGCCAGCCGCCTCAGCGCGGCATCGCCCTCCAGCCCGAAGCGCTGCATCAGCACCTCAAACGTGACCTTGTCGCCGACGTGCGTGAACGCCGCCCCGTCGAAATCGAAGCCGATGAGTCGGCCGCGGCGTCGCATCGGCCGCGGTAGCCAGCGAAACGTTGCCTCGGGATCGATGAAGCGGCGAATCAGCCAGGCGCTGGCCAGCCGATCCACCCAGGGCCGCTCGCGAGTCGCCCAGACGCGGCCGCGATATCTGGCGGGATCCAGGCGACCCAGGTTCCGGCGTCCCCGACCGGCATGCGGTTCACCCTTCACTTCCGCGCGCGCGATCATGGACTGCAGCTGGTCCATCGCGCGCCGTGCACGGGCCTGCATCGCCCCGGGGCAGTAGTCCCGGGCAACAAGCGCCTCAAACTCCCTCCGCAATGGTTCCACCGACTGCGCCTTGCGCGCCGCAGGCCGCGTCAGCGTGCCGGCCAGGGCGGCGGCACGATCGATAAGCGTCTGGTATTCCTCACTGCGGTCGAAGTGCGCCGCAAAGCTGCCGGCGGTCGTATTCACCTCGAGCAGCGTCGCGCCGCCGCCCGCCTCGGTCACTTCTTTCGACAGATCGGTGAATGTCCTGCGCAGGTCGGGGCGATCCGGCAGGGCATGGACCCCATCGCGCAGCGTTGCGGCACCGATGGCCTTCAGAAGTCGCCAGGAACGCATGCGCAGCGCCGGTTGCCGTCCCGGAATGCTCAGCAGCAACAGCAACCACGGCGTCTTGTCCGTGTCCCTAGCACGCTTGTTCATTGTTAAGATAATAACAAATCCGTTATTGTCAGGACATACAGCGGATAAAGACGCAAATAGGAGGATGGCTATGGACGAAACTACTCGGCGGCGATTTCTACACGGGTCCGTCGCAACGTCGTTGCTGGCCGTCGGTGCAGCGGGTTCGATGTCGCGGGCATCGGAGGAGTCCCCGGCCGCGCGCGCGTTCGACTATTCCCGGACCCCCGTTCCGTTGCCCTTCGAAGCGGGCGCATTGAAAGGTTTGTCGGAAGCCTTGATTCAATCGCACTGGGAGAACAACTACGGCGGCGCGGTCAAGGCGCTGAACCTCGTTCGCGGACGCCTTCGCCAGGCGCTCGCCGACTCCGGCACGCCGCCGTACGTCTACAACGGTCTGAAGCGCGAGCAGCTGCTGCGAACCGGGTCAGTCGTGCTGCACGAGTTCTATTTCGGCAATCTCGGGGGAGACGGAAAGGCCGGTGCCGACGTTCGCACCCGGCTGGCTGCCGCGTTTGGCACATTCGATGCGTGGGAGACGGAGTTTCGCAAGATCGGCCAGGGGCTCGGCGGCGGTTCGGGCTGGGTCATGCTCGGCTACAACCAACAGCTCAAGACGCTTGAGAACTATTGGATGGCCGATCATGCGAGCGGTCCCGTCGATACCACCCCGATCCTGATGATGGACATGTATGAACACGCCTATCAGATGGACTACGGGGCGGCAGCGCTCAAGTACATCGACGCCTTCTTTGCCAATCTCAATTGGGACGTCGTTGCGGGACGCCTGCAACCTTCGAACGAGAAGGAGCCGGCCGAATACTGAGTTTCCGAGTTGCGGCACTGGCGCGTTCTGGCAACGACGACGGCGGCGGCGCCCGGTCACTTGGGCATGAAATCCTCGCGGCCAGGGAGAGGACGTCAGAGCGTGCTCGCGCGGCCGAACGACCGGTGCGCGCCAAGATGAACAGGTAGATCTTGCTGCCCCAAGAACGCGAGGTGGCTCTTATCCGAAGCGCCCTTTCGACGCTTTGATGTAACGAAAACCTATTTTTTCAGTATAGGATAGGGGGCTTCTGGTACCCTACGCATCACTGCCCCTTGGAGCCCGCCATGGCCGTCTTTGAACGCATCACCCAGCACCCCGAGATCATGGGCGGCAAAGCCTGCGTGCGCGGCACCCGCGTCACCGTCGGCATGATCGTCGGCCAGATCGGCACCGGCAAGTCGACGGAAGCCTTGCTCGGCGACTACCCGTATCTGAAGCGCGACGACATCCTCGAAGCGCTGCGCTACGCCGCGTGGCGCGCCGAGGAACGTGAGGTCACGCTGTCGCCGGCGTGAAGCTGCTCATCGACATGAACCTGGCGCCGCGTTGGGCCGGGTTCCTGAATCAGGCGGGCCACGAGGACATCGGCAGCTCGTTGCTTGCCGCCCTGAAGCTGATGGAGGGCGAGTTGATCGCGGGTGCGCTGCTCACCCTTGAGCCCGCACGCACACGCGTACGCCTGCTGCCGCTGCGCGGCCCGTAAGTCCGCGGGTGGCTTGATGGCTGCGAACTCCAGCAGGGCGATTCGCCCGGCAACCGCAACATGACCCCCCTCTCCACCGCCCTCACCCCCCGCCGCCTCGATCGCCGACTCCTGACCAGCGCCGACATCTCGCGCCTGAAGGACGTCCCCGCCGAGGCCAAATGGTTCGCGAACATCGAATCCCCCGGCACCCGGCGGATCTACAAGACCGACCTCCGCGACTTCATGACGTACGCCGGCATCCGCGAGCCACTCGAGTTCCGCCTGATCACCCGCGCGCACGTGATCGCCTATCGCGATGAGCTTGCCCGCCGGAAACTGCAAGGCGCGACGATCCGCCGCAAGTTGGCCGCCGTCAGCAGCTTGTATGAGTACCTCTGCGACAAGAACGCTGTCGCCGTGAATCCCGTGAAGGGCGTGAGCCGCCCGAAGGTCGGCACCACCGAAGGCAAGACCCCCGCCCTGTCCGACGCCCAGGTCCGTCAGTTGCTGGAAGCACCGAAAGGGCAGAGCCTCAAATCCCAGCGCGATCGCGCAATCCTGTCGGTGCTGTTCTACCACGCGCTCCGACGCGACGAACTCTGCAAACTGATGGTGAAAGACATCCACGAACGGCGCGGAGTGAAGCACCTGCGCGTGCACGGTAAGGGCGCGAAGCTGCGCTACGTGCCCCTGCACCCCGCCAGCCAGGAACGCGTCGAGGAATACTTGCAGAGCGCTGGCCACGGCGCCCTGCCCTCCGCGCCGCTATTCAAGCCGATCCGCAACAACCGCCGCGGCACCACCGACACCGCGCTGACCACCGACGGCGTCTATCAGCTAATCAAGATCTACGGCAAACGCGTCGGCATCTCAGCCCAGCGCTTTGGCCCCCACTCCGCGCGAGCCACCGCGGCGACGAATGCACTGGACGCGGGAGCCGACATCGCAAAGGTCCAGGAGTGGCTTGGCCACGCAAACATCAGCACGACGCGCGTCTACGATCACCGCAAGACACGGCCCGAAGACTCGCCGACGTTCAAGGTGAAGTACTAAACGATCTGGCTACTCAGGAGCAGGGGGGACGCCGGAGGACATATGGCCTCAGGCCGGTGGCCTGCTAGTTCTCTCGAAAGTAGCTCCAGATCGTGACCACCACGTTCGGGCCCTGAACATTCGGCGACGGCTCGGTGGCCACGTAATCCTGGCCTCTACGTAAACGCAAGGTCGTGAGTTCCTTGTCGGTCAGTCCCAGAAATCCATACGGCGTTGGTGAAACCACCTCCACGAAGCAGATTGAGGTACGACACTCCAGGCCGCGAACGGCAAGGGGAACCATCTCTCGTTCCGATATCGCTCGCATCATTCCCGTCTCGGTTCGCATGGCCCAGGCGTCGTCACGTTCTTCGAGCTGAAAACGCGAGAGATGCTCGGCCAGCTCCGGGCAGGCTTCGAGTGGCGATGGTTGCGTGCACTTCTCCGCTCGCCGCGCCGTGATTGACTCTGAAACCGGAAAAGCGAGTCCCCGAAAAGGATCGCGCGGATTGCCGGCTGCAGGATCCGGCTTCTCCTTCGGTCTTGGGTATCCCGATTCGAGCCGTTCCGATTCAGGGGCTTCGACCGACAAGGCTTTCGGTGCCAAACGTTCGAGTCCCCGCTGAACCACAGATGACCCGAGCCCTGCCGTCTCTCCGCGAGTCGAGTTGATTGCAGCGGATCTCCCTTGCGCCGCCTCGAGCACGCTCGGTGGCGCCTCCGTTGTCGGGGTGTTAGGCGCTACCTCACCTGGCTGCAGTGGCCCACCGACGCTCACCGTGGAACGTGGCGTGTTTCGAGACCCGGGCGCCTCGCCGTCATCCGAAGCCTGCCAGACGAATACACTCGGTCCGACGATCGCGGCGACGAGTATCGCCGCGACCAACGTCGAACGCTTCTGGCGCCTTGGTGTCACAGCGAGTCCCCTAAGCCACACCACCCATCAAGCCCCTCCAAGGCCGCCGACAGCGCCAACCCTCGGAGCGCATGCGGCGCTGCGTCATGGCGGGGCCGCATGCAATTCCCCAACTATGCTCCTCGTTCTCCGCTTGATCGTGGGCGCACCAGATTGAGCTAGTTCGCAGGGAGATCGAATTTGGGCGGCTCCGGAAACGGGTCGTCAACCCCAGGCGTGCTGGGAGGCTTGGGCGGTTGATAGTACCTGCCGCAGTCCCCCGGGTCGCATGGGGGAATTGGCTGACACAGAGCCTCGTGATGGGCTTTCAACTTCAGGCAGCCCTCCTGTTCCTCTAAGCACGCCCTATAGAAGTCCCCCACCGCCCTGGCGGCCAGCTCACGGTATCTCGCTGCGTCCGCCAGGGCTCGGTTGGTCTCGGCCGACTCATTGTTCGGCGTGCAGGCCTGCGGCTGCTCGTCTGGGAAACAAGCGTAGACAAAATCGAAATTGAAGGCGATGTCCTCCACCCAGTTGCCCCCTATAAGGTCTCCCCAAATTCCATCGGACCTTGCGGATAGGGAAAGAAAGCTACGCTGGCCAATGGACGGCGGCCCGATAGAAAAGCGAAACACGGGCACGAAGCCACAGGTCTCAAATCCCGTCGGATCCGTCGCACTCACGGCCCGGTTCCCGACATACGAGTACCGGTTCCACCCCTGCGTCCCGAGCCCGCAGTCCTGAATCGGATCCGCCGACACGAACCGCCCCACAATCGGGTTGTACGCCCGTCCGTTCATATGGACAAGGGCGCTGCTGTCGAGCATTTCGTGCTCGGTGAACCCCCGGCGCGTCAGGTTGTTCATCGTCGCCAACTCCCCGGAGGTCGGATCCCCGGTCCAGTTCGAGCCTCGCCGATCCCCGAAGGCGTCATAACTGGTCGCCACGAGCGAGTTGCCGCCGGTGTCGGTGTAGTTGGTGACGCTGCCCAGGTGGTCGGACAGCAGGAACGTCGTATTGTCCCCGCCCCAGGAGTCCCGCGCCCGCAGCGCCACCAGCATCCCGCCGGCGCGGATGTAGTTCTTCCACGTCGTCTTGTTCTGGCCCGCGTCGTAGACCTTCTCGAACAGCGTCTCGACGTAGATCGTCTCGAAATCCGTGCCGTTGGCACGATAGCCGTTCTTCCAGCGCTGACGATCCGGCCCATACTGGAAGTGGCTGGAGTTGTTCGCATCCTTGTAATTGAACTTCGGCAGGTTGTTGCCGTAGAACGTGATGCTGCCGTTGTCGGAGCTGGAGGTCATGTTGCCGTTGGCGTCGTACGCGAACGACTTGCCGAACGTCGTGCCCTCGACCGCGTGCACCTTGGTCGTGTTGTACCAGTACCAGCCGGCATCGGACTTGTAGTCGATGTTGCCGTTGGCCTGGTACTGCATATCGAGATTGGTGCTGCCGTTCAGCTGCGAGTAGTCGAGCCGGTACAGGTTGTCGTAGAAAAAGTTCTCGGTGAGCCCGAGGTTGTTCTCCTGCCGCTGGGTCAAGTTGCCCGTCTTGTCCCACTGGAACGCCAGGTTCTGCAGCCCCGTGCCGCCCCACAGGCCGCTCTGGATGTAGTCCATCCGGCCGGTGACGTCATCGAACCCCATGACGGTTTTCACGCCATTGCCGTTCTGCTCTTCGATGTTCTGGCCGCGCGCGTTGTTGGCGACCGCTTCCCAGAACGTGATCCAGGTCTGGTTGTAGTCCTTGATCCGCTTCAGCTCCCCGTTCTGGTACTCGTACTGCAGCCGCAGGCGCTGGCCGTTGCTGTCCGGGTAGGTGATCGAGTTGAGATACCCGGTGCCGCCCTGGTATTCCCGATCCACGTAGTAGTCGGCATTGGCCTGCACGTCGCGGTACTTGGCCTGCACGGGGCGCGCGTACTGGTCGAACGTGAACGTCTCGTTGTAGTC
>JANPDV010000440.1:0-2913 GCA_031431655.1 Gammaproteobacteria bacterium | reverse complement strand
GATCGTGCGCGCCATGGATGGCGCGCCCGAAGTCCCCAGGGACGGGTTCACGACGTTCCCGCGGACCCACATTCACTCCGGGTCCGGCGCTGCGGCTACGCCTCCGGCCCGTGCGCGGACTCGGCTGACGCGCCCCGTATGTGTCTGCTCGTCCTCGCCTGGCAGCGCCACCCCCGCTACCGCCTGATCGTCGCGGCGAATCGCGACGAGTACCACGCCCGCGCGGCGGAGCCGGCGGCGGTGCGCGCGGCCGCGCCCGAGATGCTGGCGGGCCGTGATCTGCAGGCCGGCGGCACCTGGCTAGGCGTGGCGCGCAGTCGCCGTATCGGCATCGTCACGAACTTCCGCGAGCGGGCCAGGCCGCGGCGCCGTGCGCCCTCGCGCGGGGCGCTGATCCCGGGCTTCCTGCAGAGCGCTGCACCGCAGGATTTCATTGCAGAACTCGAGACCGAGGCGCCGGGATACGCCGGGTTCAACCTGCTGCTCGGCGACGCAGAGCACCTCTGGTACCTGTCCAATCGCGGCGACGAGTTCGCACGCGACCTGGCCCCCGGCCTGCACGGCCTCAGCAACCACTTCCTCGACACCCCCTGGCCGAAGCTGCGGCGGGTGCGCGACGGGCTGGCCGCACTGCTCGACGACGGCCGGTTCGATGCGGCGGACCGAAAGGACGCTGCGCCGATGCTGCTGCTGGACCTGCTCGCCGACCGGCAGCGCGTGCCGCCGGCGGAGCTCACGGATACCGGACTCGGCGCCGAGTGGGAGGAAGTGCTGTCGGCGCCTTTTGTACTGCATCCGGAGTACGGCACTCGCTGCTCGACCGCCGTGCTGATCGGACACGATGACTCGCTGCAGTTCGTCGAACGTCGGTTCGGTCCAACAGGGGCCGTGACCGGCGAGGAGGGCTGGCGCCTCGACCGGACTGACTGGCCCGGGGTCCTCTGATCCTGTGCCGCGTTGGGAACCTCGTCCGGTCAACATCGGTCCGACTGGTTAGAATTCTACCTTTCGACCCACAGCGATCCACCGCCCGGCTCCGATGACCCCCAGGATGCCCGCGAATCGCCCGCGCGTTCGCCGGGCACTGGCCCATGCCTGCCGCCGCGCACCCGCGCGCGTGGCGTGGTGTGCCGTGGCGCTTCTGGCAGGCTTGGCGAACACACCGGTGCAGGCGACGGTCGCCATCGACATCCAGGGCGTCGACGCGGACGTGCGCCGCAACGTGCTGGTCTTCCTCAGCCTGGAGCGCTACAAGGCGCGCGACGATATCGACGACGCGCTGTTCGACCGGCTGGTCGACCGCGCTCCCGCCGAGGTGGCCGCAGCACTGCGACCCTTCGGTTTCTACGAGCCGCAGGTGCGTACCGAAAACACGCGCGTCAGCAGCAGCAGCTGGCGCACGCGCATCGTCATCGACCCGGGGCCGCCGGTGATCGTCGATCGCGTCGACGTGACGGTGACAGGCCCGGGTGCCGCTACGCCGGCATTCCGCAATCTCACCCAGAACCTGCCGGTGCGCAGCGGCGACCGCCTCAACCACCCTGCCTACGACACCATCAAGGTCGCGCTGCAGCGTACTGCCGCGAACCTCGGCTACATCGACGCGAAGCTCACGCGTAACGAGCTGCTGGTCGACGCCGCGGCGCGCCGCGCCAGCGTGACGCTGGCGCTCGAAACCGGGCCGCGGTTCCACTTCGGCGCCACCACCATCGAGCAGACCGTCGTCAATGAAACCCTGCTGCGCAAGTTCCTGCGCTACGAGCAGGACGATCCCTACGATGCCGACGAGCTGCTGCGCACGCAGTTCGCGCTCGACGACAGCCTGTATTTCGCTACCGTCGAAGTGCTGCCGGGCGAACCCGACCGCACGCTCAACCTGGTGCCCGTCACCATCAAGGCCGAAGCCAACCGTCGCAATCGCTACTCCTTCGGTGCCGGTTACGGTACCGACACGCGTGCGCGCGGCACGGCCAGCTGGGAGAACCGCCGGATCAACGCGCGCGGCCATCGCGTGCGTGCCGACCTCAAGGCCGCACAGACACGCCAGTCGGTGGAAGCGCGTTACGTGATCCCCATCGGCGACCCCGCGCTGGAGAAGCTCTCGACCGAGTTCTCCTACACGCGCGACGTGCTGGGCGACCTGGACACCCGTGCGACCAAGATCGAGCCCAGCGTCACGCACATCCGCGGCAAGTGGCAGCGGGTGATGTTCACGCGGCTGGCGCGCACCACCACGATCATCAATTCGCCTGCTCCCGCGCCATCCTCCGAGAGCATCGACACGCTCGCCATTCCGGGCATCAGCTTCGCTTCGGTGCCGCAGGGCTACCTGGGCGAAGCGCTGTTCTCGCGCGCGCTGTTCGCCGAGCTTCGCGGCTCCACCAGCGCGCTCGGCGCCGGCACCAGCTTCCTGCAGATGCGGCTGGAAGCCGAGCGGGTGGTCGACCTCGCCCGCGCCTGGCACCTGCTGCTGCGCGGCCAGCTCAACGCCAGCCTGATCAACGACAAACTCGCCCTGCCGGGCACCGAGCGATTTTTTGCCGGCGGCGACCGCTCGGTGCGCGGATTCGGGTACAACGACCTTTCGCCGCTCGATGCCAGCGGCGCCAAGGTAGGCGGCAAACATGCATTCACGGGCACGGTCGAGTTCATCCGCGACCTGCCGCGCAACTTCGGCGCGGCCGCTTTCGTCGATCTGGGCAACGCCTTCGACCGCTTCGGGGATCCGTTGCAGTACTCGGTGGGCCTCGGCTTTCGCTGGCGGTTGCCGGTGGTGACGATCGGGGTCGACGTGGCCCAGCCGCTGACGAATCCGCGCTGCCGCGCGGCGCAGCGCGATCCGCGCTGCAGCACGGATCCGAACTTCGACCGCACGCCTGGGCCGCGGCTGCATCTCAATTTCTCTCCCAAGCT
>JANPDV010000439.1:0-14024 GCA_031431655.1 Gammaproteobacteria bacterium | reverse complement strand
GAGACGTTCGCGCGGATCAACGGCGAGCAGGCCGTCGCGCTGGAGGTCGTGCAGCGCGGCAGCTCGAACGTCCTGCAGACTGCGTTGACGGTCAAGGATATCGTGGCCGAGGCACAGCGAAGTTCGCCGACAGGCTCGCGGATCATCATCTCCACCGACCGATCGCACGAGATCCAGGACCAGTTCAACGAACTGCAGAGCCACATTCTGTCGGCCGTCCTGCTGGTCGTGATCCTGATCGTCGCGACGCTCGGGCTGCGCAATGCCGCGCTGGTGGCGGTGTCGATCCCTGGCTCTTTCCTGGTCGGCATCCTGGTCCTCGCGATGCTCGATATGACGATGAACATGGTGACGATGTTTGCGCTGATCATCAGCGTCGGCATCGTGGTCGATGGCGCGATCATCGTCGTGGAGTTTGCCGACCGGAAGATGGCCGAGGGGCTGGCGGCGCGCGAGGCCTATTCCATCGCCGCCCGCCGCATGTTCTGGCCCGTCGTCTGCTCGATCGGCGCGACGCTCGTCGCCTTCATCCCGCTGGCGTTCTGGCCAGGAGCGACGGGCAGGATGATGATGTACATGCCGATCACGCTGGTTGCGGTGCTCGCGGCATCCATCGTCATGGCGCTGCTCTATGTGCCGGTGATGGGCGCGGCCTTCGGCGGCGGCGCCACACTGGCCAGTGGCGCGAATGGTCCCGGCTCGGCGCACGCCGAAGGCGCTCGCCGCAATCTCGCCATCGCCGAGAGCGGCGATCTCGAGCAGCTCACGGGCCTGACGGCCCGCTATTACCGCTTCCTCAAGTCCGCCCTGCAGCGTCCGGGCCGGGTCGTGCTGGCTATCTGTGGCGTGCTGGTTCTGCTGTTCGTGCTGTTCGGCCTGTTCAATCCCGGCGTCGACATGATGCCGCGCACCGACCCCACGTTGATCAGCGTGGATATCCGCGCCCGGGGCGACCTCTCCCCGACCGAGAAAGACGCGCTGGTCCGCCAGGCCGAGGCGCGCCTCGCCGGCATGCCGGACGTCAAGTTCCACTACGCCAAGACCGGCGCCGGCGGCGGCGGCCGTGCAGGCCAGCAGACCGACCAGATCGGCACGATCCAGCTGATCTTCGTCTACTGGCGCGACCGCAGGAACTCGGTTGATGAACTGGTCGCCGAAGCGCGTCGCCGAGTCGCGGATCTCCCGGGAGCCGTGGCCGAAGTAAGGCGCAGTGAGAGCATGGCGTCCGGTGGCAAGCGACCCAACGACATCCTGGTCACCGCGCGCTCGCCGAGCGATCTGCTGCCGGCGGTCGAGGCCCTGCGCAGCGTCCTCGACCAAGTGCCCGGCGTGGTCAACGTCAGGGACAATCGGCCGCTTCCGGGCATCGAGTGGAAGCTGCAGGTCGACCGCGTGCGTGCGGCGCGCTTTGGCGCCGACGTCAGCCTGATTGGCAGCGCGGTGCAGCTGGTGACCAACGGCGTAAAGGTCGGCGAGTACCGTCCGGACGATTCAGACGAGGAGATCGACATCCGGGTCCGGCTGCCGTACGAAGCGCGGACTCTCGAACAACTCGACGCGATGCGTGTGATGACCAACCAGGGCATGGTTCCCATCAGCACGTTCGTCAAGCGCACCGCGCAGCAGAAAATCTCGACGATCAGCAAGACCGACACCCATCCCACCCTGCGCATCGAGGCGGACCTCGCACCGGGTGCGCTGGCGGACCAGGTAACACGCAGGATCCGCGAACGCCTGCCGGCACTCGGCCTGTCCGCCGGCGTCGGCGTGGAGTTCCAGGGCACCGCCAAGGAGCAGAGCGACTCCTCGGTGTTCCTTTCGATCGCCATGCTGATTGCGATGGCATTGATCGCGATCATCCTGGTGCTGGAGTTCAACAGCATCTCGCAGACGCTGCTGATCCTCACCGCGATCGTGTTCGCAGCCGGCGGCGTACTGCTGGGCTATCTCGTTACGCAAAATCCCTTCGGCCTGGTGATGGGCGGCCTCGGCATCATCACGCTGACGGGCATCGTCGTGAACAACAACATCGTGCTGATCGACACCTACAACAGCCTGCGCGCCCAGGGCGCAAGCGCCTACGACGCCGTGCTACGCACCTGCATCCAGCGCGCGCGCCCGGTGCTGTTGACCAAGATCACCATCATCCTTGCCCTGCTGCCGATGGTGTTCGAGGTCAACGTCGACCTGATCCACCGCGACATTACCGTCGGCGGCAACTCGGGGGCGTTCTGGTCGCAACTCGCCACCGCAGTTGTGGCAGGCGCTGCTTTCGCGACGATGCTGACGCTGCTGTTCACACCCGCCCTGCTGCTGCTCCAGGCCCGCTTCGGAATGCGCTGGCGTGCCTGGCGGCAGGGGCTGGGGTGGCGGACCCACGCGGAGCTGCCGCGAACGCATTGACCGACCTGGCGGCTGCGCCCGGTAGCTCTTGCGACGCGCCGGCGGCGGTTCAGTTGTCGCGACGGGTTCGAGCCCTTCCCAACGCTGCAGGCGTGGCGCAGAGACGCTTTGACGACACCAACATTGAGAGGGGGGCGCCCCCGGCCGGAGTTGAACCGACGACCTACCGCTTAGGAGGCGGTCGCTCTATCCACTGAGCTACGGGGGCATCGAGTGGGACCTGCCGATCTAGCTTGGACGGCTGGGTCAGGAGTTGGTGGAGCGGAAGGGGATCGAACCCTCGACCTTCGCATTGCGAACGCGACGCTCTCCCAACTGAGCTACCGCCCCACGATTCCTGACCTGCCCCGCCAGTTGCGAGGCCCCGGAAGGCGCGCGATTCTAGCACCCGGATTCAATCCGACAAGCGCGCCTTGCGCGCACCCCGACCCGCGACCCCAACCCAAAGGAAAACCACCCCATGCTCAAGCCCGGAACCCAGGCGCCAGCGTTCGACCTGCCCGACGCCGACGGCAAGCGCGCCACGCTCAAGGATCTGTTGCGCGACGGCCCGTTGATCCTCTACTTCTACCCGGCCGATTTCACGCCGGGGTGCACCAAGGAGGCCTGTTCGCTGCGCGACCTGCATGACGACATTCTCGGCGCAGGGCTTCGAGTGGTCGGGGTGAGTCCGCAGTCGATCGAGAGTCACCAGCGCTTTCGCGACAAGCACGAACTGCCGTTCCGGCTGCTGTCGGACCCGGACAAGACCGTGATCCGCGCCTATGACGTCGACGGACCGCTCGGCTTCGGCGTGCGCCGCGGCACCTACCTGATCGGCGCCGATGGAACCATCGAAGCCGGGGTGCTGGCGGACCTGCGGATTGCCGACCATGAAGCGTTCGTGCGTACAGCGATGCAGCGCGGCGCCAGGAAGCCCGCGGGCTGAAGCGGCGGGTGGCTCAGTAGCGCAGCACGACCAGGCTGGCGGGACCGATTGCGGGGCGGTTGATGACGTAGATGGCGTCGTACGTCGATTCATCAGCAGGGACGGTGAAGCGGCCGCGTGTCAGCTCCGACACCAGCAGCGGCAACGTGTTGGCATGGCCGATGACTACGCTGGTGCCATGCGGCTGGTCAGCCAGCACACGGCGCGCCGTGGCGACCGGCTCGCCCTTGGCGATAACCTGCGGCGCCAGCCCGAGGCGGGCCGCCAGCGGCGCCGCCGTCTCGGCACTGCGCCGGGTGTCACTGATGAAGATCGCCGCCGGTCGCCCCTGGGCCTGCGCGCCGCCGAGCAGGTTGGCCAGGCGCGCCGCCCTGGCGATGCCCTCCACCGACAAGGGCGGATCGCTCACCGGCTCGGCTGACTTCTCGGCGTGGCGCAACACGATGACCGTCGCGCCGCCGCGCGCCGTGGCGTCCCACAACGCCAGCAGCGCGCTGCCAACCGCGAATACCGCAAGCAGCGCGAGGATCGCCAGCAACCATACTGGCGCGAGGAAAGCGCGCTTGGGGCCGCGCGCAACGCCAGGCGCCTTCACGGTGGTGCGCACCGCTCGTTACGACCCAGTCTGGCCAATGGCACGTACGTGTCGTTCTCCCTGAAAGGCCCCTGCAGGCAGATTCCCCTGCCGATTCGGCGGATGTTATGCGGCTCGGCGTCGGATGCCCAGCGCGCGGTGCCAATGGCCAGCATCGCGAGATGTCAAATGCACGTCCGCAGGGCGTAACGAACCAGCGGACCTGGTTCACGAATCATCGAACTGACCGCTCTACGCCATTGAACTGCAACGGCGCGCCCCTATCCTTCGCCCCGCTTGCAAACATTGGAGAGAGTAGTCATGGAAGTCTTCGCAGGAATGATCATTGCCACGCTGGTACTCGTGGTCGCCGGATTCGTCGAACAGATGATCGAGTGGTCCGACCGCGCCTGATTCGCAGCAAAGCGAATGGCGGAAGAGGTGAGATTCGAACTCACGGAGGGGTTGCCCCCTCGCCAGTTTTCAAGACTGGTGCCTTAAACCGCTCGGCCACTCTTCCGTCCTGGGTCGCTAGCTCGCGGCGCTGATCACGCTCGACCCACCCATGTACGGCCGCAGCGCCTCGGGGACGGTAACCGTTCCGTCGCCATTCTGGAAGTTCTCGAGCACGGCCACGAGCGCGCGGCCCACGGCCACGCCGGAGCCATTGAGGGTGTGCACCGGTTCGGGCTTGCCGGTGTCGGGATTGCGCCAGCGCGCCTGCATGCGACGCGCCTGGAACGCCTCGCAGTTGCTGCACGAGGAGATTTCGCGGAATCGGGCCTGCGACGGCAACCAGACTTCGAGATCGTACGTCTTGCTGCTGCCGAATCCCACGTCCCCCGCGCAGAGCGCGAGCACGCGATACGGCAGCTCCAGCCGCTGCAGCACGGTCTCGGCGTGGCCGGTCAGTTCTTCGAGCGCGGCATAGGAATCCGCCGGACGCACGATCTGCACCAGCTCGACCTTGTCGAACTGGTGCTGCCGGATCATGCCGCGTGTGTCCTTGCCGGCGGCGCCGGCTTCGGAACGAAAGCACGGTGTATGCGCCACAGCGCGAATCGGCAGGCGCTCGGCCGCGACGATCGAGTCGCGCACCAGGTTTGTCAGCGGCACCTCGGCCGTGGGGATCAGATAGAACCCCTGCTCCGACTCGACGCGAAACAGGTCCTGGGCGAACTTCGGCAGCTGGCCGGTGCCTTCCAGCGCCGAGCCGAGCACCAGATAGGGCACCGCGTGTTCGACGTAGCCATGCTCGCGCGTATGCAGGTCGAGCATGAACTGGGCCAGCGCCCGATGCATGCGGGCAACGCCACCGCGCATCACATTGAAGCGTGCACCCGAGATCCGCGCGGCGGCCTCGAAATCGATGCCCTGCAGCCGCGCGCCGAGGTCGACGTGGTCCAGTGGCGGGAACGCAAACTCTCGAGGCGTACCCCAGCGCCGCAGCTCGACGTTCGCGCTCTCGTCGCGGCCCTCCGGCACGGATTCGTGCAGCAGGTTCGGCAGGCCCTTCAGCCAACCCTCCGACTCCGACTGCACCGCATCCAGGCCTGCCTCAGCAGCGGCCAGTTCGCCGGTCAATGCTTCGCCGCGCGCCAGCAGCGCGCTGGCGTCCTCGCCCTTCCCCTTGGCCACGCCCACGGCCTTGGCATTGGCGTTGCGCTCGGCGCGCAGCCGATCCGCCTCGACCTGCCAATGCTTGCGTTGCGCCTCCTGCGCACGGAAGGCCGCCACGTCGAGTTGAAACCCGCGTCGCGCCAGATTCTGCGCCACCGCGTCGGTTTCGCTGCGAAGTTGTTTGGAATCAAGCAAGTCAGGTCTCCGCAATCATTGCATTCAGCACCGCACGTCCTGCACCCACGGCAAGCAGACAGGCTGCCACGGTGACCAGCACATAGCCCGCCGCACGCAGCCACTGGGACGCCTCGGCGAACAAAGCCGTCTCCAGCGCGAACGCCGAATAGGTGGTAAAGCCGCCCAGAACGCCCGTCAGCAGGAACGCGCGCAGCACACCGCGGGCAGGTTCGTCGGCGCGCGCCTCGATCCAGACCGACAGAGCGCCGATCAGGAAACTGCCGACGACGTTGGCCGTCATTGTACTCACGGGCCAGGTCGTCGGCAGCGCCGCGAAGGCCCGGCCCAGCACGAAGCGACTGACCCCACCGAAGGCGCTGCCGAGCGCGACCCAGAGCCACAACGGCAGGTTCATGCCTTCGGCGTCCGCAGCCGCGCCAATGCCTCGGCAATCCGCAGTTCCAGGCCCCGCGCCACTGGCCGGTAGTAGCGCCGTTCCGGCAGTTCAGCGGGCAGGTAGCGTTCACCAGCCGCATACCCCTCCGGTTCGGCGTGGGCGTAGCGGTAGCCGGCGCCGTATCCCAGCTCCTTCATCAGTCTGGTAGGCGCATTGCGCAGATGCAGAGGAACCTCGAGCGTGCCGAACTGCTCGATGTCGGCGCGCGCCTCGTTGTAGGCGGCGTACACCGCGTTGCTCTTCGGTGCGCAGGCGAGGTAGACAGCCGCCTCGGCGAGTGCCAGCTCGCCTTCCGGGCTGCCCAGTCGTTCATACGTCTGCCACGCGTCGAGCGTGATCTGCAGCGCACGCGGGTCCGCGAGACCGACGTCCTCCGTTGCCATGCGCACCAGTCGCCGGGCAAGGTAATGCGGATCGCAGCCGCCATCCAGCATCCGGCACAGCCAGTAGATCGCGGCGTCGGGGTCCGTGCCGCGCACGCTCTTGTGCAGCGCCGAGATCTGGTCATAGAACTGCTCGCCGCCCTTGTCGAAGCGGCGGCGCGTGCCGCCAGCCACATCCCGCACCTGCTCGCGTCCCAGCCGACGCCGACCATCCTGCTCCACGGCAAGGTCGGACGCGATCTCGAGCATGTTCAGCGCACGGCGGCCGTCGCCGTCGGCGCCCTCCGCAAGCAGTTGCAACGCCTCGTCATCGGCAACGAGCCTCAGGCTACCGAGCCCGCGTTCGGTGTCGCGCAGCGCCCGCCGCAGCAGGTCCAGGAGCTCACTGATCGCCAGTGTCTTCAGCACATACACCCGGGCCCGCGACAGCAGCGCACTCACCACCTCGAACGACGGATTCTCGGTCGTGGCGCCAATGAACGTCAGCGTGCCGTCCTCGAGATACGGCAGGAACGTGTCCTGCTGGGCCTTGTTGAAACGATGCACCTCGTCGAGAAACAGCGTGGTGCTGCCGCCGGTGTCCCGCCGGAACGCCTGCGCGCGCTCGACGGCCGCACGCACATCCTTGACGCCGGCCATGACAGCCGAGAGCTGGATGAACTGCGCATCAGCGCGTGCTGCGATCAGCCGCGCCAGCGTGGTCTTGCCGGTTCCCGGTGGGCCCCAGAAGATCATCGAATGCAGCGTGCCGGTTTCGAGCGCGCGTCGCAGCGGCTGCGCCGGTCCGAGGATGTGAGTCTGTCCCACGACCTCGTCGATCGAGCGGGGACGCATCCGGTCCGCGAGCGGGCGGCTCAGATCGGGGGACGGATCCATTTCTCCAGCCTGGTGAGCCAGGACTCCCGGCTGCTGAACGCCAGCGCCAGCCCGGCCGCGATGCCGATGCAGTTGGCGACGACGTCCCGCCAGTCGCCGTCGCGACCCAGATGCATGCTGGCCTGCGCCACCTCGACGCCGATGCCGAACAGCACCAGCCCGGTGACGATCAGCCAGTACCGACTGCGCTGCACCAGGGCGGTGAACCAGGCGGTCATCATGATGTAGGCGACCAGGTGATTCACCTTGTCGCTCTGCTGGAACTCGAGCGCCGGCACGGTCGGCAGCAGGCTGCCGAGCAGCACCGTCAGCACCATCGCCAGCCCGCACAGCAACCATAAATGCCAATAGCGCAGATCCCGCAAGACCTTGATCCTCACGAGGCCGGTTTCCCGATGACGTCCACGCCATCGGGGGGCACGAACCGAAAAGCGTCGGCCGACAGGGCACCGTTGCGCAGGCTGTCCGAGAACTCCAGCTTCGCTGTCTGGCCCAGCCGGTCCTCGATCTCCATGCGCCGCAGCGACAACCCGACGAATCCGAGGCGCGCCTCGCGGAACTCGGCGTCGAGCCGCCTTGGCTTGACACGCACCCACTCCAGCCGTTCGTTCGCAGGCGTGAATTGCGACGTGGCATTGACGGGGCGGGCAGGCTCAACCGCGAACTCACTGCGCACCTCGGCGCCACCGGCGAGCAGCATCGCCGGCGTGGCGGTCAGGGCACTCGCCGCCGGCTTCACCGTAACCTGCTCCAACTCGCGATCGTAGAACCAGACGTTGCGGCCGTCGGCCACCATCACCTGGGTCGGTACGCCGTCGGCGCCGGTCGTGCCCAGGGCCTGCACTTCCCAACGGAACCGCCCTGGCCGTGCAACCTGCAACCGCCCGCGGACCGCTTCAAGACGACGCCCGCGGGAGTCGGTCAGCGTCTGGCTGAAGCCGGCCTGCCACGTCTGAAGTCCGGCGAGAAAACGGTCCAAGGGCGTGGCGCCGACGGTGACGGTCTTGACCGCAACCGGCGCCTGGATGGGGGTCGCCGCCCCTCCCTGCTGCGCCAGCGCGGCGCGGCTGCCGAGCAGCGACAGCGCGCACAACGCAACCCGGCACAGCGGCAGCCCGCGGCAGCGTGAACCCGCGAGCAAGTGGATCCTCAATCGCCCTGCGTTGCCGGCACGAGAATCTCGCGGCCGCCGTTGGACTGCAGCGGCCCCACCAGGCCCGCGGCTTCCATCGATTCGATCAGGCGGGCAGCGCGGTTGTAGCCGATCTTCAGGCGCCGCTGCACGTACGAGATCGACGGCTTGCGTTCGCTGATGACGATCTTCACGGCCTCGTCGTAAAGCCCATCCTGCTCGGCATCGACGCCGCCCTCGCCGCCTTCGCCGTCCTCGCCGGAGATGCCAGGGATCGGCGTTCGCGGACCGGTAAGCACGTCGTCGATATAGTCTGGCGCCGCGGTGCGGCGCAGCGCCTCGACCACGCGGTGCACTTCCTGATCGCTGACGAAGGCACCATGTATGCGCGTCGGCATCGACGTGCCCGGCGGCAGGTAAAGCATGTCGCCATGCCCGAGCAGCGACTCGGCGCCGCTCTGGTCGAGGATCGTGCGCGAATCCACTTTGGCCGATACCTGGAACGCGATGCGGGTCGGAATGTTCGCCTTGATAAGGCCTGTGATCACGTCCACCGACGGACGCTGGGTCGCAAGGATGAGGTGAATGCCGGAGGCGCGCGCCTTCTGCGCCAGCCGTGCGATCAGTTCCTCGACCTTCTTGCCGACGATCATCATCAGGTCAGCCAGCTCGTCGATGATGACGACGATGTGCGGCAGCGGCTCGAGGATCGGGATCGCCTTCTGGTCGATCGTCGGATCGTTGGAGGCGCGCAGCATCATTATCGGGTCCTGCAGCGGTTTGCCGGCTTCCTTCGCGTCCCGCACCTTGCGGTTGAAGCCCGCCAGGTTGCGCACACCCAGCGCCGACATCAGCGCATAGCGGCGCTCCATCTCGGCAACGCTCCAGCGCAGCGCGTTGGCGGCCTGCTTCATGTCGGTCACGACGGGCGCGAGCAGATGCGGAATGCCCTCGTAGACCGACAGCTCGAGCATCTTCGGATCGATCATGATCAGCCGCACGTGCTCAGCCGTGCTCTTGTAAAGGAGCGACAGCACCATCGCGTTGATGCCGACTGACTTACCCGAACCCGTGGTGCCCGCGATCAGCAGATGCGGCATACGCGCAAGGTCCGCGACTATCGGTACGCCGCCGATATCCTTGCCAAGCGCCAGTGTCAGCGGCGAGGGGGATTCGTCATAGGCACGGGCCTTGATGATCTCGCCCAGCGTCACGACGTCGCGCTTTTCGTTGGGGATCTCCAGGCCCATGACCGACTTGCCCGGAATCACCTCGACGACGCGCACGCTGATCGCCGACAGTGCGCGCGCCAGGTCCTTCGCAAGGCTGCTGATCTGGCTGGCCTTGACGCCGGGCGCCGGCCGCAGCTCGAAGCGCGTGACCACCGGACCGGGCTGGACCGCCACCACTTCAACCTCGACGCCGAAATCGCGCAGCTTGATCTCGACCAGGCGCGACATGGCCTCCAGCGCCTCCGCCGAATACGACGATTCCTGCACCGCGGGATCGTCGAGCAGGTTCAATGGCGGCAACTCGCCAGCCTTGGCCTCGAACAACGGTACCTGCCGTTCCTTCTCGACCCGCTCGCTCTTTTCGACCACGGGCGCGGCTGGCTCGATGCGCGGCCTGGCACGGGCGCCGGACTTGCGGGTCTCGACCTGAACGACTTCCTTGCGCGCGGCGCGGCGCACCTCGCCCTCGGCGGCATCGCGCTGCGCCACCCGACGCGCGCGCAACCAGTGGTAAGCGGCCCAGGCACCCGCGCCGACGCGGTCCATGATCACGAACCACGACACGCCGAACGCCAGCGACACCCCCGCCATGCATAGCGCCAGCAGCAGCAAGGTCGCACCGAGGAAATTCAGCCCGCCGAGCATCGACTGCCCGACCAGGGTACCGACAACACCGCCAGCAGACTGCCGCAGCAGCCCGGTGCCGCCCCAGTGCAGCGTCGCCAGGGCGCATGCGGTCACCAGCACGATCGCAAAGCCGAGCGCACGCAGCATCGTGTTGGCGCGCGAGGTCACCTCGACGTCGTCGCGGCGCCGGAAGGTCAGGACGCTGGTGGCGCCGAGCATGGCGGGAAACAGGTACGCGGGCCCGCCGAACAGGAAGAACAGGACATCCGCGAACCAGGCTCCCAACCGCCCGACCAGGTTGTTCACCTGGCTGCCCGATGAACCTGTAAAGGAAAACCCGGGGTCGCCAGGGCTGTAACTCAGCAGCGCAGCGAGCAGCATCAGGGTCAGGGCGCCGAGCAGCAGCACCGCTCCTTCCCGCAATCCGCGGAGCACCGCCTGCGTAAGCTGGGCGGACGATTTGCTGTTGACGGCGATGTCAGCCAAGGTTTTCAGTACTCATGCGAAGCAAGCAGCGTAGGCTGTTGATTCTAGTGGAATCAGTGTGTTTTCAACAAGGCCGCCCGAGGAATGGCTGAGCTCTGGCCCGGCCTTGCGTTGCCGGCCCCGGGCCCTAACATCCCCAATCCATGACTTCCCCCGTTCCTGCCGCGCGGCATCGTGCGCTGATCATTCTCGGTTCCGGGCCGGCTGGCTACACCGCAGCGGTGTATGCCGCCCGGGCCAATCGTGCGCCGCTACTGATCGCCGGACTGCAGCCCGGTGGGCAGCTGATGACCACCACCGACGTGGACAACTGGCCTGGCGACGTCCACGGCCTGATGGGCCCGGCCCTCATGGAGCGGATGCAGAAGCATGCGGAGCGCTTTGCGACCGACATCGTCCAGGACCACATACACAGCGTCGACCTGTCGCAGCGCCCTTTCCAGCTCAGGGGTGACCAGGGCACCTATACCTGCGACGCCCTGATCATTGCCACCGGGGCGTCCGCGCGCTACCTCGGCCTGGAGTCCGAGGAACGTTACCTTGGCCGCGGGGTGTCCGCATGCGCGACCTGTGACGGCTTCTTCTTCCGGGGCCAGCGGGTCGCGGTGGTCGGCGGCGGCAACACGGCCGTGGAAGAGGCGCTCTACCTCTCGAATATCGCCGCACACGTCACTCTGGTGCATCGCCGTGACCGCCTGCGGGCGGAGAAGATCATGCAGGACCGCCTGTTCCAGCGCGAGCAGGCCGGCAGTGTTTCGCTGCTGTGGAATCGCGCGGTCGAATCCGTGCTCGGCGATGACGCGGGCGTCACCGGGGTGCGGTTGCTCGCCACCGACGGCTCGGCGAAGCAGCAGGACCTGGCGGTCACGGGCCTTTTCATTGCGATCGGCCATACGCCCAACACCGAGTTATTCGCGGGGCAACTCGCAATGCGCGATGGCTACCTGAAGATCCTGGGCGGCTCCGAGGGCGGCGCAACCGCTACCAGCGTGCCCGGCGTGTTCGCTGCGGGCGACGTCGCGGACCACGTCTACCGCCAGGCCATCACCTCGGCAGGCTCCGGTTGCATGGCCGCACTCGACGCGGACCGATTCCTGGAACGCGCGGACCGCCGCTGACGCGTGCGGACCGAACACCACGACTCGTTCGCCGAGCTCGACGCTGAGCAGTGGGACGCACTCGCTGGCGACACACAGCCGTTCATCGGGCACGCCTTTCTCGCCACGCTGGAGCGCACCGCCTGCATCGGGGCGCGCAGCGGCTGGCAGCCACTGGTCGTCGCCCTGCATGACGAGCGCGGCCTGGCGGCAGCGGCGCCAGGCTTCCTGAAGCCCCATTCCTACGGCGAATTCGTCTTCGATTTCTCCTGGGCGCAGGCCTATGCCCGCTCCGGCCTCGCCTACTACCCCAAGCTGGTCATTGCCGCGCCGTTCACTCCGGCCACCGGGCCGCGACTGCTGGTCCGTCCGGACCTGGACTTCGCCGCCACGGCGGCGCAGCTGGTCGCTGCGATAGAGCAGACGGCGGCTGCAAGGCGCGTTTCTTCCGTACATGTACTGTTTCCGGCCGGGCGCGATCTTGACGTCCTCGCCGCGGCGGGATGGCTGACGCGCCGCGACTGCCAGTTTCACTGGAGCAACGCCGGCTACGCGACTTTCGACGACTTCCTTGCGACGTTCACGGCCGAAAAGCGCAAGAAGGCGCGGCGCGAGCGGCGCCGTGTGGAGGAGTCCGGGATTCGTTTCACGACCCTGCTTGGAACCACGATCGGGGAGCGTGACCTCACCGAAGTCTGGGCCCTGCATCGCGACACCTTCGTGCGCCACGGCAACGAGCCCTATCTCAGCCTGGAGTTCTTCCGCGAAGCCGCGCGCCAGCTTGGCGACCGGCTGGTCATCAAGGCGGCGCGTTTCGAGGGCCGGAATGTCGCGGCGGCGATCTTCTTTCGCGGACGCGAGACCCTGTACGGGCGATACTGGGGCGCTGCAGTCGATTTTCACAGCCTGCACTTCGAGACCTGCTACCACCAGGGCATCGAGTTCTGCATTGCGGAAGGTCTGGCGCGTTTCGAGCCGGGAACACAGGGCGAGCACAAGGTAAGCCGCGGGTTCGAACCGACGCTCACTCGGTCGGCACACCACATCGTCGACAGCCGCTTCCGCGCCGCGATCAGCGACTTCCTGCACCGCGAGGCGCGAATGGTCGATGAATATGCTGCTGCGGTGCAGCGCCACGTACCGTACCGGGACCGCCGTGGCGGTGGCGGCGCAATCGCAGAAGAATGAAGCGGATCACCTGGCTGACGCCGGGCGAAGCGCACCCGGTGTTCCCCCCGGTCGAGCACGCCCTCGACGATCCGCCGGGCCTGCTCGCGGCCGGCGGCGACCTCAGCCCGGCACGCCTGATTGCGGCATATCGGCGCGGAATCTTCCCGTGGTACTCGGACGGGCAACCCGTCCTGTGGTGGTGTCCCGATCCCCGCGCCGTGCTGTTTCCCGCCGAGTTCCGCCGCAGCCGCAGCCTGGCCAAGGCGGAGCGCAATCGCGGCTTCAGCCTGCGATTCGACAGCGCCTTCGATGAAGTCCTGGACGCCTGCGCAGGGCCGCGCCGAGCCGCCCAGGGCACCTGGATCACCGCTGAAATGCGCACGGCCTATCGCGCGTTGCGCATGGCCGGCGCGGCCCATAGCGTCGAGACCTGGCAGGATGGGCGCCTGGTCGGCGGCCTCTACGGGGTTCAGCTCGGTCGTGTGTTCTTCGGCGAATCCATGTTCAGCCAGGTCGACGACGCGTCCAAAGTGGCGCTTTCAGGCCTGGTACGGCGATGCGAGACGACTGGAATCGTCGTCATCGACTGCCAGCTCGCGTCGCCGCACCTGGCGAGCCTGGGCAGCCGAACCATCCCGCGTGCGGAATTCGTCAGGCTGCTGACGCTGCACGCCGGCCCGGAAGTGGCTCAGGTCTGGCAGGTTGATTGATTCGCCGGGTCGGTTTGGGCACAATCCGCCGCCCAGTCACGGGCCGCATTCAGGCCCGCTGAAACCAGGAACTAATGTCCAAAGAAGACGCCATCCAGATGGAGGGCGAGGTCGCCGAGACCCTGCCCAACACGACCTTCCGCGTAAAGCTG
>JANPDV010000438.1:0-4756 GCA_031431655.1 Gammaproteobacteria bacterium | reverse complement strand
CCGAACGTGACCCTGGTGGTGGTGCTGAACGCCGACCAGGGCCTCTTCAGTACCGACTTCCGCGCCGCCGAGCGCCTGGCGCAGACCATCGTGCAGGTGGCTGGCCGGGCCGGCCGTGGCGACCGACCCGGTGAAGTGCTGATCCAGACCGAGTATCCCGAACATCCGCTGCTGGTGGGCCTGCTGCGGGAGGGCTACGACGGATTTGCGCGCACGGCGCTGATCGAGCGCCGCGAGTCCGCCTGGCCGCCGTTCTCACGGCTCGCCGCGCTGCGCGCTTCGGCAACGGACGCTGCCACGGTCATCGAGTTCCTGAGCGCGTGTCGCGAGCTGGCCGACCCACCCGACAGCGTACGATTGTTAGGCCCTGCGCCCGCGTCGATGGCGCGACGCGCCGGCCGGCACCATGCGCAGCTGCTGATCGAGAGCACCGACCGCGGCATGCTGCATCGCGTGCTCGACCGGTGGGTCGAACAGATCGACGCCCTGCCACAGGGCCGCCGCGTGCGGTGGGCGCTGGATGTGGACCCGCTGGAGCTGTTCTGATACCCGCAGGGCAAGGCAGCTCAAGGCCCGATCGTCACTACCACCTTCCCCAGTGCACCCCGGTTCATCACCAGATCGATTGCCTCGCGAAACTGTTCGAGGCCAAAAGAGCGCGACAGGTGCGGCACCACGCGTCCCTCGCGGTACCACGCAAACAGCTGCCGCAGATGTGCGGCATTGGCTTCAGGATCAGCCTCAGCGAAGCCGCCCAACATGACGCCGACGGCGGCAGCCTGCTTCAGCAGCAGCAGGTTCAACGGCAACTTCGGAATCTCGCCGGCAGCGAAGCCGATCACGAGCAGGCGTCCACCGGGCGCGAGGCTGCGCACGCAGGGCTCGGTGAAGCGATCGCCGACAGGGTCGTAGACGACGTCGACGCCGCGACCCTGCGTGATCTGCTTCAGGCGTTCACGCAGGTCCTCGGACGCGTAGTTGATGGTGTCGTCGGCGCCGTGCGCACGGCACAACGCCAGCTTCTCCGGCGTCGAGGCCGCGGCGATGACGCGGGCACCCATGGCCTTGCCGATTTCGACCGCCGCCAGGCCGACGCCGCCGGCTGCACCGAGCACCAGCAGGCTCTCGCCGGCGCGCAGCTGCCCGCGATCCCGCAGGGCGTGCAGCGAGGTCAGGTAAACGACGGGAAACGCGGCGGCCGTGGCGAAAGCCATTTCGTCGGGGATTGGCGCCACGCGCCACGCATCGGCGACCACCTTCTCGGCGAGGCCGCCATACCCGAGGAAGGCGAGCACGCGCGTGCCGCGCACCAGCGCGCCATGCCCCACGCTGACCACTCCCGCAATCTCGGCGCCCGGTGAAAACGGAAACGGCGGCTTGCGCTGGTACTTGCCGGCGATCTGCAGGCCGTCGAAGAAGTTGATGCCGACGGCGCGAACGTCGATCGCGACCTCGCCCGGCCCGGGCTGCGGATCGGCGGCCTCCTCGATCTGCAGATCCGCGACACTGCAGAAGCGATGACAGAGCACGGCCCTCATGAGCGCGCCGCCATCAGTTGATGCAGCACCGCCATCTGCGTCCACAGGCGATTGCGCGCGCCATGGAGTACGGCGCTGCGCGGTCCATCGAGCAGGCGGTCCGCCGCTACCACCCCGCGGCGGATCGGCATCGCGTGCAGGAAGCGGCAGCCTTCCGCGGCGGACGCGAACCACGGCTCATCGATGCACCAGTCGGTCAGCTCCTCGCGTCGCTTGGCTTCCGCGAGCCGATCCGAATACATCGTCGGCGAGGTCCACTCCTTCGCGAACACCACCTGCGCGCCCTGCATCGCCTCGCGCCGATCCATGGTCTCACGCACCGAGCCACCCGAGCTCGCGGCGAGCTCGCGGGCACGCTGCAGCACCGGCGCCGGCAGTTCGAAGCCTTCCGGGCGCAGCACGGTGACGTCCATGCCGCGCATTGCCGCCATCTGCACCGTCGACGTGACGCCGGAGAGCGGCATCGGGCGCGGATGGAACACCCAGCTCACGACCACCTTGCCCCCCTGGCGCGGCACCTTCAGCTGGTCGAGCGTGTGCCAGTCCGCCAGGCTCTGGCAGGGGTGGTACGCGGCCGATTCCATGTTGATCGTGGGCACGTCGGCGAGGCGCGCCAGTTCGCGGTAGGCGGTATCGGCGAGATCTGCGGCCAGCGACTGGCGCTCGGCGAACTGGCGGATCGCGATGGCGTCGCCATAGGCGGCGATCACCGGCACGGCATCCTGGATGTGCTCCGCCGCCCGACCATCCATCACGATGCCGGCACGGGTTTCAAGGCCGTGGATCGACATGTCGGGCGAGATCACGAAACAGCCGCCGCCCAGGCGCGCCATGGCCGACTGGAATGAGGCCAGCGTCCGCAGCGAGGGATTCATGAACAGCATCGCCAGCACCCGGCCCTCGAGCGCGCGCGGTTCAGGCCGGGCGCGCAGGCGCGTAGCGAGCGCGAGCAGTTCGTGGATCTGTTCCCGTGGCAGGGCGGCGAGGTCGTGGAACGAAGCAATCATGGGGTTATCCGTAGTCAGGCCAGCGGCCGCTGCAAAACAGTGGCGAGCTTTCTACCACGACGAAGGGCGCGCCGCGCAAGCTGCTGCAGTGGCCAGCGACAAACCTCAGGAAGTTCTGCGGAATCCTCCCCCGCCAATTGATTCTGTTCTAGAATTTCGCCTGCTTTCCCGGCCCGGATGAACCCCTCTTGAAGACCGAACTGGAACGCCTGCTGAGCCAGGCGCTGGAGACGCTTGCTGCCAGTGGCACGCTGCCGGCTCCCGTGGACCCGACCTGGGCCCAGGTCGAGCGCACCCGCGACGCCCAGCACGGTGACTTCGCCTCCAACGTGGCCATGCGCCTGGCCAAGCCCGCCCGCCGCAACCCGCGCGAACTGGCCCAGGCCATCGTCGGCGCGCTGCCGACGAACTCGCTGATCACCAGGGCAGAAGTGGCCGGCGCCGGCTTCATCAATTTCACCCTGGCGCGCGACCTGACGCTGCGCGAACTCGCGCGGGTCTATGAATTGGGCGAGCGCTACGGCCGTGCGACCCTCGCCCAACCACGGCGCGTGCTGCTGGAGTTCGTCTCGGCCAATCCCACCGGCCCGATGCACGTCGGCCACGGTCGTCAGGCGGCCTATGGCTCGGCGCTGGCCGGATTGCTGGAAGCCGCGGGCTATTCAGTGTTTCGCGAGTACTACATCAACGACGCCGGTCGGCAGATGGAGATCCTCGCGGTAAGCGTCTGGCTGCGCTACCTCGAGGCCTGCGGCGAGAGCCTGCCGTTCCCGCAGAACGGCTACCGCGGCGAATACATCCTGCCGGTCGCGCAGAAGCTGCGCACGCAGTGCGGCGACGCGCTGCGGCGTCCGGCCGCGACGCTGCTCGCGGACCTGCCGCCCGATGCGCCCGCCGGCGACAAGGACCGCTACATCGACGCCGTGATCGCGCGCGCGCGGGTGCTGATCGACGAGAGCGGCTTCCAGCAGGTGCTGGAACTGGGCCTGGCCGAGATGCTGGCGGAGATTCGCGAGGACCTCGCCGCGATGGGCGTGAAGTTCGACCGCTGGACCAGCGAGCGTGAGTTCGCGCGCAGCGGCGCCATCGATCACGCCCTCGACCTGCTGCGGCAGCAGGGACGCATCTACGAAAAGGACGGCGCGCAGTGGTTCCGCTCCACCGAGTTCGGCGACGACGAGGACCGCGTCGTCGTCCGCGAGAACGGCGTCAAGACCTACTTTGCGTCCGACATCGCCTATCACCTGGAGAAACGCGAACGCGGTTTCGACACGCTGATTGACGTGCTGGGTGCGGACCACCATGGCTACGTGGCGCGCGTGCGCGGCGGCCTGGTCGCACTCGGGCATCCGCCGGAGTGCCTGGAAGTCTGCCTGATGCAGCTCGTCAGCCTGTTTCGCAACGGCGTCAAGCTCTCGATGGGCAAGCGCGAGGCCACCTTTGTCACGCTGCGGCAGCTGCGCGAAGAGGTCGGCAACGACGCCTGCCGGCTGTTCTACCTGATACGCAGCCATGACCAGTCGCTCGACTTCGACCTGGAACTCGCCAAGTCGAAATCGAACGAGAACCCGGTGTTCTACATCCAGTACGCGCACGCCCGCGTCGCCAGCGTGATGAAGGAACTGGGCGCGCGCGGCCTCAGCTACGACGAAGCGCGCGCCCGCGATATCGTGGCGGCACAGGGAGCCGCGCTGCTCGGCAGCGACGCCGCACAGGCCATGCTGACCAGCCTGTCGCGTTATCCGGAAATCATCGTCCAGGCAGCCGCCCTGCGCGGGCCGCATGCGCTGGTGCACTACCTGCGCGACCTGGCCAATACCCTGCACAGCTTCTACAACGCGGAACGCGTACTGGTGCCCGAGGATGACGCGCGGCATGCGCGCGTCTACCTGCTCGGCGCCGCGCAGCAGGTGATCCGCAACGGCCTCGCGGTGCTCGGCGTCTCGGCACCGGACAGCATGTAGACCCGCCATGGCAGCCAAGCCCATTTCCCGGGACTACAAGCACGCGCGGCGGCAGCCGTTCGACGCGACTCGCTGGCGCGAGTTCGCGGCGGGCCTTGGCCTAGGACTGCTGGTAGCTGCGGGGCTCTTCGTCTACCAGCGCAATGCACTGCAGCACGCACTGGCGGAAGCCGAAACGCCTCGCCCCGACGCCCGGCGTACCCGCGTGGCCGACGCCTCGCAGGCTGCGCCCGCCGATCCCGCCGCG
>JANPDV010000437.1:0-6016 GCA_031431655.1 Gammaproteobacteria bacterium | reverse complement strand
CCACGGTCTCGTATTCGACGCTGGCCGCACCCACGGCCCCTCCGGTGCGCAGCACCTGCACCGTGACCCCGCGCGTCGCTTCGGCGGCGACTGCTAATGATTCTGCGAGCGCGACCACTCCCGCACTGCGCGGCGGTCCGGAATCGTCGACGGCTCGGAAGCGGCTCGCAACCGGAAGACCGGCGCCGACTGAGGCGCCGCTGTAACCGCTCAGCAGGAGCCGACGATTCGCATCCAGAGTGAGCGACGCGGCCAGGTAGTGCACGTGTGCGGTACTCACTTGCCCGAATCCATCGCGGCCGAATGAAGTATCCAAGGTGCCGTTCGCGGTCAGCTTCACGATGGTCGTCAGGAGCGGCGCGTTGCTCGGCGCCAGCGTGCGCCCGGCAACCCACACCTCGCTCGCAGTGGTGGCGATAGCGAACGGAAACAGTCCGCTGTCCGGGAGCGACAACACCGGGAGCTCGGCGACGCCATCGCGACCGAAGTCACGTGTCAGCTCGCCCTGACTGTCGAGTCGTGCGATCAACCCCAGGCCTGATCGCCCCCCCGCCTGCGGCGCACGGAATCCGGCCACGTACAGGTACTGATCCCGGCGGTGCAGGGTCCACAGGTCCGCGTTGAGCGGCGACATCGAGATTGGCGCGGGCTGTCCGTCCGGTGCGAATCGCAGCAGACGACTCGTGCCGTCCATCTCGTCCTCGGGATCGACCACGATCGCGAAGCTGGAGCCGTCCGGCATCGCTTGGAGCGCTGCCGGGAACGCGCTCGGCGACGGCGAGCTGATGCTGCTCGCCACGAACGTCGGATCGATTGCCCCATCCGCCAGCAGCCGCCATGACTGCACTCCGCACGCCACGCGCGAGCAGGCGGCCACGACTCGAATGCGGTCGCGCCCGTCAATGGCCAGGCGGACGGCCTTGGCAGGCGCCTCCGTTTGAGGGTGCTCCAGATCCGCATATCCGTTGCGGCCAAACGTACGGTCCAGCGAGCCGTTGGCGTTCAGCCGCAGCACCCGGACCCGCGCTGCGCCGTCGGCGGCTCGCACCGCACCGCCAACGAGGATGCGGCCGTTCGCGGTCACTGCGAGACCCGGGGCGCCCGGACTCAGCTCGACGAACACGCGTCCGGCCGCGCCGAAGCCCGCGTCCAGCTGACCCTCCGACTGCAGCCGTACCACCACCATCCTGAAGTTCGTGTCCACTCCGGCGAACAGCACGGTGCCGTCGGGCAGCGCGAGTGTCGGTGCCGCGATCGACCAATAGCCGAAGCCCGAGCCGGCCAGCCGCTCCGAGCCGGCGAGTTGCGTGATGCCGCCCCGCCCGTAGGCAGGGTCCAGTTCGAGTGGTGCAGCCACCAGGGCCGCCGACGCGAGAGAGCCAATGAATAGCGCAAACAACCACGATTTCGTCGGCGATAGGTTGGGCCTGCGCCGTGACGGAGCGTGCTCGATCTGGAGGTGATTCATGATCTGGTTCCTCTGCTCAAGGGTTGCGGCGCGCAGTCAGTCGCAGTACACGTTGTCCGAGGTTTCCACTGTCACGGCACGCCAGGCACCGGTCGGCATTTTCTCGATCTCGGCGGTCACGAACCGATAGCCGCCCGCGCCTTGCCTGAACGCCGAGTCCATGAACCGGCTTGCGTCAACCGGTGTGAGCGACTGCACAGTGCTCGAGCAATCGCGAAACCCGGCCCGCGTGGCCGAATCGATCGCGATGGTTCGCCCGAGGTACTCGAGCTGTCCGGCGGCGTTGCGCATCATCCAGGCTTCCACTTTCAGCGGCGCACCCGCGGGTTCGAGGATCCTGGTGATCGTTGTAGCCACCACCACCGCAGGCTGAGGCGCTGCGAGCCCGCGGACCTGGACGCGGTCGCCCGGCTTCAGATCAGTCCGGCTGATCGGCGCCGCCGAAGCAGCGGTGTAGGTCGTGAAGAACTGATCGCGCAGTTCCAGATCCAGTATCCGATACACACCGCTGGCGGCATCGACGCTCGCCAGCGTGCCCGTGAGATAGTGGCCACCGGCGACGTCGTCTCGCAGATAGCCGCAGCGTGCACCGCCCACCAGCCCGGTATCGGCGCGGACACCGCGTGCGGAGATCATTTGGGCCACCCGCAGGTTCTGCGCGCCGCAGTCGGCCCGGATGCGCACACTGCGTCCCGCGATCTGCAGCTCCAGCGCCTGTGTACCCGAGACGCTGGTCGTGGCAAGCCGCGTCAGCAGGCCGATCACAGTAACGTCGCTGTCCGCCGCGAGCTCGAGCGTGGATTCGGCGTAGCGCAGCGCGCTGGCCGACAGGGTCCGCGGCGCGCCGCCGGCCGTGCCAACCGCTTCGACCAGGTCGCCGACTCGCGGCTCTCCCGCAGGGAACGATTCGATCCGCGCCCTGCTGTAGTCGATGGCGAGCGAGCCGATCTGCAACCGGCGCAGCCCGGCATCGACGCTGCGCACCGTGCCGGTCACCCGGTCGCTCGATCCCGCGATGGCGCGATGCACGCCGGTGCCCGCAATGTAGCCGTCGGTCGAGTCGAAGCCGTTGACGCGCACGCGATCGCCCACCCGCAGTTCATCGATCAGCAGGTTCGTGCGGCGGAGAAAGCCAGGGTTCAGACCAGCCGTCGGGGAGACCCACTGGTCCGCCCCGTGCACTTCCTGCCCCAGCACGCCGATGCGGCCGCGCGCCAGGTCAATCCACTCGATCGTGCCGACGGCGGCGCTGCTGCTGCGCAGCAGCGCATCGTAGCTGATCGATGAGTAACTGCCGATCTGTCGCCTGAACCCTCGCGCCTCCACGACGCTGTCGGCCTCGATCATCGACGCCGGCTCCGTCTCGCCGTCCAGCTCGGCAAAGCTGGCTAGCTGGAACTGTGTTGAGTCGCATAACCAGCAGAGACCGATGAACACGACCGGGTTCTGTACCACCGGCGGTGGCGCAATTGCCGCTGGGATTCCGGCGGGAGCACCTGGCGCGGTGTTGCCCGAGCCGCCTCCGCCGCAGGCAGTGAGGCTCGATGCCAACAGCAGCAGGGTTGCGGTGATTCTTGCGGTGTTTGACATGGGTCATCCTCCGGCGGCGCCAACGGGCACCGAGCTGGCCCTCAGTTCAGCTGAAACCGGGCGCCGCATCCTGAAGGAGCGGAAAAGCAACGACGAAGGTTGGGTGCAGATGCATGGTGAAGCCGGCCGCGCGAGCCGCGGAAAAGCAAAACCCCCGCTCAGATCGCTCTGGCGGGGGCCTTGTGGATCCGGAGGATCCCGCGTCCGGCGCGGTCGCCGGGCGCGTGGGCTGGCTCAGCCCTTCGGCAGGATCACCGTGTCGATGACGTGGATCACGCCGTTCGAGGTGGCGATGTCGGTTTTGACGACGTTGGCGCCGTCGACCATCACCTTGCCGTCCTTGACGACGATCTTCACCGATTGGCCCTGCACCGTCTTCGCTGACGTCAGCTTGACGACGTCGGCCGCCATCACATTGCCGGCAACCACGTGGTACGTGAGGATGCCAGCGAGCTTGGCCTTGTTCGCCGGCTTCAGCAGGTCGTCCAGCGTGCCCTTCGGCAGCTTGGCGAACGCCGCATCAGTCGGTGCGAACACCGTGAACGGGCCCTTGCCCTTGAGCGTCTCGATCAGGCCGGCAGCCTGCAGCGCCGCCGCCAGCGTCTTGAAATCGCCCGCGGCGACCGCCGTGTCGACGATGTCTTTCTTCGCCATCGCGTCGGCCGAATGAGCCGGCGTGGCGAACAGGGTTACGGCCGCGGCAACGAACATGGCGCCGAGCGTGGTCTTCCAGGAAACGTTGCGAACGGAGTGGGACAGGGCAGAAACGGAACGGGACATGCGTTCATCCTCCATGATGACGTTGCGTCGATTTGACGCGATTTATGTGGCTGTCAGCGTCCTGCCGACGAGCGAGGCCCCCAGTCTCGCGGGATCCTACCACGACTCCCGGCCGTGTCGCAGTGTTACTCGGGCTGCGCTGCGCGGGCCGCCCTCAGCGCTTCGGAAACTCGTACAGCAGCACGACGTTGCCGTCCCAGTCCTGGAACGCCTGCTCCACGCCGCGGCCGTCGGCCGGGTCCACGCTGTCGAGCACCTGCACCGCCTTGAGCGGCAGGCCGAGTTTTCCGACCGCCGCGATGATGGTCTTGAATCGCCCGTTTGCATTGACGACGGTGGCGGTGCGCCGCGGTCCCGCAAGTCCGGGTACCGGAATCCCGGAAACCTCCAGCAGCAGCAGCGTGCGGATCTGCCGCTTCCCCGCATTCAGCGACGCGGTGCGCAGGCGCGCGTTGCGCGGGATCTCCATCATGTCGTAGGTGTAGCTGGTGGAGTCCGACGCGTTGATCGGTCCGTCGAGCTGGAAGCCGAGCAGATCGCGATACAGCGTCAGCGCGCGATTCATGTCGGACACCACCACGACCTGTCGCTTGAACAGCGAGCCCGCGTAGCCATCCGCCGGTTCCGCGGCGTTCGCCGGCATCGCAGTGCCGATCAGGGTGATCCAGGCCAGTGCGAGTGCTGCTTTCATCGATCGCTCCTGTTCGGCCAGGCGTGCTGCAGCCATCCCAGCAACAACGCCCCGCTTGCCACGACGTCCACCCAGAATACTCTCCTCGCCGCCTCGCCATGCTCCGCCAGTGGCAGGGCCAGCAACCCAAACGACAGCATGCTCGCCAGGCCCACCGCGGTCGCGAAGTGGCGCAGCGCCGGCCTGAACGCTGCGGCGATCAGCAGGCCGCCGACGAGCGCGAACAGCAGCGCGCGGTGTCGCAGCAGCAGCACGGTATCGGGCTCGAGCGCAGCAACCCCATAGAGTCGTTGCAGTTGCTGCGGCCCGAGCACCCCGATCACGGGGTAGAAGTTGATCAGCCCGACCAGCATGAACACCAGCAGCAAGCCGTACCGCCTCATGCGCTGCGACGCCCCAGCGCCAGCACCGTCCAGATCAATGCCTGCCGAGCGTCCATCTGCCTTCTCCTGAAGCCTGCAATTCGTCGATCGTTCGGGGCACATTCTTCGGGCGCGCCGTCATCGCCGCAATGACCTCCGAGGTCATGGACGGGCTTGCGCAGCTTCGGCACGATCGACACCGATGCTCACTCCCCCGGACGCTCCGCAGCTTCATCCCGTGACGGCGGCCGCGCCCCGCCGGGCGCAGGCTCTCGGTGAGCGGTTGCGCGCCCTGCGAGCGTCACGCCGCATCAGCCAGCTGCAGCTCGCCCTGGACGTGGGGGTGTCGCAGCGTCACCTGAGCTGCCTCGAAACCGGCCGCGCCGGCGTCAGCCGCGCAACGCTGCTCGCGATCCTCGATGCCTTGCAGGCGCCGCTGGCCGAGCGCAATGCCACGCTGCTGGTTGCCGGCTTCGCTCCGGCCTATGCCGCGCGCGCGCTCGACTCCGCGGAGATGAAGGCCGTCCGCGATGCGGTGCGGCACCTGCTCGCCGCACACGAACCTGCACCGGCGCTGCTGCTGGATTCCGCGTGGAACCTGCTGGACGCGAACGCGGGAGTACGCCGGCTATTGCATCTCCTCGGTGTCGATGACGCGATACTCGCGCCGGGACCCGACGGCGCACCGTTCAACATGTTGCGCGCGACGCTGCTTCCAGGCGGGCTCAGCGCGTTCTTCGAGAACGCCGACGAAGTGTGCGGGGAAGTCTGGCAGCGCGCCACGCGCGAGTCCGCGCACGTGCCGGCGCTGGCGACGCTCGTCGACGAGCTGCGTGCCAGCGTGCCGACGCGCGTCAGCGCGCCGAATCGCCAGGCCGCAGTGGCGGCGGAGACGGGCTCGCCGCTGCTGCTGGCCCGCCTGCGCTCGGTGGCGCACGGGCCGCTCAGGTTCTTCTCCACGTTCACGACCTTCGGTTCGCCGCTGATGGTGGCGCGCCTGCGCTCGGCTGCGCACGGGCCGCTGACGTTCTTCTCCACGTTCACGACCTTCGGCTCACCACTCGACGTGACCGTCGCCTCGCTGCGTATCGAGCATCTGTTCCCCGCCGACGAGTCAACGCGCCG
>JANPDV010000436.1:0-13761 GCA_031431655.1 Gammaproteobacteria bacterium | reverse complement strand
CGCCGCGACGCGCTTGAGACGGCAGATCGCCACGGGCTTCTGCTCGACGCGGCCACGCCGGCAGGCCGGCTCGCAGGGTCGATCGCAGACGCGACCGAGAATCCCGGGGAAGACATTCGACTTGCGGTTGACCAGGTAGGCGTCGGTAAAGCGACCCTGGGCGATCAGCCGGATGTACTCGGGTACATCGGTATGGGCCGGACAGGCCCACTGGCAGTCGACGACCTTGTGGAAATAGTCAGGATGCGACGTATCCGTCGGATGCATGGTTCTATCGACCCCCTTCTCGGCAAACGAGTATCCGTCGGTGTCCGGCAAAAGTCACCGTGAAGGGCCGGGGCGCACCATGCACAATGGCGCGGTCACCGGTACGCGAACGTTGCCATGCTCCAGCCGACCGAAATCAAGCTGCGTCGCCAGTCGCGCCTGCTGGAAGTGCTGTTCGAGGACGGCGCGCGGTTCGAGCTGCCGTTCGAACTGTTGCGGGTGCACTCCCCGTCAGCAGAGGTCAAGGGTCATGGGCCCGGCCAGGAAGTGCTCGTGGTAGGCAAGGAAAACGTCGGTATCCGGGGTATCGAGCCCGTCGGCCAGTACGCCGTCCGGCTGATCTTCGACGATGGCCACGACAGCGGCCTGTTCAGCTGGACGTACCTGCACGAACTCGGCCGCGACCAGGCGGCGCTGTGGCGCCGCTACCGGGAACGCTGCGCCCAGGCGCTGGCCGACGCCACGCCGCGCCGCTGACGCCGCGGTCGTCGTTTCTGCCGACACGGCCCCGCGCACGTTTTCGGCGCAACGGGCGCGGCGGCTTTACAATGCCCGACCCCGATGGCATTCCCGATCGTGACCGACTCACCGCGCGACAAGACCACCCACTTCGGCTTCGAAGACGTCTCCTGGAACGACAAGGCTCGTCGTGTGCGGGGCGTGTTCGATTCCGTCGCGCCGCGCTACGACCTGATGAACGACCTCATGTCCGGCGGGCTGCATCGGGTCTGGAAGGAGTTCACGCTGTCCCTCACGCAGCTGCGCGCCGGTCAGCGAGCCCTCGATGTCGCCGCCGGCACCGGCGACCTCGCCGCGGGGCTCGCGCAGCAGGTCGGGCCGTCCGGTCTGGTGGTCATGACCGACATCAACTCCGCCATGCTCGACAGAGGTCGCGACCGGCTGCTCGATCGCGGCGTGGTCGGCAACGTCCAGTACGTGCAGGCCAATGCAGAGAAGCTGCCCTTCGCCGCGGGCTCGTTCGACTGCGTCACCATCGGCTTCGGTCTGCGCAACGTCACGGACCAGCCTGCCGCGGTCGCATCGATGGCGCGCGTACTCAAGCCAGGCGGACAGCTGCTGGTGCTGGAGTTCTCGAAGCCAGCCGACGCGGGGCTGCGAACCCTGTACGACGCGTTCTCTTTCCGCGTGCTGCCGACGCTCGGGCGCGTGGTTGCCAACGATGAGGCCAGCTACCGCTATCTCGCCGAGTCGATCCGCAGGCACCCGGACCAGGAGACGCTGCTCGGCATCCTGCGCGATGCCGGGCTCGCCGATTGCCGCTACCACAATCTCGCGGGCGGCATCGTGGCAGTGCATCGCGGCTATCGGGCCTGAGCGGACTCGCGCGTGCTCACCGGCCTCGTCGAAAACCTGCTGAACCGCAACCTCGTCAGCTCACCGCGTGCGCGGGAGCTGTGCGCCGCGCTGCGGGGCCGCAGCCTGCGGATCGTGCTGCAGGGCACGCCCTGGCGACTGGACGTCAGCTCGGATGGCCGCTCGCTGCATCTGCAGAGCAACGACGCCTCCGGCTCCCCGGCAATCGCACCGCAGCCGGCGGCGGCCGACGCCACTATCGAGGGGACGCCGGTCAGCCTGGTTGCGCTCGCCGGCCCTGACCCGGAACAGCACATCCAGCGCGGCGCCGTGACGATCCGCGGCGACGTCGAGATCGCGCAGCAGTTTCGCGAACTCGCGCTGCGGCTGCGGCCCGATCTCGAGGACGAACTCGCGCGGCTGCTTGGCGACAACGCGGCGCGCAGCGCGAGCGCGCTGGTCACGGCCGCGCTGGGCGCCGGCCGCCGACTCGCAACGACCGCCGTCCGCAACTCGGCCGAGTACCTTTCACATGAAACGGGTGATCTCGTGCCGCGCGGCGAGGCCGAAGCGTGGTTCGCCGATGTCGATCGCCTGCGCGAGGCCGTGGACCGGCTCGAAGCACGGATCGCGCTGCTCGAACCGCGTCCGGTACCGCCGCCCGACGCGGATGCACTGCCGGAGTCGCTTTCGTGAAGCTGCGCGTGCTGGCGCGGTTGATCGAGATCCAGCGCGTGCTCGTGCGCCACGGTCTCGACGAGTTCGTTCGCGAAACGCATCTCTACCGGCCGCTGCGGTACCTCTTCAGGCTGTCGCCGTGGACGTGGTTCGAGCGCCGCAAGCAGGCGTCGCGCGCGGTGCGCCTGCGGCTCGCACTCGAAGAACTCGGCCCGATCTTCGTCAAGTTCGGCCAGGCCCTCTCCACGCGGCGCGACCTGCTGCCGCCCGATATCGCCGACGAGCTCGCAAAGCTGCAGGATGCAGTGCCGCCGTTCGATGGACGGATCGCCCGGCAGATCGTCGAGCGGGCCTACGGGCGTCCGGTTGGCGAAATGTTCGCTGCGTTCGACGAAACGCCGCTTGCTGCCGCATCGATCGCCCAGGTGCACGTCGCCCTGCTGCGCGGCGCCGTGGTCGGTGGATCGGCGCCGGGCGATCGCGAGGTCATCGTCAAGGTGCTGCGGCCCGGCATGCGCGCGATGATCGAGCGCGACCTGGAAGTGCTGGACGCCCTGGCGGCGCTCGCGGCGCGCAATTCGGCCGAAGCGCGCCGACTGCGCGTCACCGAGGTCGTGCGCGAGTATCGCAAGACGATCCTCGACGAGCTCGACCTGATGCGCGAAGCCGCCAATGCCTCGCAGCTGCGCCGCAACTTCATCGGCACCGACCTGCTGTACGTGCCGGAGGTCTACTGGGACCTGTGCCGCATCGACGTCATGGTGATGGAGCGCATCCGGGGCGTGCAGATCAGCAACATGGCGGCGCTGCGCGCGGCGGGTGCGAACGTGCCACTGCTGGCCGAGAATGGCGTGAAGATCTTCTTCACCCAGGTGTTCCGCCACAACTTCTTCCACGCCGACATGCATCCGGGCAACATCTTCGTGCTGCTGGATAATCCGGCGAAACCCGTCTATGCAGCGGTCGACTTCGGCATCGTCGGTACGCTGGATCCGCGCGACCAGCACTATCTCGCAGAGAACTTCCTCGCCGTTTTCGACCGCAACTACCGGCGTGTCGCGGACCTGCACGTAGAGTCCGGCTGGGTGCCCGCCAACACGCGCGTCGACGAGATGGAATCGGCGATCCGCACCGTCTGCGAGCCCATTTTCAACAAGCCGCTCAGGGAGATCTCGTTCGGCACCGTGCTGTTGCGGCTGTTCGAGATCTCGCGCCGCTTCGACATGCAGATCCAGCCGCAACTCGTGCTGCTGCAGAAGACGCTGCTGCAGGTCGAAGGCCTCGGGCGGGACCTGCACCCGGACCTCGACATCTGGCAGACGGCGGCGCCGATCCTGCGGGAGTGGATGGCGGAGCGCGTCAGCGGCGCCAACGTGATGCAGATGCTGCGCGCGCAGTTGCCCGAGATCCTCGCAGCGGCACGCGCCCTGCCCCCGCTGGTCAAGGGCGTCGTGCAGCGCGCGCAGGATGGCACGCTGCGGCTGCATGTCGAGGCGGAGAACATCCAGTCGCTGGAGCGCAGCCTGCGCGAGTCGCAACGCCAGCGCGATCGCGTCACCGTGGGCGCGGCGCTGCTGCTGGGCGGCGTGGTGTGGCTGGCCGTCGGCCGTTCGCCCGAGTGGCCGGGCATCGCGCTGGTTTCCGCGGGCGCGCTCTGCCTGCTGTGGGGATGGAGACGCGAACGATGACGATGATTGGCGAATCGCTGCGCGGCAAGCGCGTGCTGATCACGCAGGCCACGCAGTTCATGGGGCCGGCGCTGTGCGCCGGGTTCGAGCGGCATGGCGCCGTGGTGATCGCGGACCAGGCCACGCCACTGTCGGCGCCGGTCGTGGCGGACCTGGTCGCGGCGGCCGGCCACATCGACGTACTGATCGCAAACCTCGCGATTGCGGCCCCGTCGACGCTCGCCGTCGAAGCCACCGAAGCCGAGTGGCGCGCCGTATTCGCGAGCCTGGTCGACCCGCTGCCGCGGCTGTGCCGCGCCGTGCTGCCGCAGATGAAGGCGCGCCAGGCCGGCAAGATCATCGTGATGGGCAGTGCGTCCGCGCTGCGCGGCATGAAGCGCGCCTCGACCTACAGCGCGGCGCGCGGCGCGCAGCTCGCGTACGTGCGCGCGCTCGGCGTCGAGATGGCGCCACACAACGTGCAGGTCAACGCCATCGCGCAGAACTTCGTCGACAATCCGACCTACTTTCCGCCGGAAATACAGTCCAACGAGAGATTCCAGCAGCGGCTTGCCGGCGAGGTTCCGGTCGGCAGGCTCGCGACTCCCGAGGAGGACGCAGCGCTGGCGGTGTTCCTTGCCAGCGACGAGGTGCGCTTCATGGTGGGGCAGTCGATCCCGTTTGCGGGCGGCTGGGTGACCTGAACTGCAGCCAGCCCTGCTGCGCCGCCAGCCACAGGAATCCAACGAGCAGCACACCGGCGTGCAGCGCCCAGAACAGTGCGGGGCCAATGCCGGGATTCCGGCCGGACCAGGTGGTCAGTCCGATCGTGGAGAAGAGATAGACGAAGAACAGGGCCAGTGCCGCGGGCACGCGCACGAAGCGGCCCTGCCGCGGCTTCACCGCGGACAGCGGTACCGACAGCAGGCCGAGCGCCAGCAGGATCACCGGCAGCCCGATTCGCCAGGATAGCTCGGCGCGCTCCTCGCCCTTGGCGGAGCTGACGAGCGCTGCGATGGGGCGCGCATCCGCGCGTTCGCACCGTCCGGTCGCTGCCGGCAACGGAATCCGCGCCTCGTAAACCTCGAACTCGAGCACGCGGAAATCCGCGCGGCCGGGAACCCCGGCGTAACGCTGCCCGTCGAACAGACGCAGGCGCAGCAGGTCGCTTTCGATCAGCGGCTCGATACGCCCGCGCCGCGCGAGGATGATCTCGACGTCGGCGTCGCCCTCGCCGCGTTCGATGAACACATTGCGCAGCTCGCCGTCGGGCGCGACCTCCTCCACGAAGTAGACGCTGCCGCCCCCGAACGCCTGGAAGACACCGGGCTTCACCGGCCCGAGCGCCAGCGTGCGCTCAACCTGCGAACGGGCCTTGAGGGCATTGCAGGTTGCCTCGGGCCCGAAATGCAATGCGACTGCCGCCTGCACCAGAGCCAGCGGCAGCGTCAGCAGCGCGACCGGCACGAGCAGCCTGATGGGCGAAAGCCCGCAGGCGCGCATTGCGGTGAGCTCGCTGTCGCTGGCGAGCCTGCCGAGCGCCAGCACGACACCGAGCAACAGGCTTACCGGCAGGATCGTCGGCAGATTGGCGACCGTGGCCCAGCCAAGCACCTGCCACATGATCTCCGGCGCGATCTGCCGGTCGACGATGCGTTCCAGCAGGGCCGCGACCTGCTGCACCACCAGCACCAGCAACAGCACGCCGGCGACCGTCGCCCAGCTGGCCAGCAGGCTGTGAAACAGGTAGCGAGTGAGGCGCCATGACATCATGCGCCGGCACTCCGGGGCGCGATCCACAGCGCCTGCGCCTGCGCGCACAGTCCGCCGTCCCGGCCGTACAACGCGGTACCGGCGAGCGCACGGCGTCCGTCGCGCTGCAGCGCCCAGCCGAGCAACACGCAGGGCTCGTCGACGTGGACGCGACGCTCGAGGCGCGCCGTGAGCTCTGCCAGCAGCATCGTCTCGCCGGGTTCGGCGACCGCGAAGTAGCCCGGACAATCGAGCGCCGCCCAGACGAACTCGGCGGCGACCTTGCCGTCGGCTGCGGCGAGCGTCGAGTCCGGCACCCACGGCGCAGCGACGCGACGCGACGCCGTCGGCTCACGTCCCGCCACCGGTCCAGGGAAAATGCGCAGTCCGTCGCCGCGCGCCCGCGCAGGTCCGCAGACGAAACACTCTGGAAACGAATGCTGCGCGAATCCGCTGAAGCCGCGGGATGCGGCCAGCGCCGCCATGTAGGGCACGGCGTCGGGCGCCGTGGCGTCCAGGGTCGCAGGACGCGACTCGGCCACCAGCTGCTCGCCGTGGTGGACCTTGATCGCACCGGCCGCGACCCGCGTCGCCCGCAGCGGCACGCCGAGCGGCGGCGGATGGCGCAGACGCACAGTTACGGGGTCCGCCGCGAGTGCGGCTACCAGGCCGGCAAAGTAGCCGCCGTTGGCGGAGCCAGGCGGGCCGCGAAAGCGCGGCAGCACGGCCAGCAGCGTCTCTGCGTTCACGCGGGTCGGTCCGGGTCTTCGCAGAGCTGCAGCTCGAACCCCGGCGTCTGCGCGGCGTCGAAGTCGAGGATGCGCCATCCATCCAGGCCCTCGCGCAGGCCCGCCGCCGAGAACGTGGCGCCGCGGCCACTCGCGGCGTTGCGCTCGGCGTCGACATCCGCAACATCGAGCGACAGCAGGAACAGCCCCTCGCCGCGCTCGGCGAGGTAGCGCCCGGGCACGCCGTCCGGGCGCGTCGGCTGCACCAGCACCAGCCAGGTGCTGCCGAGCCGGGCGCGCGACGCCAGCGCCCCGCGCTCACGCAGCTCCACCGCTTCACCGAATGTGACGCCCAGCAGGCGCGTGAACCTCGCGCGCGCCTCGGCGAGGTCGCGCACCAGGTAGTTGATGTGGTGGACGCCGCGGATCATGCGGGCTGCAGCGCCGCCGCACGACGCGAAATCAGCAACAGCAGCGCCAGGGAAACCAGCGCGGCCGCCGCCGCCCAGAGGCCCAGGGCAACCAGCGAGCCGGCGAACACCGGCGCCACGAAGCCAATGACCAGGCTGCCGAGGATCAGCGAGACGAACGAAGACACCGAGACCACCGAGCCGCGCGCCTTTGGAAACATGTCGAGCAGGCGCAATTGCAACAGCGGTGAGATGAACTGGACTCCGAGCGTCGTCAGCGTCAGCAGGAGTTGCTGGGCAAGCAGCGGCGGATGGGCTGCCATTGCCGCCAGCAACGCAGTGCCCAGCGCGCCCGCCAGCATACAGCCGAAGCCCACGACCAGTTGGCGGCGCTGCGGCAACCTTCCGGCCATGCGGCTGGAGATGATCGCGCCGATCAGGAAGCCGCCGATGATCGGCACGAACAGTGCCGCAAACTGCGTTTCGCGCAGTCCCCAGGTGTCCAGCACGATCGCCGGAGCGGCGCCGATGTAGGCCAGCAGCGCCGAGAAATTCACCGCGCTGGCCATGGCCAGCAGCAGGAAACCTGGATTGCGCGCGATCGACCACGAAGTTGCCGCCAGCGATCCAAGCCCGAGCGGAATGCGCCGCTCGCTCGGATGGGTCTCGCGCAGCAGGTGGAACGTCGCAAACCACACGGCGAACCCGAGCACAGCCAGCATCGCGAACACGTAGCGCCAGCCGAACGCCGCGTACACGAATCCACCAGCCACCGGCGCGATCGCGGGCGCCAGGCTGAAGAACATCGTCACCGTGTTCATCAGCCGTTGCGCCTCGGGACCATCGTACAGGTCGCGGATTACGGCACGGCCTACCGCAAGTCCCGCCCCAGCCGTCACGCCCTGCATCGCGCGAAAAACCAGCAGGGCCCAGAAGCTCGGCGCAAACACACAGGCGAGCGATGCAACCGCGTACAGCGCGAGGCCCCAGAGCACGACCGGTCGCCGGCCTATCGCATCCGACAGCGGCCCGTGCACCAGCGACATGAAGGCATAGGGAAGCATGTACGCAGTGAGCGTCTGCTGGATCTCGAGCGGTCCGAGACCGAACTCGCCCTGCATCGCCCGCAGAGCAGGAAAGAAGGTGTCGATCGAGAACGGGCTCAGCGTCGACAGCGCTGCGAGCAGCGCTGCCAGCCCCAGGGGCACGCGTGACTTCGCGACGGGCTTGCTCATGCCGGCCGTAGCGATTGCAGCCACTGCGCCGCGTCCTCACCGCGTTCCAGCACCTCGACCAGCGCGGAACCCACCACGACGCCGTCAACCGTGTGCCGCAGCCGCTGCACCTGCTCGACCGAGCGAATGCCAAAACCGGCGCACACCGGTACCCGCGCCACGCGCTTCACCCGTCGCAGGTACTCCAGCACGCTGTCCGGCACGGCGACGCTCTTGCCGGTCGTACCGGTCATGGTCACGGCGTAGACGAACCCCTCGCTCGCGTCGCAGACCTGGGCAAGCCGTGCATCCGTCGTCACGGGCGTCACCATCTGCACGAGCGCTATGCCCGTGACCGCGAGCGCCGCGCGCAGATCGTCGCCTTCGTCGTACGGCAGGTCCGGCACGATGAAGCCGCAGACGCCGGCGGCCGCGGCATCCTGCGCGAGCCGTTCATAGCCGTACTGCAGCAGCGGGTTGAGGTAGCTCATCAGCACCAGTGGCGCCGCCGGCCGCGTCATCGCGCGCAGTTCCGCGAGGATCCAGCGCAGGCTCACGCCCTGGCGCAGGGCCTCGCGGCTGGAACGCTGGATGGTCATGCCGTCCGCCATCGGGTCGGTGAACGGCACGCCGATCTCAACCACGTCTGCGGCGCTGGCCACCGCGAGCAGATGCTCACGGAACTGCGTCATGGCCGGGAAACCTGCGGTCAGGAACGCCACCAGCGCCGGATCCCGACCGGCGCCCGCGGCTGCGCTGATGGCGTTCGAAAGCCGCTGGCTGGGCTTCATGCTGCACCGCCGGTCGAACCAACCTTCGAGGATTCTGCCGCAACCAGGGTTCGCAGCAGCGTCGGCATGTCCTTGTCGCCGCGGCCGGACAGGCAGACGATGGCGCGCTTGCCGGGATTACGGGCTGCCCAGCGCTTCGCCCCCACCAGCGCATGGGCGGTTTCGAGGGCGGGCAGGATGCCCTCGGCGCGGCAGCACTCCGAAAGCGCAGCCAATGCGACATCGTCGTCGGCCGACTCGTAGCGCACCCGCCCGGTCGCATGCAGCAGGGCGTGCTCCGGCCCTACTCCGGGGTAGTCGAGGCCCGCGGAGATCGAATCGGTCTCCTGGATCTGGCCTTCGGCATCCTGCAGCAGCATCGAGTACGTGCCCTGCAGCACGCCCGGCCTGCCGTAGCTCAGGCTCGCGGCGTTCTGGCCAAGCCCGGACCCGCGCCCGCCTGCTTCCACGCCGATGATCTCGACGCTGCGATCGGGCACGAAGGCATGGAACATGCCTATCGCATTGGAGCCGCCACCGACGCAGGCGAGCACCGCGTCGGGCAGTGCGCCGTAGGTCTCCAGGCACTGCGCGCGCGCCTCGCGGCCGATTACCGCCTGCAATTCACGCACCAGCTTCGGATACGGATGCGGCCCCACCGCGGAGCCTAACAAATAGAACGTCTGCGTCGGGTCCGAAACCCAGTCGCGCAGCGCCTCGTCGATCGCGGCGCGCAGCGTCTGGTCGCCCGAGGTGACCGGCACGACCTGCGCGCCCAGCAGCTTCATGCGCCCGACATTCGGCGCCTGCCGTTCGATATCGATCGCGCCCATGTAGACCACGCAGGGCAGGCCGAGGCGCGCACAGGCCGCCGCACTCGCGACGCCGTGCTGGCCCGCGCCCGTTTCCGCCACGATGCGCTTTGCGCCGAGACGCTTGGCCAGCATCGCCTGGCCGAGTGCGTTGTTGATCTTGTGGGCGCCGGTGTGCGCCAGGTCCTCGCGCTTCAGCAGGATCTCGGCGCCCCAGGCAGCGGACAGGTGGTGCGCACGAGTCAATGCAGTGGGGCGACCGACCCAGCTGCGCAACTCGCTGACGAACTCGCGCTGGAACTCGACGCTCGGCAGATGCTCGGCCATGCCGGCTTCCAGCCGCTCCAGTGCGGGGATCAGGGTCTCCGGAACATAGCGCCCGCCAAAAGGACCGAATCGTCCGCGACGATCCGGCAACCGGCCGGCGATGTGCTCGGCAAGCAGGCGCTCGCGCTCGGTGGCGGACAACAACTCGATCATGCGGGCTCCTGCTCGGCAAAGGCCGCCCGGGCGGCCGCGACGAAATCCTGAATGCGCCGCGGGCACTTGAGGCCGGCGGACAACTCGACTCCGGATGACACGTCCACGCCGAACGGCCGGACGCGGCGGATCGCCTCGCGCACGTTGGCGGCATCCAGACCGCCCGCGAGCACCAGCCGGGTGGACTCTGCCAGCAGCGCGGCCTGCTGCCAGTCGGTCGGTACGCCGGCGCCGCTGTGCGGCCCCTCGAACACGACCCGCGCCGGCAGGGAAGCCGGCAGCGCGTGGCCGGGCCGCAGCACCGGCAGTTGCCGCGCAGCCGGTACCCGTGCGAGTGCGGCCAGGTCTTCGGCATCTGTCTGCAGCAGGTCCGGATCGAAAACGCCGAGAATATCGTCCAGCAGGTCGGCAGCCGGATGCTGCGTCACCGCAACGCACAGCACGCGGCCGCGCGCCGGCGCCGCAAGCTCGCGCGCGCGCCGCGGGTCGACACGCCGCACCGACGGCGCAAACACGAAACCGATCGCATCGACCCGAGCCGCCAGCGCGGCGGTGACCGCTTCGGGCGTCGTCATGCCGCAGACCTTGATCCAGCCGGCGTTCACGCGCGCACCGCACGGGCCGCGCGCGCCGCCTGCAGCATGGCAGCAGCCAGCTGCCGCGGCGCGCCGCCGGTCATCAGCGCACTGCCCACCAGGGCAAGATCGTAGCCCGCCGCAGCCAGCCTGGCGGCGTCCGCCGCAGACGCGACGCCGCTCTCCGCGACCCGCGGTACCTCCGTCGGCAGACGATCAACCAGCGCTTCGAGCCGGCCGGGTACCACCTCCAGCGTCACCAGGTCGCGGCAGTTGACGCCGACGAGCAGGCTCGCGCCGCGCCGTGCCTCGACCAGCGCACGGGCCAGCGCGATCTCGGCCTCGTCGAAAGTTTCGATCAGCACGAACAGGCCTTGCTGCAGCGCCGTGTCGATCAGCCGTTCGTTGTCGGCCCGCGTCAACATGCGCAGGATGACGAGCACGCCGCCCGCGCCCGCAGCGCGCGCCTCCAGCACCTGGTACGGATCGACGAGAAAATCCTTGCGCATCGCCGGCACCGCCGCGCGCGCGCTTGCCCCGGCGCCGCCGCGTGCGAGCGCGCGCGCCGCGGCCTCCAGGTGCTGCAGCGAACCGTCGAAGCGGCTCGGCTCGGTGAGCACCGACACCGCCGCTGCGCCCGCGACCGCGTACTCCTCGACCCGTGCGGCGACGTCCTCCTGCGCCGCGGCGGCCGACAGCGCCCCGGCCGCCGGCGAGCGCAGCTTCAGCTCTGCGATCAGGTCGAAACGCTCGGGCGACAGCCGCAGCCGGGGCGCAGCCGGCAGCAACGCCACGCGCGCGCGCAGCTCGGACTCGGGGCACTGCAGGCAGGCTTGCTGCACGCGCTTGCGGCTCGCCGCAGCCATCTGCGCAAGAAAGTCGCCGCTCATGGCGCCCGTTGCCGCGCGCCGAACGCAGCCAGCGCATCGAGGAGTTTCGCCGCCGCGCCGGACTGCAGCGCCGCCTCGGCCTGCGCGATCCCGGCGCGTGGATCGGCGCAGCGGCCGGTGATCTCCAGCGCCAGGGCCGCTCCGAGCAGCAAGGAATCGCGGTAGGCGTCGCGCCGCTCGCCCCGCAGTACCTGCACCAGCGCCGCCGCGTTGAAGGCGACGTCGCCGCCCACGAGGTCCTGCGCCATGCACCGCTCCAGGCCGTAGTCCGACGGCGCGCGCATGAATGATTCGACCCGGCCCGGTCGCACATCGAACACCGTGAAGGGCCCTATCGGCGTGGGCTCATCCCAGCCGGCGGCACCGTGCACCACGAACGCGCGCTGGATACTCAGGCCCGCGAAGGTTTGCGCCATCAGCTCGGCGGTGTCGCGGCTATAGGCGCCGATCAGGTGGAACGGCGGCGCCGCTGGATTGGTCAGCGGCCCCATGATGTTGAAAATCGTGCGCACGCCCATGGCCTGCCGCACCGGCGCAATGGCCTTCATCGCCGGGTGATAGTGCGGCGCGAACAGGAACGTGAAGCCGGTCGCTGCGAGGCAATCGGCCGCGGCCTGTTCGTCCAGCGGCAGGCGCAGGCCGAGCTTCTCCAGCACGTCCGCGCTGCCGGAGCGGCTGGAGATGGAACGATTGCCATGCTTGACCACCGGCACGCCGCAGGCCGCGACCAGCAACGCGGTGCCAGTGGAGATGTTCAGGCTGCCCGACGCGTCACCGCCGGTGCCGACGATGTCGATCGCGTTCAGTCCGGCCGGCAGGTTTGGTCGCCGCGCCAGCGCGCGCATCGCCCGCGCGAAGCCGCGCACTTCGTCGGCCGCCACGCCCTTGGTGCGCAGCGCTCCGAGCAGGGCGCCCGCGAGCGCCGGAGCCGTCTCGCCCGATGCCAGCGCGCGCAGGACCAACCCGGCCTCGTCCTCGCTGAGGTCGCGACCCTCCATGATCTTCTCCAGCGCCTCACGCATGGTGCTGCCCGCTGCGTTCGCCGCCACGTTGCGCGAGGAAGTTAGCCATCAGTTGCGGCCCTTCGGGTGTCAGCACGCTCTCGGGATGAAACTGCACCCCTTCGACCATCCAGCGCCGGTGCCGCACACCCATGATTTCGCCCTCCGCCGTGCGCGCGGTGACCTGCAGCAGTTCGGGCATTGATTCCGGCTGCGCGATCAGTGAGTGGTAGCGACCGACTTCCAGCGCGGGAGTGAGCCCGAGATACAGCTCCGTCCCGTCGTGCTGCACGATCGACGTCTTGCCGTGCATCAGCCTGCCGGCCCGTACCACCTTGCCGCCGAACGCCTCGACGATCGACTGGTGCCCGAGGCACACGCCAAACACCGGAATCCGGCCGGCAAACTCGTGGATCATCGCTATCGAGACACCCGCATCCTGCGGCGTGCCGGGCCCGGGCGAGATGCACAGATGCGTCGGCTCGAGTGCACGCGCGTCGGCCGGAGTGATCTCGTCGTTGCGATGCACGTGCACGTCGGCGCCCAGCACCAGGAACGCCTGCACCAGGTTGTAGGTGAAGGAATCGTAGTTGTCGATCAGCAGCAGACGCACGACGGTGGTACTCACAGCCCCTCCTGCGCGATCGCCAGCGCACGCGACGCACTGCCGCTCTTGGCCAGCACCTCCTCGTACTCGGTCGCCGGCACGCTGTCGGCAACCAGCCCGGCGCCGGCCTGGTAGCTGTACTCGTCACCGCGGAACACCAGCGTACGGATGGTGATCGCCTGGTCCATGTCGCCCTGCGAACCGAAGTAGCCGACCGTGCCGCCGTACAGCCCGCGCCGCACCGGCTCGAGCTCGTCGATGATCTCCATTGCGCGCACCTTCGGTGCACCGACCAGCGTGCCTGCCGGAAAGGCCGCCGCGAACAGGTCGAATGCATCGCGGCCCGGCGCCAGCTCGCCATTGACGCCGCTGACGATGTGCATGACATGGCTGTAGCGCTCGATCGAACGGTAGGGCGCGACACCGACGCTGCCGGCCCGCGCAACGCGCCCCAGGTCGTTGCGCGCGAGGTCCACCAGCATCACGTGCTCGGCGTTCTCCTTGGGGTCGGCAAGCAGCTGGGCTTCGCGGCGGCGGTCCTCGGCTTCGTCGGCGCCCCGCGGCCGCGTGCCCGCAATCGGCCGCAGCTGCGCGTG
>JANPDV010000435.1:0-3304 GCA_031431655.1 Gammaproteobacteria bacterium | reverse complement strand
GATCGTGCCGACGCGAGCGACACCGGCCTCTCGAACACGGACAATCTGACCAGCCTGGCGACGCCGACGCTTACCGGTACTGGCGCCGAGGCGGGCGCGACGGTGACGCTGTTCGACACCAATGGCACGACAGTACTGGGTAGCACGATCGTGCCCGGAGGCGGGGCGTGGAGCATCACCAGCAGCGCGCTGAGCAGCGGCCCGCATACGCTGACCGCCAAACAGGCAGACATCGCGGGCAATGTGGGGCCTGCATCCCCGGCGCTGATCGTGACGATCGACACGACCGCGCCGCTCGCGCCGTCGGTGCCCGACCTGGCCACGGCCAGCGACAGCGGGACGTCGAGCACCGACAACATCACCAACGTGACGACGCCGACGTTCAACGGCAGCGGCGCCGAAGCCGGCGCGACGATCACCCTGCTCGATGGCGCGACCGTCCTGGGCGCCGTGGCCGCGGACTCTGGCGGCGCGTGGTCGATCACGACTGGCGTGCTGTCGCCGGGGCCGCGGACGCTGACCGTGACCCAGAAGGATGTCGCAGGCAATCTCAGTGCTGTGTCCCCCGGCCTCGGCGTGACGATCGACACCACGGCGCCGGCTGCGCCGTCGGCTCCGGATCTTGCCGACGCGAGCGACACCGGCATCTCGAACACGGACAATCTGACCAGCCTGGCGACGCCGACGCTTACCGGTACTGGCGCCGAGGCGGGCGCGACGGTGACGCTGTTCGACACCAATGGCACGACAGTACTGGGCAGCGCGATCGTGCCCGGAGGCGGGGCGTGGAGCATCACCAGCAGCGCGCTGAGCAGCGGCCCGCATACGCTGACCGCCAAACAGGCAGACGTCGCAGGCAATGTGGGGCCTGCATCCGCAGCGCTGGTCGTGACGATCGACGCCGCGGCGCCCACGTTCGCGACCACGGTGCCGGCCGTCAACGAAGGCTTCGCGTCCGTGACGCTGTCCAGCGCCACGCTCGCGGCTGCGGACAATCTGTCGGCGCAGGGCGCGCTGCAGGTTACCGGCGCCAGCTTCTCGAGTGGCACCGGCTTCGTGGGCTCGGACGTCACGATCGGCGTCGCCGGCGGCGTCGCCACGGTCACGCGCAATGGCGGCGCCGTCGACAAGAACGGCACGATCGTGATCTCGACGACGCTGCAGGACGAGGCTGGCAATACCACGACGCAGGCCGTGACGATCACGGTCAACTCGGTGAACGATGCGCCCGCCGGCGCTGACGCCGCTTTCGGCGTGCAGCAAAGCACGACGCGCGCCTTTACCACGGCGAACTTTGCGCTGATCGATGCCAGCGATTCGCCCGCGAACACGCTGCAGTCCGTGCTGATCACGACGCTGCCGACGCTCGGCACGCTGTCGCTCGGCGGGGTGCCGGTGGTGACGGGCCAGGAGATCGCAGTCGCCGACATCATCGCGGGGATATTCACGTACACGCCGGTGGTCGGGCAGATTGGCGCGCCGTACAGCACGTTCACGTTCCAGGTGCGCGACAACGGCGGCACCGCGAACGGCGGCATCAACCTCGATCCCACGCCCAACACCATCACCCTCAACGTCACGGTGCTGCCGCCTGCGGGCAAGCCGGGTGCGTTCGTCGATCCGTCCGCACTGCTGGGCGGCGACCCGACCCCCGATGTGTTCGGGCTGATCGACGATGGTTCGGGCGGCCTCGCCCTCGGTGTGGTTCCGACGCTGGGTTTGGCTCCTGAGTCGGCGTTGGGAACGCTGCTCGAGCCGCAGGCCCCGCACTCGGGCGCAGCCTGGCGCGACGACGGCCTCGGCCGCTACGACGGCGGCAGTCTGTTCATTCCCTGACCTCCAGACTCACGCCGCCTGATTTCGCCACAATTGCGCCCGCGCGCTGCCGGTTCGCTCGCGTTGAATGCGGAGTCGAACTCCGCAGACAAGGCAGGCTCACATGGCGACGCTCGATTTCCGTTCCGGTTCGCTGCTGGTCAAATCGCTGCTGATCGGCATCCTGACGCTGCTGACGCTGTGGCCGCTGGCCCAGGTCGAGCAGCTGGTGGGCGAGCGCCAGGAGCGCCGGGCAGAGGCGTACGGACGCATCGCCAGGTCCTACGGCGGTGCACAGACGCTGGGCGGTCCAGTGCTGAGCGTCGCGATCGAAGAGCGCGCCGAGATCGACGTCGGCCCCGGCCTGCCCGTCCGGCTGGAGTGGAAAGGCGCGGCACCCCGCCTGCTGTTGCCGGAGACGCTGGACATCGATGCGCGGGTCGATGTCGACGTGCGCCGCAAGGGCATCTACCGCTTTCCGGTCTATCGCACCACCGTGACGCTCGCGGGCGAGTTCGCGCCCGGCACATTGGCGGCGCTGCTCGACAGCGGCACCGAGGCCGTGCGTACCGTGCCGGACCGCGCTGCGCTGAAGCTGCCGCTGACCGGACTGACGTCGCTGCGCAGCGTGGCACGGTTCGAGCTCGATGGCGTTGCGCTGCGGCCGGTCGGCGGCGAACTGGCCGGCCTCGCGGCGTTGCACGTGCCGCTGAACCTCGCTGCGCTCGATCGCACTCGGGCGCTGCCGTACCGGATCGAACTGACCCTGGGCGGCAGCGATGCGCTGCGTTTCCTGCCGCTGGGTACACGGACGCGGGTGAACCTGCGGTCGACCTGGCCGCATCCGGACTTCGATGGCGCCTTCCTGCCGGTCAATCCGGTGGCCCCCACGGCCAGCGGCTTCAAGGCTGGCTGGAGCGTGCTCGGACTGAACCGGGCGCTGCCGCAGATCGGCCGCGCCGGCGAGTATTCGAGCGAGACCCTGCTGGCCACGGCGTTCGGCTTCCGCCTGCTGCAGCCGGCTGAAGTCTATGCGCGCACCTATCGCGCCGTGCGTTACGGCGTGCTGTTCGTCGCGGTGACATTCCTGTGTTTCTTTGCCTGGGAGGCGTTGTCGAGGCGCGTGCGTCTGCATCCGATGCAGTACCTGCTGGTGGGACTGTCACTGGCCACTTTCTATCTGCTGCTGCTGGCGCTGGCAGAACACCTCGGGTTCGAGCTGGCCTACGCGATCGCGGCGGCAGTGCTGGTCGCGTTGATCACCATCTATGTCGCGGGGGCGGCGGCCAGCTGGCGCGGTGGTCTGGCGATCGGTGGCGCACTGACGGCCGCCTACGGCGCGCTCTACGCCATCCTGTTGTCCGAGGACTACGCGCTGCTGCTGGGCGCGCTGCTGGTGTTTGCCGTCCTGGCGATCCTGATGCTGGCCACCCGGAGCCTGGACTGGGCAGGGGTCGGAGGGATGAACCGGGCCTGACGGCGATGCGCA
>JANPDV010000434.1:0-8622 GCA_031431655.1 Gammaproteobacteria bacterium | reverse complement strand
GTCGGCACGCAGCCCTCCGTCGTCGAGCAGCAGCCGCAGCGTCACGCCTTCGAGCACGGTGTCGTCCAGTGTCGCCTGCTGCAGCGTCAGCGTGCCACGCGCACGCCAGTCGAGCAGCGCGGCGCCCGGAAACACGAACGGCGGGCTGACTGCATCCGCCGGTTCCAGGTAGGCACTGAGCGCCATGCGCGTGCCGGCCAGTGCGAACTCGGTGATTGCCGTCGCACCGGCGGACCGTTGCGCCGTACCTTCGATTTCCGTCGAGTCGAGGTGCGCGCGCAGTGCCTCGACGCGCCACGCACCCTCGCCCGCGCCGCTGGCGCGCCCGGCGAGCTGGAACGCGCCGAGCGCATCGCGTGCCGTGGTCGCCGGAGCTGTGATTCCGGCCGCGAGCAGCGCGCGGCGCAGCGATCCGCCTTTGACCTCGAACTGCGCCTGCCAGCCTGCGTTCGACCACTGTAGTCCCTGGAGCGTCGCCGACGCATCGGCGCCCACGCGCACGCCGAGTTGCGCGGCACGCAGCTGCGGCGGCGCGAACTCGAAGCCCGCGTCCTTGATGTCGACGCGCAGGCGCTGCGCTGCGATGGTTGCATTCGGTCGCCACTGCGCATCCAGCGACAGCGTCGCTATCGCCAGTGCACTGTCGGTCCAGCGCAGCGTCGAATCGGCGCGCAGCTCGCGCAGCGTTGCGCCGCCCCAATCCACAGCGCCGCGCAGCGCGACCGCGGTCGGCGCCGCCTGCGCGCTGCCGGGCTGCCAGGCGCCGGTGGTCAGTTCGTCGAGCTGCAGGTCGACCGAAGTCGCGCCGCTCGCGTCCCGCAGCACGATGCGCGCATCGCGCAGGTCCAGTCCCGCGATCTGCGGCGCCGCGTCCGCGTCACCTTGATCGGCGGCGCCGCTGCCGAGCCCCTGCCAGTTGCCCACGCCATCGGCACGCCGCCGCAAATCGACGCGCAGGCCTTCCACGCGGATCCGGTCCATCACCAGCCGGTTCGACAGCAGCGGCAGCAGCCGCGCGCCGATATGCAGCCGCTGCCACTGCGCAAACGGAGCGCCGTCGAAGCCCGGTGGATTGGCGAGCGTGCCGGGGCCGAGCGTCACTGCGAACCAGGGGAACCACGCGACGCGCAGGTCGCCGTCGAGCGTCACTTCGCGGCCCGTCGCCTTGCGGATCTCCGACGCGATCTGCGGCTTGAACGTGTTGGTGTCGACCAGCGCCACGAGCGTGATCGCGGCCACGACGGCAAGCGCCGCCAGCGCAGCGAGAGCGAAGAGAATCCAGCGTCCGATACGCACCGCCGGATTGTACCGGCCGAGGGCTGGCGCTGCGGGCCCGCAGGCGCCGCGTCAGGGCGGCGTCAGGGCGCCCGGTCGCAAAGCCGGATATCGCCACTCAGCGACTTCGCCGTCAGACGCGCACTGCCCGCCCCGACCCGCGCGTCGAGCCGCTTGCCCGGATTGCTGCGGCTGGCCGGCCCGGTGATCTGTGCCGGAAAGCAGGCGGTGATGTCGCCACTGAAGCTCGCGGCGTCCACCGCAATCCCATCCTCGGCCGTCGCAGCAACCGTCACATCGCCACTGACGGTTTCGAGCTCGGCCCGGCCGGTCGCGGCGAGCCGACCGTCCAGCGCGATATCGCCGGAGGTGGAGCGCAGCCGCGCCAACTGCACCGGCGCCATGCCCGCCCGGATGTCGCCACTGGTCGAGCTCGCCTCCAGCGAGCCGCCGATGCGCTGCGCACGCACATTGCCGTTGACCGTCCTGACGCGCACGCGCCCGGACGCCTGCGCGGTGCCCTCGATCTGCACATCGCCGCTGACGCTGCGGACATCGATGACACCGCCGGTGCCGTTGCTGCTGACGTCCGCACTGACGGTGGCGATGTCGAGCGCGCTGCCCGCTGGTACGGTGATCACGAGGCGCGCCCACGCGTCGCGACGACTCATGGAGTTGACGGTCCGCGGCACGACCACGCGGATGTCGACGCGCGCACCCTGGCGCTCCACGTCCAGCCGCTCGACGCCGCCGCCCAGCGTGCCGGTGACCATCACCTCGGAGCTCGCGCCCGCTACCACCGCCACGGAACCGGCCACGGCGTTGATGGCCACCGTGCCGTTCGCCTCCGCCGCGACCGTCCGGTTCACGTTGGTCGTTGCCGCTGCCAGCACCGAGCTGGCGAGCGCCAGCGTCGCAAGTGCGGCGCGGGCAGCAACATGCGGCGAGTGGATCAGGACAGCGGACCGCTCAGGTGCTGCGGGCGCGCCGGCGAGCCATCGAATTGAACCAGTTGATCGCAAACTGCATCAGCTGGGTGTTGGTATCGAGCGTCAGCTTGCGCTTGATGCTCTGGCGATGCGACTCGACCGTCTTGACCGAAAGCCCCAGGTCCGCCGCGATGTTGCGCGAGCTGACGCCGCGGCCCACAAGGTTCAGCACCTGCAGCTCACGATTCGAGAGCCGTTCGACCGGGTCACGCGGCATGCTGTCGCCGTCGGCCGAAACATCCTGCGTGGCGCCGCCCTGGGCCCGGCCCCGCAGGCTGGCTGCGAGCTGCTCACTGACGTAGCGCTGGCCCCGCAGCACCGTACGCAACGCGGTCAGCAGCTGCTCCGAAGCCTCCTGCTTCATGATGTAGCCGGACGCGCCCTCGGCGATCAGGCGCTGTGCGTAGGTGGCCTCATCGTGCATCGACAGCACCAGCATCGGCAGCTCCGGATGGTGAGCGCTGACGTCGCGCACCAGCTCCATCCCGTCGCCCTCCTGCAGCAGGAGGTCGACGATGACCACATCCGGATGCAGGTCGCGGATCGCCTGCCGCGCCTGGGACTCTGTTGCGACATCGCCGCAGACGTCCAGGTCGGGTTCGGTCTCGATCAATCGGCGCAATCCCTGCCGCACGATCGGATGATCGTCGACGATCAGCACCTTCCGGCGAGGGGCAACGGCTTGCGAGATGGTCGCAGTCAGTTGCGCTTGCATTCGGTTGTCCTTCTTATTTATGAACCGCACCTGAATACTACCCTTTCCCTAAGGGAATCAAGCAGATTCAGGGAAACCCTGTGTTTTCGGCGCCTCGCTGCCGTGTCCGGCCTGAGGTCGACCGGCAGCGATCACCGCCCGGAAAGCAGGGCAGCGTTCGCGATAATCGCCCCAGCGCACCCGTCACCCGGCGGTTTCCTGCGCCAGCCACCGGAGCCAGCCATGGGCGAACGATCCAACAGTTTCTTCTCGGTACCGCAGGCCGCACACGCCTTGCTGGTGACGCCGCGACGCGACGAAGCGGCGCGCCAGGAGTTCGTGCGCAGCTTCAAGGCCTTTATCCAGAGCGGCATCGTGCCCGGCGTGCATGCCAGCTGGCACAGCGAGGTAAAGCCCGCGTTCGAGAAACGCGCCGGACGCGCAGCGCGCGATCGGCATGAGATCCGCGAGCTGATGGTCGGTCACCCTCTGTTCCGCACCTATGCGTCGATGCAGCGCGTCAGCCAGGAATTGATGTGGGACGTCGTGCTGGACTCGGTCGAGCGCGAACTGCCGGAGCTCGAAGCGCGCGCCCGGGCGCAACGCATGGCGCAGGGCGGCGGATCGCGGGGCTCGCTCACGCTGGACCCGACACTGCCGCTGCCGCGCTACGTCACCGGCGTGGACATTCATTGCATGCCAGGCGGCTACTGCCAGGACCGTGGCGCCGACGATCTCGCCGCGGGCGCGCTGTACGACCGCGGCGTCTATCTATACGCCCTCGGCATGATGGGCCCGATGAACGACGACATCGGCGGCTCGGGCGCAAAGTACGTGCGCGAGCGCTACCCCGATTTCAGGCCGCACCGCATCCTCGATCTGGGCTGCACCGTGGGCCACAGCACGCTGCCCTTCGTCGATGCCTTCCCGGATGCCGAAGTGCATGCGATCGATGTCGGACCCGCGCTGCTGCGCTATGCGCACGCGCGGGCCGAGTCGCTTGGCAAGCGCGTGCACTTCAGGCAGGCGGACGCCACGCAGACCGGCTTCCCCGACGGTCACTTCGACCTGGTCGTCTCCAGCATCCTGTTCCATGAGACCTCGGGCAAGGCGCTGCCGGCGATCATGCGCGAGTGCCATCGGCTGCTCGCACCGGGCGGCATCGCCATCCATGGCGACCTGCCGCCGTTCTGGGCGATGGACGAGTTCAACCAGTTCATGCTCGATTGCGAGACCTACTACAACAACGAGCCGTACTGGGGCGCGATGCGCGAGGTGGACCAGACGGCCGAAGCGATCAAGGCCGGCTTCGCGCCCGATGCGATCGAGTTCAGGATGGCGCCCTCGGCATATCGGGCCGCCGCCGGCGTCGACCGCGGTTTCGAGGCGGGCGAGTTCGCGCCGGGCAACGCCTGGCAGGTGCTGGTCACGCGCAAGGCGGGCCGCAGTGCGGCAGGAGCGGCGTCATGAGCGACGTACCGGCAATCAAGCGCAGCATCCGCGGTCGGCGACCGAAATTCCACGACGACCCGGCGATCGACCAGCTGCACGGCATGATGATGGCGATGGCCACCGAGATGTCCGTGCTCTACGAACGCATCGACACCATGGAGCGCATCGCGGCCGCGAAGGGCGTGATGCTGCGCGAAGAACTCGAGCAGTTCCGGCCGGACGCGGACGCGCAGGGCGAGCGCGAGGCCTGGCGGCAGCAGTTCCTGCAGCGGCTGTTCTATGTGTACCGCGAAGAACTGGACGACCGGCTCGCCCGCGAGACTGACGCCCAGTACAGCCGGTTCCTGCAGGAGATCTCCTGAACCGCGCGGCGCGTGCGGCGCGTGCCGCGGCGTGGCTCGCGCTCGCAATCGCGCTCGGACTCGGCGACGGCGGTGTGATCGGCGGCCATGGGGGCATGGCCTTCGCGCAGACGGTTTCGCAGTCCCCACCGTCCACGCCGTCGCCGTCCGCCGCACCGGACCCGATCGCCGAAGCGCTGCGCGAGCGAATCGACGCGCTGGCGGGCGGCGGCCAGGTCGCCGTGGAAGGCGACACCCTGCGCGCCGCGCGTGCGCTGCCGCTGCTCTACCAGGCCAACGGGTTCCGTCCGTTGTGGGACGAGATCCGGCTGCAGTCGCTGCGCGACGTGCTGGTCGACATCGAGAACGACGGTCTGCGGCCTTCCGACTACCACATTGAAGCATTGAACCGGCTGCGCGACGCACCGCGCACCGGCACACCGCTGCAGCGCGCTACGCTGGACCTGCTGGCCACGGACGCGTACGCGCTGGTGCTGTATCACCTTTACTTCGGCAAGGTCGACCCGGTGTCGATCGAGCCGGGCTGGAACTTCACCAAGCGCGAAATTGTCGAGGCCGACGCGGTGTCCTTCGTGCTCGAACGCATCCGCAGCAATCGCGTACGCGAGAGCCTGGCCGACGCGCGGCCCGACCACTGGCTCTATCTCGCGGGCCGCGAAGCACTGGCGACGCATCGCAGTATCGCCGCGCTCGGTGGCTGGCCGCAGATCGCCGCCGGGCCCACGCTGCGCGCCGGCATCATCGACGCGCGGGTGCCGGTGCTGCGCGAGCGCCTGGCGATGAGCGGCGATTTCGCGCTGGTGCAGCGCGGCACGCCGGAGCCTGCCGAATTATTTGACCCGGCGCTCGAGGCCGCCCTGCAGCACTTCCAGCGCCGCCATCGCATTGGCGACGACGGCGCAGCGGGCCCCGCAACCCTGCGCGAGCTGAACGTGCCGGTGGAGCAGCGCATCGCACAGATCCGCACCAACCTCGAGCGCGGCCGCTGGGTGCTGCACGAGATCAGCAAGGGCGACGTGGTGATGATCGACATCGCCGGCTTCACGGTTCGTTACCTGCGCGACCGCGAGACGCTATGGCAGGCGCGTGTCCAGGTCGGCAAGCCGTTCCGGGAAACGCCGATCTTCCGCTCGACGATCGACCATGTCGTTCTCAACCCGACGTGGACGGTGCCGCCGGGCATCTTCGCCGGCGATATCCTGCCGGACCTGCGCCGCGGCGGTAACGTGCTGCAGCGCAAGCGCCTGAAAGTGCTGGACGCCAGCGGCCGGGTACTCGACCCCAGCGAAATCCGCGTGCCGCCGGCGGGTTCGACCCGCTTCCCCTACACGCTGCGGCAGGACGCGGGGCCCGACAACGCGCTCGGCGTAGTCAAGATCGTGTTCCCGAATCCCTACTTCGTGTACCTGCACGACACGCCGAGCAAGAACCTGTTCGCCGAGGATTCGCGCGCCTTCAGTTCCGGCTGCATCCGGGTCGAGAGACCCCTGGAACTGGCAGCCCGGCTGCTGGCGCCTGACCCGCAGTGGACCCCGGCTGCGCTGCAGAGCGCCACTGCCACCGGCATCACGCGCGCCGTGCGGCTGCCGATCAAGGTGCCGGTGCTGCTGATCTACTGGACGATGGACCGCGACCCGGACGGGAGCCTGGTGTTCAAGCCGGACATCTACGCGCGCGATGCACGAACGCTGGCGGCGCTGGATGCGCCGTTCCGCGTCGGTGGACGCATCGCGCCGTAGCCGTGCGCCAATCCGGCCGCTTTGCTAACCTGTTCGCGGCGCCGGGAACCGGCGGCAACATAACAACAGCAACACCATTTCCGGCGAGCGGCTCCCGCGCCGTGGCCGGATGTCCGGGGGACACGTGATCGAAGACATCAGCCTTGCACACGGCATCTTCAAGTACATCCACATCCTGCTGTTCGTCTACTGGCTCGGCGGCGACGCCGGTGTCTACTACTCCAGCACGTTCGTGACGAATCCGAAGCTCTCCAAGGATGCGCGGATGACGGCGTTCAAGATCTTCGTCAATCTCGACATGCTGCCGCGCTACTGCCTCGCGCTGATGCTGACGGTGGGCGGAATCCTGGCCGAGTTCATCGGCTACACGCATCCCACCTGGCAGATGGTGCTGATCGTGGCGCTCGGCCCGATCTGGGTCTGGGTGGTGCACACCATTCACGCGAAGGAAGGCACCGAGTTCGCGAAAACCCTCGCAACCGGGGACCGTTACTTCCGCGTGTTCATGATCTTCGGGCTGGTGGCGTCGGTGGCGTACCACTGGACCACCGGGCCGCTGCAACCGTACCCGTGGCTGGCCGTGAAGCTGCTGATCTTCGCCTTCATGATCTTCTGCGGCTTCATGATCCGCATCAAGCTGCCGCCATTCATCGAGGGTTTCCGCACGCTCGCCTCCACCGGCGCCACGCCGGAGAGCGATCGCAAGATGACGGAGGGCATGGGCGCCTGCCGTCCGTACGTGCTGATCATCTGGGCGGGTGTGGCGATCTCGGCGCTGCTCGGGGTGCTCAAGCCCGGCCAGGGTCCGCTGAACTGATGCGCGTCGCCGCAATCGCGGCGGCGCTGATCACGACGCTCGCGTCGGCGGACACACCGCGCGTCGAGCTGATCGGCATTGCGACATTGCCGGCTGAGACCTTTGCCACCGGCCCGCCGAGCGGCCAGTGGGATGACGACGGCCGGCGCCGGGCCGCGCCACGCTTCGCGCGTCAGCCGGTGCAGGGCATCAGCGCCATTCAGCGGGGTCCTCCCCCTGGCACGTGGTGGGCGCTGTCCGACAACGGCTTTGCCACCCCGGCCAACAGCCCGGACTATCGGGCGGCGCTATATCTGTTCGCTGCGCGGCCCGGCCGCGTGCAGCTGCGCCAGCGCATCGCGCTGCGCGACCCCGCGCGCCATTTCCCCTGGCGACTCGTCGAGGAGCACCGTGCCAGCCGGCCATTCACCGGCGCGGACATCGATCCGGAGTCCCTGGTGCAGGACGCGGATGGCAGCTTCTGGATTGGTGACGAAATCGGCCCGTGGCTGCTGCATTTCGCCGCCAATGGCACGCTGCTCGCGCCGCCGGTCGAACTGCAGATCGATGGACAACCGCAGCTCTCGGTCAACCACCCGCTGGTTCGCGCCGGCCGCGCGCGCGCGCAGCTCGGTGCGTCGCGCGGCTTCGAGGGCCTCGCGGCAGGCCCGCAGCCTGGCACGCTGCTGGCGATGCTCGAAGGCGCCGCGCTCGGCGCCGCACCCGATGAAGCGCGCCTGATCGAGTTCGTACCCGCCACCGGCACCTGGACCGGCCGCAGCTGGCGCTATCCGCTGGACGCGGCCGCGCATCACATCGCCGAACTCGTACCCGCGTGGCCAGCGTCCCCGCCAGCGACGGTGGCGCCGCACTGGCTGGTGATCGAGCGCGACGATACCCAGGGCGACAGCGCGCGCGTCAAGCGCATCTATGAAATCGACCTCGCGCAGGCCGATGCAGCGGGACGACTGCAGAAGACGCTGCGCGTCGACCTGCTCGACATCGCCGACCCGCTGCGCCTCGCATCGAGCGACGGCCGCTTCCGGTTTCCGTTCATCACGACCGAAGCGATGCTGCCGCTCGGCCCCGACACGCTGCTGGTCGTCAATGACAACAATTATCCGGCGACGGGTGGGCGGGGGGATGGGGTTCGGGATGGTACTGAGTGGATATGGTTGCGGTTGCGCTAGGCTCTGGCGCCAGCCCGGCTGCAAGTGGCACGGCGCCCGCGCGCGACAGGAGAGTCGCTTTCGGGAACGCCGTGAATCCATCCATGGAGGCTCCGGGCGCGCCGTCCATGGCGCGCACAGTCCCG
>JANPDV010000433.1:0-17341 GCA_031431655.1 Gammaproteobacteria bacterium | reverse complement strand
GACGTTCGGCACCACCTCGCCGCAGTAGTATGTCGGGAAGGTGGACGTCGTGCTCATCGGCACGAGCTGCGGCAGGCAGTTGTTGGCAAGCGAGTTCTGGTGATACACCGCCGCTGATTCGTCGTCGTCCTTGCCATACAGGATGCGCGCATAGGCCTCGAAGTCATCGTTGGGCCGCCAGCGCAGCCCCAGGGTGCCATTGCGCGAGGATTGGCCTCCGACATCCTTGAGGCCGGTGAGCTGGTTCACGTAGGGCGACTCGCGTCCGTATGTGCGCGCGCTGCCGATCAGCGCCAGCGTGTCACTGATCGGGCCGGACACGAGGCCGGAGAACTCGTAATGGCTGTACTCGCCGACCGAGGCGCTGGCCTTGCCTTCCCACTGGTCGGACGGTCGCCTGGTCACGTAATTGATTGCGCCCGACAGCGTGGCGCGGCCGAACAGCGCGCTCTGCGGGCCCTTGAGCACCTCGATGCGCTCGATGTTCGACACTTCGATGCCCTGCGCGAAGCTGGAGGGCACGTATACCCCGTCGACGAAGATGCCGGCGAAACCGCTGGTTCCAGCCACAGCCGAGATGCCGCGGATCGCGATGCGGTCGGAGCTGCGGCTGCCGAGCGCGGAACTCGTGAACAGCCCCGGCGTCGAGATGGCCAGATCCTTGAGACCGATGACACCGGCACTTTCGATCGCCGCGCTGGTGTATGCCGTGATGGTCAACGGCACGTCCAGCAGCCGCTCTTCGACCTTCCGCGCCGTCACGATGATCTCGTCCAACGCCTCTGACTTCGGCGCGGCAGTGCCCTGGGCGCTGGCGTGCGGTGTAGAAAATCCCACGACCACAATGGAGGCGACCGCGGCGACCAGGATCCGGTTCTTATTCATTAAATGCACCCCGTACCTTCGGAGAGAGAAGGTTGTTATAGAGATATTACAACTGCGATCGCGACGCAAGGGGACAACCACGTACCCGGCCGCCGCAGGGCGGCGACCGGGTACGTGCGTATCAGACGCGCGGCTGCCGCAGTGGCACCGGGTCCAGCACCCAGCCCGATTCGTTGCGCCGCATCGGGCACGCAACCACGCGCGCAGGGCCGTCGTTCGGCTGGCTCAGCTTGTGCCAGTCGACCTCCCAGCCGCGCTGCGCCAGTTCCTTCGCCATCAGCCGGAACCGCACCGGCAACTTGTCCGCCGCCACGGAGAGTTCGTCGGCGAGCCCGGAAGGTACGAACTCGGGGGTCAGGTACTCCACGATAGTCGCGTCCTGGCGGTACACCGTCAGGATGCCCTCGCGGCGCTCAGCATCGTGCTCTGGCTCCAGCTTGTAGTTTCGGGCCTGGATCCAGAACGTGGTCGTCTCCATCGGCGATACCGGAGTCTTGCAGGAGAAAATCACCTGGCTGATCAGGGGCGTGATCTTCTGGTAGATCATCACCGTGAGCCCCGACATGTGGAACTGGATTTCGCTCTGCGGCTTTCGCCGACCCTGCGGCGCCGCGCCCGCCTCGCGCAGCGCATCGCCGAGCGCCCCGCTCTTCTGCGTCTTGTCGCTCGAGGTGAAGGTGTGGCCACTGGCCGCACCCCAGGGAAGCTCGCGGATTGGCGCATCCTCCACCACGGCCGCGTCCGGATTGCCAAACGCCGGATGCACGAAGTGCACGTGCGCCGTGTCCAGGCCGTTCTCGGTCACCCGCTGCCAGTTCGCCTTGTAGTCGAAACGCCCCTGGATGAAGCGCCAGCCGTCCTGGCCAAACACGCCGTCAAAGCAGTCGGGAAGAGGCGGTCGCTCGGACTCTGGCAGGTCGCCCACGAATACCCAGACCATGCCGTAGCGGACCTTCACCGGATAGGCGTCGACGCGGGCTCGTCCTGGAAGCCTGGCGTCCAACCCGATCGACGGGATCTTGGTGCAGCGCCCGTCGGCGCCGAACTCCCAGCCGTGATAGGGACAGGCGATCTGTCCCTTGTTGACCTTGCCGCGCGCCAGCGCGCCACCGCGATGGATGCAGATATTGCTGACGCAGGCGATGCTGCCGTCGGCGGTGCGCCACAGCGCGAAGTCCTGGCCCAGCATTCGCGCCGCAAACGGCTTGGAGTCTTCGATCTCGTTGTCGAAACAGGCCACATACCAGAGATTAGTCAGCATTCCAGAAACTCCCTTGCGCCGTGTCCGGCTGGTTGCGTTGCCGGCGAACCTTCGCCGCAGTTCATTCAGATCCGCCGGTCGCGTCGACTGCAGCGCGCGGCAACGCTGCCGGCTGCAGGTCCTCCTGGACGATGCGCAGCATCCGCTCCATCAACGCCCGGCGGCGCGGTGCGCGGCGCGCCGTGCCGGCAGGATCGAGGCCGAGGGCGTGCAACCGCTCGGGCGATACTCCGCCGCGCTCCAGCACGGCCACGCGCAGCACTTCGATTTCTTCCGTGAGCGTCGAGACCTCGCTCGCGAGCACCAGCACCATCGACAGCAGCCGCTCCGAGTCCGGTGAGTCGAGATAGACCGGCCGGCCCCCCTTGGGGACCCGTGGCCGGCCGTGGCGCGTCACCGGGCCGTCGGGCGATCGCCCGGTCATGCTGACGCCGCGCGCTGTGCGCCAAACAACCACCAGGGCCTGCTATTGATGAAGGCGCGGTGGCCGGCATCGAAGAACTCGTCGAACACCGACTCAGGCGCGAAACCGGCGGCGTGGGCCGCGGCGGGCAGGTCCATGTCGTGCAGCCCTCGCCAGAACACCTCGTTGTTGTTCTCGGTATCCCAGTCGACCATGACCTGGTCGAAGGGGCTCAGCTCGGCGTTACGCACCGGCACTTCCACATGCAGCATCACGCCGCCCGGTGCCAGCAGCCGGTGGCAGGCCGCGAATACTCGGGCCACCGCCGCGGCCGAGGTCTCATGCAGCAGGATGTGGGAGACCACCAGGTCGAAGTAGCGGTCGGGGTAAGGCGGCGCCTCGGCGTCGGCCTGGCGGAAATGCACCGGGCGTTGCAGCGCTTCGGCACGCGCGTGGGCATACCGCAACGCCGGCGCCGACGCATCCAGGGCGTGCAACTGCGCTGCCGGGAAGGCTTCGCCCCACGGCAGGGTGGAGTTGCCGCAGGTGCAGCCCAGGTCGAGGATCCGGCGGGGCTGCAGCGACGGAAACCGCTGCCGGACGAATGCAACTCCGCTGAGTCCCTTGGTTTCATTAAGCGCGCCGTGGCTGCCCAGCGTGTACAGGGAGATCCCAAGCTCGTAGCGCGCCGCGGCATACACATCGTCGGGCATCAGTTCCACGAAGTAGCCGCCCGGCACGCAGTGCACATCGACATCGCGCTGGTAAGCGGGGATCTGCACCGCGGGATCCAGTGTCAGGGTGCCGGCGACCTGACCGCTTGCGCGCCGCTCGGATGCCTGCTGCGCCAACTCGCGGCAACGCTGCCGCAGCACTTCCGCCTGGCGTTCCACGCATTCGGCCGTAGCGTCCACGTACGCCTCGTGCTGGGCGCGGGCCAGCGCGCTGTACCAGCGCCAGCGGGCGTCGGATTCGACCAGAGGCCGCGCTTCGGCGCGGGTCGCTGGCGGACGGCCGTGATGCTCGATGAACCCCCGTTCGCCGTGCGCCGCATACCCCTGCTGCACCAGCGGCTTGACCTGGCCGACAATTCCTCGCTTGAGGTCCATGAGGAACGCGTGCCGCGCAATGTCGCAGGCATCTCGCACGGGAAACACCGCGTGCGGCAGGATCGCATTGTCCGGCAGCATGCCGCGAAGCTCAGTTGACCGGCACGCCGGTGGCGCGCCCGCGCTGGACGATCAGCGCCTTCTTGCGCAGAAAGCGCTTCAGAGCCTGGGGCCCCATCCGTGAGCCTCCCAGCCCGGAGAACTTGAACGAGTTCTTCTCCCCTTCATAGGTCATGTAGGTCATGCAGGCGTCATTGATGCTGATGCCGCCGGCGTCGATCTGCCGACCGACCGCCAACGCCTCCTCGGTGGTGCCGGCCAGCACGCACGCAGACAGGCCGAACTCGGAATCATTGGCCAGCACGACGGCCTCCGCCACCGTATCGAATGGCATTACGGGGATGACCGGACCAAAGGTCTCCTCGGTCATCAGCGTCATCTGATGGGTCACGTCCACCACCACCGTGGGCCGGCAGTAAAGGCCGCCGCCCAGGTTCTCGATCCGCCCGCCCGTCAGCACCCGGGCGCCACGCCGCACGGCATCCTGCAGCTGCGCTTCGATTACCGCAGCCTGTCGGTCGAAGATCAGCGGGCCAAGGTAGCCCCGGCGCGGATCCGGATACGCCAGCGTGACCGCTTCGGCCTTGCGCACCAGAAGCTCGACGAACGCGGCAAACACCGGGCGCTGCACGTAGATGCGCTCCAGCGACATGCAGGCATGGCCGTTGTTGGCAATCGAGCCACGCAGCACCACCTCCGTGGCGAGCTCCAGGTCGGCCGACTGCAGCACGATGGCGGGATCCTTGCCACCGAGCTCCAGGAACGCGGGAATGAAGCGCGCCGCGGCCGCCTCCGCCACGCGGCGCCCGGTCGGCACGCTGCCGGTAAAGCAGACTGCGTCGACACAGTCGACAACTGCCCTTCCCGTGCTTGCGTCCCCGAGCACCAGCGCGAAAACACCTGCCAGCTCGGGCACCGCCGCCAGAGCCTCGGCCAGGGGCGCGACGCAGCGCGGCGTCACCTCGCTGGGCTTGAGGATCACCGCACAGCCCGCCATCAGCGCTGGAATCGCGTCGATGAGCGACAGCGTAACCGGAAAATTCCATGGGCTGATGCAGCCGACCAATGCGTATGGCACGAACTGGTCGCCGATGGTGACGGCGGCCAGCAGCTTCGATTCGAACTGCGTCTCCGCCAGGGAGGCTGGCGCCTGCCCGGCCCAGCGACGCATGTTGCGAATGGCGCCATCCACCTCGCCGACTGAAATTGCCCAGCGACCGGTATCGGCAGCCAGGGCTTCTACCAAGCCTGCCTTGCGCAGCTCAACTTCGTCGGCGAACGCGCGCAGGACGTCGCAGCGCTGCGTAACCGGCAGGGCGGCCCAACTGCGCTGGCGGCCACGCAGGCGGCTGGCGGCGGCCCGCACCTCGCCAACCGACGCTACGTCGATCGCGTAGTCGTACAGACCGGTGCGCGGATTGCGCACGGAAAGTTTCGCCGGGGACAACTCGGCAGACATGCTCACCTCTCGGAAGTCATCATATTGTTATGATAAGGTGGTGGCAACCCGGTACCGGCCGGCAATCCAGAGTGCGGCTCCCGTCCGCGCACGAGGGCAACCATGCGGCTCAGTCAGTCGAAGAATCGTCGCAGGGGCGCGCTCGCGGCGTTGCCGCTGATGGTCCTTGCGCTGGCCCTTTTTGGCGCGCTCAACGGGGGCGTTGCGCGAGCACAGGCGGGCACGCTCGCGCGGGGCATCGGCAACGACCCCGACAGCCTCGACCCGCAGAAGGCAATCGGCACATCCGCGTCGATACTCATCTACGACCTCTTCGAAGGGCTCGTTTCGGTGAACGCAAAAGGCGAGATTGCTCCGGGCGCAGCCGCCGAATGGAAGGTCGACAGTACTCAGAAGGTCTATACCTTCACGCTGCGTCCGGGACTGAAGTGGTCCGATGGCGCGCCGCTGACCGCAGCGGATTTCGAGTACAGCTTCCGCCGGCTGATGCTGCCCGAGACCGCGGCGCGCTACGCGTCTTTCCTTTACCCGATCCGTAACTCACGCGCCGTCAACACCGGCCGCGCGCCGGTCGAGTCGCTGGGCGTCAAGGCCGTCGACGCCCGCACGCTGCGCATCGAACTGGACACGCCCGCGCCGCAGCTGCCGGAACTTCTGACCAGCGTCGGCGCCGTGGCGGTGCCGAAGCATGCGATCGAGAAGTTCGGACGCGAGTGGACCCGGCCCGGGAACTTCGTCTCCAACGGTGCATATCAGCTGACGGAAGTCTCGCCGCAGACATTCATCAAGGCACGCCGCAACCCCAACTATCACTCCGCAGCAGGCGTCGCGATCGCCGAGGTCATCTACTACCCCGTCGAGGACGACGCCACCAGCTTCAAGCGCTTTCAGGCCGGCGAACTTCAGATCGCGGTCAAGCTGCCGACCGACAAGCTGGAGATTGTCCGCCGCGACATGAAGGGCCAGCTGCGTACGGTGCCCGGTCTCGGCACCACCATGCTGATGCTGAATCACCGCACCAAGCCGTTCGACGACGCTCGCGTCCGGCGGGCGCTGTCACTGGCCCTGGACCGCACGGTGCTCACCGAGCGGATCCTGCGCGGCACGGCCAGTCCGGCCTTTACCATCGTCCCGGCCAGCGTGAGCCAGTATGCACAGCAGGTTCCGGAGTACAGCCGCACGCCGATTGCGGCACGCCAGGCGGAAGCCCGCAAGCTGCTCGCCGAGGCTGGCTTCGGCCCGGGCACGCCCCTCAAGTTCACGATGCAGTACTTCACCGAGAGCAAGACGCGAACGCTCGCGGTGGCGATGGTCGCGATGTGGAAGTCCATTGGGGTGCAGTGCGAGCTGATCAACAAGGACCTCGGCTCGGTCATCTCGACAGTGAGGGCTGGCAACTTCCAGGTCTCGCTGTATGCCTGGTTCTCCTCGTTCGACGACCCGTCCACGTTTCTCGACCTGCTGACCACCAAGCAGCGCGGCAGCCTGTCGGGTTACTCCAACCCGGCCTTCGACGCCGCCTTCAACACCGCCAACGCGACACCCGACCTTGCGCAGCGCAACGCGGCCCTGGCGCAGGCCGAGACGCTGGCGATGCGGGATATCCCGGTGATTCCGCTGTTCACCAGCATCAACCAGCGGCTGGTCAGTCCGCGGGTCGAGGGCTGGGTGGACAACCCACGCGGCGCAAACCTCACGCGTTTCCTGCGGCTGAAGGGCTGAGTGGTGGTCCGCACCCGGCGCCGCGCAACCTCGCAGCCTGCAACCGGCGTGCGTCCGCGTGCGCCGCGCGCGCAGGTCAACCCTTCGCTGCGTTCACCAATGTACGCGCAGGTGTACACCACGCTTCGCGAGTGGATCTTCGAGGGCTTCTACGCCCCGGGCTCGCAACTCCCGCCGGAAAGCGAGCTGTGCACTCTGTTCAACGTGTCCCGCATCACCACGCGCCAGGCGGTCGACCTGCTCGTTGACGAACGACTGGTGACGCGCCATCAGGGCCGGGGCACATTCGTCGCCACGGACATCGCCAGCGCACCGGTGCGCAGCGACATGGATCAGCTGCTGCGCAAGGTCAAGCGCCTCGGCACCAGCACTCGCGTCCGCGACGCCGTGCTCGAGGAGACAACCGCGGACGAAGAGACCAGTCGTGACCTCGGGATCGCAGTTGGCGACCCCGTGCTCGTCGCCTCGCACGTACGCCTGCTGGGCGAACTCCCGATCGGCTACGTCATCACGTATCTGCCCAGGTACCTGCAGATTGAGTTCGACCTGCGCGACTTCAACCGCAACCCGCTGCTGACGTTGCTGGAGCGCAAGGGCATCAGCATCGCCGGAGCGGATCAGTTCATCGGTGCGACGCTGGCCGACTCGCGCCTCGCCCGACTCCTGGAGACCGATGTCGGAGCGCCGCTCGTGTCGGTTAGGTTGATCGTGGTCGACGCCCAGCGCCGGCGCGTTGAGCGCCTGCTTGCCTACTATCGCGCCGATCACTACACGCATCACGCGTGGCTGAGCCGCGCGCCCTAGGACTCGCCAGCGCGTGAGTGCAGCCGATCCCACCCGCAATTTCAGCCACGGCGCCTCGTTGACGGATGCGGCGCGCCGTCGTCGAATGGCCGTGCTGCTGCTGATCGTGTTCGTCGACCTGCTCGGATTCGGGCTGCTCATTCCACTGATTCCGTTCTATGCCGAGCGATTGGGGCTGACACCTGCCTGGATCACGCTGGTGATCGCCCTGCACTCGCTGATGCAGTTCATCGCGGCGCCCTCGATGGGCAGGCTCAGCGACCGCTACGGTCGACGGCCGGTCCTGGCCATCAGCATGACGGGACATGCACTGGCATATGGGCTGCTTATCGTGGCGGACTCGGTGCCACTGCTGATTGCCTCGCGGCTGCTATCGGGCGTCACCTCCGCCAACCTCGCGGCGGCCTATGCCTACATCTCCGACATCACGCCACCCGACCAGCGCGCATCCGGCTTTGCAAAGGTCTCCGCAGCCTTCGCCCTTGGATTCGCGCTGGGTCCGGCGATCGGCGGGTTGCTGGCGGGCGCCGAAAGCCCAACCTCGGCCAACCTCGATCCGCCGGCCATGATGGCGGCGGCGTTGTCCCTGCTCGCGCTGGCGGGCATTCATTTCTTCCTGCCCGAGTCGCTCGCGCCGCGAACCGAACAGCATGCGGCGGGCACTCGCACCGATGCGCTGGCAGCACGCGCGCCGTCCTCACGATATGCGCCGCTGCGCGATCCAGCGCTGCGGCTGATGCTGCTGGTGGGGCTGTCGGTTTTTCTGTTCGCAGCGATGCGTGAATCGATACTTGCATTGTGGCTGCATGACCGGTTCGCGCTCGACACCCATACCATCGGACTGGTGTTCACCCTCAATGGCCTGACGATTGCCATCGTGCAGATCATCGCGACGGGTCGCCTTGCGGAGCATTACGGCGCGCTGACGACGCTGCGCGCCGGGATGGTCTGTTTCGGCCTTTCCTGGCTGGGCATGGTAGTCGCGCCGGGGCTGGCGGTTGTCGGGATTGCCGTCGTCTTCGGCGCCCTCGGCACTGCCTTTTTCGGCACCAGCCTGCAGACCCTGGTTTCCACCAGGGCGTCTGCACACAATCGCGGCGCGGTCATGGGGCTCTACCAATCCAGCTCGAGCCTGGCGCGTTTCTTCGGCGCGGCGTTCTCGGGGTCGCTGTTCGGCCTGGCTGGCCGCGACATGCCGTTCCTGGTCGGTGCGCTGGCGATGCTGCCAGCGCTGCTGCTCACCTTGCAGATCGCGCGGCGGATGAGCGCGCCGCCAGACCACGGCGCTGCCGGGGAGCAGCGATGAGTCGCTTCGTGCTCAACCGGCTTGCGGTGCTGTTGCCGACGCTGCTGGTCATCATCACGCTGTCGTTCTTCCTCATGCGGCTGGCACCCGGCGGTCCTTTCGACGCCGATGCGCAGCTCGAGCCGGAGATCCTGGAGAACCTGCGCGCGGCCTACGACCTGGACCGGCCGGTCGTGGAGCAGTACGGCATCTACCTGGCGCGACTCGCCCGGGGTGACCTGGGGCCGTCGATCGGCAACAAGGACTACAGTGTCTCCGAGCTGATCGCGATCGGCCTGCCGGTGAGCCTGCAGCTCGGCCTCACGGCGTTGCTGCTGGCAACCCTGCTCGGTGTGCCTCTCGGCATCATCGCAGCGCTGAACCAGAACCGCTGGCCCGACACGATGATCGGGTCGCTGGCACTGGTGGGGATCGCGATTCCAAGCCTGATAACCGCACCGCTGATGACCCTCGTGTTCGGTGTCACCCTCAAGCTGCTGCCGGTCGCGGGCTGGGGCGACGGGGCCTGGCGCAACCAGATCCTGCCGGTCACCGCGCTGGTGCTGCCGCAGCTCGCGATCATTGCGCGACTGGCGCGCGGCAGCTTTCTCGACATCGGTCGGCAGAACTTCATTCGCGCGGCCCGCGCTCGCGGGCTGCCGGAGTGGCGCGTGGTGCTGAACCATGCGCTCAAGCCGACACTGATCCCGCTGGTCAGCTACCTGGCGCCCGCCGTGGCCGGAGTGATGACGGGGTCGATCGTGATCGAGCAGATCTTCGGCCTGCCCGGGGTGGGCCGGTATTTCGTCCAGGGCGCGCTGTCGCGCGACTATCCACTGGTGCTGGGCGTGGTGATCGTCTATGCCAGCGCCGTGCTGGTGATGAACCTGCTGGCCGACCTGATCTACGGCCTGCTGGACCCGCGGGTACGGCGCGGTCAGCTTGCGGGAGCCGCGCGATGATGCGCGAGGCCGAACGCCTCGTCGAAGCCGCCGCCGGCGAGTCGCTGCTGCGCGCGGCGCTGGCCCGGTTCCTGGCGAACCGCTCGGCAATCGTCGGCCTGGTGCTGCTGGCGCTGATCATCGGCTTCGCCTTCGTGGCACCGCTGCTCTCGCCGCACGACATGGAGACCAATGACTGGGAGCGCATTCAGATCGCACCGACGGCAGAGCAGTCGCACTGGTTCGGAACCGACGCGAACGGGCGCGACCTGTTCGTCCGCGTCGCCGCCGGTGCGCGGGTCTCACTCGCCATCGGACTGCTCACCACGATGGTCTCGGTGGTCATCGGCATCCTCTATGGAGCCGTCGCCGGCTACGTCGGCGGGCGTGCCGACCAGTTCATGATGCGCTTCGTCGACGTGCTGTATGCCCTGCCGCTGTTCTTCGCGATCATCATCCTGGTGACCATCTTTGGCCGCAACATCTTCCTGGTGTTCATGGCGATCGGCGCCGTCGAGTGGCTGACGATCGCCCGGATCGTGCGCGGACAGACGCTCGCGGCCAAACAGACCGAGTATGTCGAGGCGGCCCGCTCGCTCGGTGCCTCGCCGCTTCGCATCATCTTCCGCCACATCGTTCCCAACGTGGTTGGCCCGGTGATTGTCTTTTCGACGTTGCTGATTCCCACTGTGATCCTGGTCGAGAGCTTCCTCAGCTTCCTCGGGCTGGGTGTGCAGGAACCCAGCACCAGCTGGGGCCTGCTGATCAGCCAGGGCGTGGGCTCGCTCGACTCCGCACCATGGTTGCTGATCGTGCCGGCCGCGTTCCTGGCTGCAACGATGTTTGCATTCAACTTCATCGGTGACGGCCTGCGCGACGCGCTCGACCCGAGGGACGGGACGTGAGCGCCAGCGAGACGGTGCTGGAAGTAGCACAGCTCGCCGTGGAGTTCGCCGCCCGCCGCGGCAACGTGCAGGCGGTGCGCGACGTCAGCTTCACGTTGCGACGCGGCCGCAGCCTCGGCCTCGTGGGCGAGTCCGGCTGCGGCAAGAGCCAGACCTGCTTCGCGATCATGGGTCTCACCGGCAGCAACGCGCGGCTCAGCGGCTCGATCCGGCTCGAAGGCACCGAACTCATCGGCCTGCCGCGCGCGCAGCTCGACCGGATTCGCGGCAAGCGTATCGGCATGGTCTTCCAGGACCCGATGACGGCGCTCACTCCGCACATGACTGTAGGTGCGCAGCTGTCCGAGATCGTGCGGCACCACGAAGGGGCGAGCCGCGACGCGGCGCGGGCGCGCACCATCGAGATCATGGAGCGCATGCGCATCAACGAGGTCGAACGGCGCTACGACATGTACCCGTTCGAGCTCTCGGGCGGCATGCGCCAGCGAATCGTGATCGCGTCGGCTCTGATCCTGCGCCCGTCCCTGGTCCTGGCGGACGAGCCCACGACGGCGCTCGATGTCACCGTGCAGGCCGATGTACTGCGTACATTCCGCGCAGCCATTGACCACACACGGACGTCGCTGGTCCTGGTCTCGCACGACCTGGGAGTCGTCGCGGGCGTCTGCGACGATGTGGCGGTGATGTACGCCGGTCGCATCGTCGAGTTCGGCGAGGCGGTAGAGGTATTCGGCCGCCCACAGCATCCGTACACCCGCGCGCTGCTCGCCTGCCGGCCCAGCCTGGACGGCCCTTCGAGCGGCCGCCTGCCCGCGATCGATGGCCAGCCGCCGGTGCCGGGCGTCGTCGCACCGGCCGGCTGCGCGTTCCGCAACCGCTGCGGACTGGCGGTCGATGCCTGCGCGCAGCAACTGCCGCTACTGCAGGCGGTGCGACAGCAGCCACCGCATCTTGCCGCCTGCCATCGGGTTGAGGCCCTGGCGTGACCGCTCCCCTGCTGCAGGTGGACGACCTGAGCGTGCAGTTTGCTGCGCGCAATGCGCAGGGTGAGCGCTGCCAGCTGCGGGCGGTCGAGCACCTCAGCCTGACGCTCGGGGCTGGCGAGACGCTGGGCGTCGTCGGTGAGTCCGGTTGCGGCAAGTCCACGCTGGCACGCGCAGTCCTGCGGCTGGTGCCGATACACAGCGGGTCGCTGCAACTCGATGGCCTCGACTACACGCGAGTTGACGAGCGCGGCCTCACTGCGATTCGGCGTGCGGTGCGGATGGTGTTCCAGGACCCGCTGGCGAGCCTGAATCCACGACGCACGGTGCTGGAGGCCGTGCGCGAGCCACTGGACATCTTCGAACCGCGGCGCAGTCGCAGCGAACGGGGAAAAGTGGCGCGCGCCATGCTCGAGCGGGTTGGCCTCGATCCGTCATTCGGCGACCGCTATCCGCACGAACTGTCGGGCGGCCAGAACCAGCGCGCCAGCATCGCGCGCGCGCTGGTGGCCGATCCACGGCTGGTGATCTGCGACGAGTCCGTCAGCGCGCTGGACGTGTCCATCCAGGCGCAGATCCTCAATCTGCTCGCGATGCTGCAGCGCGAGACCGGGGTCGCCCTGCTGTTCATCAGCCACGATCTGTCGGTAGTGCGCCACGTCAGCCGGCGCGTGCTGGTCATGTACCTGGGCCGGGCAATGGAGTACCGCGAGAGCGCCGGGATCTTCGCCGACCCGCGTCATCCCTACTCGCGCTCGTTGATCGACGCGGTGCCACGTGCCGAACCCCTGCGCGAACGTGCGCGGTTGCGGGCAGGAGCGACGCCCGCAGGCGACCTGCCCAGTCCGTTGTCGCCACCGTCCGGCTGTGTGTACCGCACTCGCTGCAATCGCGCGACCGAACGCTGCACCGACGAAGCTCCTGCCCTTCAGGCGTGCAGCGACGGCACACCCGGCAGCTACGCCTGCCACCATCCACTCGAATCGAACCTGCAGCACCCACCCGCCGGAGAAGCGCCACCGTGAGTACATCGTTTGAACCCGGCGATCTGCTGCTGGCTGCGACCGATGTGGACGACCGCAACGTCGATCTGCGCAACCACGCAGGGGCCGGCCGCATCCTGCACCTGGACCGCGAGTGGCGACTAAAGGGCGAGCTGCGCACCGGACAGACCGGCCTGGTGGTGGGACTGGGCCTCGATCCGCTCAGCGGCTCGCTATACGCCTGCGACCCGGGCAGCCAGACCGTCACCGAGTTCCTGCGGGACGGGCGTTGCCGTGGCGTCTCGTCGCTGCTGCCACGGGCGCGAATCGGTTCCATCGTGTTTCGCGCCGATGGCAGCTTCCTGGCGGGGTTGCACAGCAAGATCGGCGAAAAGCCCGATGCGCCGACGCCGCGGCTTTACTTCGGATCCTTCGCAGACAACCGGCTGGAGCCGCTGGCGGCCGAGATCGATGGCGGCAAGTTCGGCTTTCATTGCATTACCCACATGTGCGTCAGCCACGATGGCGGCATCCTCTACTACGTTTCCGAGGGAGGCCGCCGCCTGATGCGCTACGACATACTCGCGCGGCAGCAGTTACCGGACCTTCTGACGTTCGCGAAGGACGACCCGCGCGGCACCCTGGGCCCGGCCGTGCTGGCCGATGGTCGCGTACTCATGGCGACCGGCGGGGCCGTTGTGACAGTTTCGCCCGACGGTCGCGTGCTCAAGGAAGTCGTCGTAGAGCCGACGCGGGGCTGGTCGCGCCTGACGCTGGCACTAGGCGGCCGCAGCTACTACCTCAGCAACTTCCTCGAAGGTCTGCTCGAGGAACGCGACGTCGAATCCGGCGCACTGCTGCGCAGCCACAACATTCAGCGCAAGTTCTCGCTGTCCGGACTGGCGGAGGTGCCCTGAGAGGGCGGCCCGAAGCGAATCGCGAGACTGCGGGGTGCATCCCGCCATTCGATGCGGTAACGCGCGCCCGATCCGGTCGCCGGACGCAATGCCACGCCGGCGATCGCGATGCACCGCGCCGCGTCGAACACCAGCGGGGTCGACTGCCTTCGCCATGGCAGCACGCCCACCGCACGCAGCAGCTCGCTGAGTCGGCGCCGCCGACTCTCGCCTGCCAGCCATACGCGCTCGCCTGTGACTGGATAGCGGACCGTCCAGACGCTGCTCGCGGCTGGACGGTCGAATGTGCCGGCCGGGTCCCTGATGAGATGCAGGCTGCCGTTGCCCTCCCCGACTGCGCAGCCTGGCTGCAACCGGCTTCGCCAGCGAACCGGCTCCGTCAGTACAGCCACAGCGCGTCGCGGCGCTTCGCAGTACAGCACACCGCGATAGCGGTGCACCGCGGCATCGGACCAGGTCACCTGCGGATTGCCATCGTGGCGCACTGCGGCGAGTTCGACTCGAATACGCTCCAGGTGCACAGCGTCCGGCGTCGGCGCGCCCTGTCTTCGCAGCCAGGCGCGCAGCAGGTTGCGCTGCCGTTCCACGGACAGTTGCGCCAGCGCCGTGGCATCGAGAGCGTCGTCACGGGTCAGCCGGTCCAGGTCCGCCTGCGTGAACTCGGCAAGCAGCCGGATCGCCTCGGCGAGATGCGCAGCGCTGCGGGCCGCGACCGTCGACGCCGCGGGCCAGCGCCGCTGCAGCAACGGGATGACTTGCGTTCGCAGGTAGTTGCGGTCGAAGCGCGGATCGGCATTGCTGTCGTCATCGACCCACCCAGTCTTGCGGGAACGCAGCCACGCCTCGAGCTCATGCCGCGCGAATGGCAGCAGCGGGCGGCGCAACACCAGGCCCTGCGACTGGCCTTCCGCGGCGATCCCGGCAAGTCCGCGCAGCCCAGCGCCGCGCAATGCCTGCAGCAGCAACGTCTCGAGCTGGTCGTCGCGATGATGTGCCGTCAGCAGGACTTCATCGGCGTGCATCGCGCCGCGCAATGCGGCGTAGCGCGCAGTCCGGGCGCGGGCTTCCAGAGACTCGCCAGGCATTATCCGCAGGTCCAGGCGCAGCCGCCGGAACGGTACACGCCAGGCACGGCACTGGGCCGCACAGTGCCGTGCCCACTCCCGGGAGCGAGGATTGAGTCCATGGTCGACGTGAACGGCGCGAATGCGCAGCCTGCGAAAGCGCCGTCGCAGCAGGGCCAGCGCCAGCACGAGCGCGGTGGAATCGGCGCCGCCGCTGAAGGCAACCGCCAGCCTTGCGCTGCGGAAATCCGGCCAGACCGCGGCCAGTTGTAGCGCCAGTGCGTCGGGCGAGAAGCCCCCGGACTCAGGCGCGCGCTTCGCTGAACACACCGAAAGAGGCCAGGCGCGCGGCGCGGCGCTCCAGCAGCGCAGCGGGCGGCATCGCCGTCAACGGCTCCAGTTGGCGGATCAGTGCCTCGCGCAAGTCATCGGCCATGACCTGGGTATCGCGGTGTGCGCCGCCAAGCGGCTCACGCACGACTTCGTCTATCAGGCCGAGCCGCGAGAGTCGCTCGGCCGTAAGCCCCATGGCGTCGGCCGCCACTTCCTTCTTGTCGGCACTCTTCCAAAGAATCGACGCGCACCCTTCCGGCGAAATGACGGAGTAGGTACTGAACTGCAGCATCAGCAGCCGATCGCAGACGCCGATCGCAAGCGCGCCACCGGATCCGCCCTCGCCGATGACGACGCTGACGATCGGCACTGCCAGGGTCGACATCTCGAACAGGTTGCGCGCAATGGCCTCGCTCTGGCCGCGTTCCTCGGAGCCAACTCCAGGATAGGCACCAGGAGTGTCGATGAAGGTCACCAGCGGCAGGCCGAACCGCTCAGCCGTCCGCATGAGTCTCAGGGCCTTGCGATAACCCTCGGGCTTCGGCATGCCGTAGTTGCGGCGCACCCGCTCCTTGGTGTCGCGACCCTTCTGGTGGCCGATCACCATGACAGGCCGCTCACCGAGCCGCGCCAGGCCGCCGACGATCGCGAGGTCATCCCAGTACATCCGGTCGCCGTGCAGCTCCTGGAAATCCGTGAACGCCATTGCGAGGTAGTCGAGCGTGTATGGACGGCGCGGATGTCGCGCCAGCTGCGTGATCTGCCACGGCGTCAGGTTGGCAAAGATGGTGGTGGTGAGCTGGCGGCTCTTGGTCTTCAGCCGCGCAATCTCGTCCTGGATGTTGACACTGGCGTCGGAGGTGACGTGACGCAGCTCTTCGATCTTCGCCTCGAGCTCGGCGATCGGTTGTTCGAAATCCAGGAAACTAAGCGACATGGGCGAGGATGGTGCCCTAGCCAAGGGCCGATTGCGAGTCCGCCAACGGCGGCGCGTAACCGACCCGAACGGCCTCGCGGCCGAACAGCGCTTCCAGATCGTCAAGCAGCGTACGCGTGGCCCGCACCCGCCATTCCGGCGCGAGCTCCAGGTTGGCCCGCGCCTGCGAGCCGGAGTAGCGGATCGCAACGGTGCACGAACCAGGGCGGCATGGCGCCAACAGCTGCGAGAGCCGCGTCAGGAAAAGCTCAGGCGGTGCCGAGTCCGGCCAGGTCAGCGTGATGCGCTGTGCACGCTGTTCGCGCAGCCGGTCCAGCTCCATCACGCGGCTCGCGGCGAGCCGCCAGCGATCGCTGAACTCATCGAAACGCAGCTGGCCTTCGACCAGCAATACTGCATCCTTGACGATCAACTCACGGTACTGCTGGAAGACCTCATCGAAGAACGTAACCTCGATACGCCCCGTGCGGTCATCGAGCTCGACGGACACGCGTGTGCCGCGCTTGCGCACTTCGTGGACATAGCCGGCCAGCGACGCACGGCGCCCGAGAAAAGCCGGGCGTTCCCCTGGGCCTTGCGCCGGACGATCGCTGAGCACGTCCGCAATCCGGCTGCCGACAAACTGGCCGAGATCGGGTTCGAAACGATTGATCGGATGCCCGGAGAGGTAGAGCCCCAGCGTCTCACGCTCGCCTTGCAGACGAATCGAGTCGCTCCATTCCGGCTGGAAGCCGACCGGGTCCTGGCTCGAGCGGGGCGCGCCTGCAAGGCCGAAAAGGTCCACCTGACCGGCCCGCTGCGCGCGCGAGTTCTGCTCGCCGAGCTGCATCGCCGAGCCGACCCGCGTCATCAGCGTGGCGCGGTTCGGCCCCAGCGCGTCGAGACTGCCGGAGCGCACCAGTGCCTCGAGCACGCGACGATTGATCCGGATCAGGTCCAGGCGACGACACAGGTCATCGAGCGATGTGTACGCACCGTAAGCCTCGCGCTGCTGCAAGACAGCCTCGACGACCGACGCGCCTACACCCTTGATGGCGCCCAGGCCATAACGAATCGTGTCGCCCGCCTCCACGGCAAACTCGTGCACCGAGCGGTTGATGTCTGGCGGCAGCACCTGCAACCCCATGCGGTCGCACTCGTCCTTGAAGGTGACGACCTTGTCGGTATGGTCCATGTCCGCCGACAGCACCGCCGCCATGAAGGCCCCCGGGTAATGCGCCTTGAGATAGGCGGTCTGGAACGACAGCAGTGCATACGCCGCCGAATGCGACTTGTTGAAGCCGTAGCCCG
>JANPDV010000432.1:0-2948 GCA_031431655.1 Gammaproteobacteria bacterium | reverse complement strand
GGACGTGCAGATAGTTGCCACCGAGCCCGAAGGGGCCGCCCTGCTGTCCGGCAAGCCGTTCACGCCGCACAAGGTGCAGGGGTGGACGCCCGACTTCATTCCCGCCGTACTCGACCGCTCGGTACCGCACCAGATCGTCCCGGTGAGCGACACCGACTCGATCGAGACCGCGCTGGCGCTGGCGCGGCAGGAGGGCATCTTCTGCGGTATATCGTCCGGCGGGACGTTCGCGGCCGCGCTGAAAGTGGCGCGCACGGCCCCGGCCGGATCAGTACTGCTGGCGATCCTGCCCGACACTGCGGAACGCTATCTCTCGACGCCGTTGTTCGCAGGCATCGCCGAGGGCAGCGACCCGGAACCGTGAGTATCGCGCCGCTGCCGGCGAACTTCCGGCTGCGCGACGGTTCGACCCTCCGCGGTGGCCAGGTGGCGTTCGAAACCTGGGGCCGCCTCAACGCCGGGCGCGACAACGCGATATTGCTGTTCACGGGGCTGTCCCCGAGTGCGCATGCGGCGGCGACGCACGAGGATGCGTCGCCAGGCTGGTGGGAGGCGTTCATCGGTCCGGGTCGCGCGCTCGACACTGACCGGTGGTTCATCGTCTGCCTCAACTCGCTCGGCAGCTGCTTCGGTTCGACTGGTCCGGCATCGATAGAAGCGGCCACGGGCGAACGCTGGCGACTGCGCTTCCCGCCGCTGGCTGTGGAGGATATTGCGTGCGCCGGCCGCGAATGTCTGCGAACGCTGGGCATCGAGTCGCTGCATGCGGTCATCGGTCCGTCGCTCGGTGGCTTGAGCGCGCTGGCGTTCGTCGCCCAGTTTCGCGGATTCGCGCGCAACCTCGTGACGATCTGCAGTGCCGCCGCCGCATCGCCGATGGCAATTGCGCTGCGCGCGATCCAGCGCGAGGCGATCCTCAATGATCCCGCCTGGCGTGGGGGCGATTATCCTCCCGACGCGCCTCCGGTCGCAGGGCTACGGCTCGCGCGCAAGCTCGGCACCACTACCTACCGCAGTGCGCAGGAGTGGAATGCGCGCTTCGGTCGCCGACGCATCGACGCAGCCGCACCGGAGCGTCACCATTCGCAGGATGCCGCCGCGACACTGTTCGGGCCGGAGTTCGAGGTTGAGGGCTATCTCGCTGTCCAGGCCGAGCGCTTCGCCGCCCGATTCGACGCCAACTGCTACCTGTATCTGTCCCGCGCGATGGATCGGTTCCAGCTGGACGAGCACGCCGCCAATGGCGAGCTGCCTGCGCTGTTCGCCGCGTCCGGGCTTGCGGCAGCACTGGTCGTCGGCGTGGAATCAGACGCGCTGTTTCCCATCGAAGAGCAGACCAGCCTGGCCGCGGCGCTGAATTCGGGAGGAGTAGCCACCACCTTCGTGCGCCTCGACAGCATCGAAGGACACGATGCATTCCTGATCGATGTTGACGCGTTCGCACCGGTGCTGCGACGCTTCCTGTCCTGAGTACCTAACGGAGATTCCTGATGCGTCCTGAAACCATTGCCGTGCATGGCGGCTACTCGCCCGATCCGACCACGCACGCCGTGGCCGTGCCGATCTACCAGACCGTGTCGTACGCGTTCGACAGCGCGCAGCACGGCGCGGACCTGTTCGACCTCAAGGTCGTCGGCAACATCTACACGCGCATCATGAATCCGACCACCGACGTGCTCGAGAAGCGGCTCGCGGCACTGGAGGGCGGTGTTGGCGCGCTCGGCCTGGCCTCGGGCAGCTCGGCCGTCACCTACGCCGTGATGACGATCGCCGAAGCCGGCGACAACATCGTGACCTCGAGCGCGCTGTACGGCGGCACCTACAACCTGTTCGCGCACACGTTCCCGCAGTTCGGCATCGAGGCCCGGTTTGCCGACTACCGCCGGCCGGGCGATTTCGAGAAGCTGATCGACTCGCGTACCAAGGCCGTGTTCTGTGAATCCATCGGCAATCCGCTGGGCAACGTCACCGACTTCGGGGCGCTCGCCGAGGTGGCGCATCGTCACGGCGTCCCACTGATCGTCGACAACACGGTGCCGACGCCGTACCTGTGCCGGCCGTTCGACTTCGGCGCCGATATCGTCGTGCATTCGCTGACCAAGTACCTGGGAGGCCACGGCAACAGTCTCGGTGGCGCCATCATCGACTCCGGCAAGTTTCCCTGGGCCGAACACAAGGCGCGTTTCCGCCGGCTCAATGAGCCGGATGTGTCCTATCACGGCGTGGTGTACACCGAGGCGCTGGGCGCAGCGGCGTACATCGGCCGCGCGCGCGTGGTGCCGCTGCGCAACATGGGAGCGGCGCTGTCGCCCTTCAATTCATTCCTGATCCTGCAGGGCATCGAGACGCTCGCCGTGCGCATGGACCGCATCAACGAGAACACACTTGCGGTGGCGCGCTATCTCAGGTCGCATCCGAAAGTCAGCTGGGTCAATTACGCGGGCCTGGAGGACCACCCCAGTCACGCGTTGGTGAAGAAATACATGCGCGGACATGCTTCCGGCATCCTGACGTTCGGCGTCAAGGGCGGACGCAAGGGCGGCGAGCGGTTCCTCGACGCGCTGAAGCTAGTGATCCGACTGGTCAACATCGGCGACGCGCGCTCGCTCGCGACCCATCCCGCTTCGACCACACATCGGCAGCTGTCGCCCGCCGAACTCGAGAAAGCCGGCGTGTCCGAGGACATGGTGCGCCTGTCGATCGGCATCGAGCACATCGACGACCTGCGCGAGGATCTCGAGCAGGCGCTGGCAGCGAGCGCTTGATGAGTCGCGGTTGAGCGGCGCCGGCGCCACCGGCACTTAACTTAGGGGGCACGTGCGGCACGAGATCGCACGTCGACGTGCACGACGTACGGCGGCGCCTGGCTCGTGCGAGTCCGTGCGCGAGCAACCTCGCACCTGCACTACGCAGGCGAGTGTCGGGTCGAACCGGCCTTGGCGGGGCTT
>JANPDV010000431.1:0-6191 GCA_031431655.1 Gammaproteobacteria bacterium | reverse complement strand
GCCGGCATTCTCAGTGACAGCACGCGTGAGCATGACTGCCGCGGCGACCCGCGCGGTGCCGGCGAGATCACTCGCCGTCGCGGCAGCACCCTCCGGCTGGCCCGCCGGGCGGGCTGGCGTGAGTCCGCGGTTGCGCGCATTCGGCGCCGGCAGTTCGGACAGCAGGCTGCCTTGAGCCGGCGCCGCGGTCATTGCCTCGTCCGGCCGCAGGGACGGCGCCGCTTGATTCGAACCCACGGGCTGGCCCGACCAGAGTGACAGGCCTGAGGCCGCGCCTGGGGACGCCCCCGCGCCCCCTGTGATCAGGGCAGCCGCGGACGGCTGCACATCCGGGTTCCCGGCCGCAGGATCGGTTGCGACCTCGGGCCCTGGGCCTGGCGTCGCTGAGCCCGTTTGCAATGAGCTGGCGAGCCGGGCGCCCTCACCGTCGGCACCGAGCAGGTCGAGCAGTGCTTCGAAGCTGGCCGCCTCGCCCGGTGCCGAGGGGTCCGAGGCTGACGGCTCGCTGCTGCCAGCCGCTTGCGGCCCACTGGCGTTGCCGCCGGGACTCGACTGAATGGCGGTTCCCATATCGATCAAGGCATTCATTGGTCCTGCTCCCTGTAGACGGACAGCACGCGCAGAGCGCGTTCATCTGTTTCACGCTGTGATCGTTGCTCGTCATCGCGCCGTGCCTCGCTGCGCCAGCGTTCGACGACGGTGGCCACGGCCTTGACGTGTACTGCGGCCTCACCCCATCGAGTGCGTTCGAAGTCGCGCTCCGCTTCGCTGCGGGACAGCAACTGGTATTGCTGGCGCACGGCATCGTCCAGGCGCCCCAGAAACGCCTGGAAGTCCCGCAGCACCGTGCCAGCAAGACCGCTCGCGATCCGACGCGACCAGTTGCTCTGGTAGTCGGCGCGGTAGCGCTGCAATTCCGCGAGTCGCTCCCGCGCGTCGCCCAGGCGCCGCTCGGCGGCCACCAGCCGCGCCGCAAATTCGCGCTCGCTCTGCGCCAGGTTCTCGCGCACCCGGTCAAGCCGTTCGGCGCGTTTCATGTGGCGGCCCCACTGGCGCCCTGGGCCGCATCCACCGCGCGGCCCATGCCGGCGACGCTCGCGTGCAGTGTGGCTTTCTCCGCCAGATCCTGGTCGAGGAAGCGCTGTATGCCCGGCCAGAGACCAACCGCCTGGTCCAGCAGCGGATTGGCTCCGCTGCGCCATGCTCCCAGGGCGATCAGGTCGCGCGACTGGTTGTAGGTGGAAATCGTCTGACGCAGGCGGCGCGCCAGATTCGAGTGCTCTGCCGAAACGACTTCGGTCATCACACGACTGATCGAAGCCTCGATATCGATGGCCGGATAGTGGCCCGACTCGGCTATTCGGCGCGACAGTACGATATGGCCATCCAGGATCGCACGTGATGCATCGGCGATTGGATCCAGTGGATCATCGCCCTCGGTCAGCACTGTATAGAACGCCGTGATCGAGCCGGCGCCAGGCATGCCGTTACCAGCGCGTTCCACCAACTGCGGCAGGCGCGCGAACACCGAAGGCGGATATCCCTTGGTTGCGGGGGCCTCGCCAATCGCCAGCGCGATCTCGCGCTGCGCCTGCGCGAACCGCGTCAAAGAATCCATCAGCAGCAATACCGATTTACCCTGGTCGCGAAAGTGCTCGGCCACGGCGGTGGCCAGCCAGGCACCGTGCAGGCGCATCAACGGCGGCGAGTCGGCCGGCGCCGCCACCACCACGGCGCGAGCTCGGTCACGCGGACCCAGTATCCGATCGACGAACTCCTGCACTTCGCGACCGCGCTCGCCGATCATTCCGACCACGATGACATCGGCGGTGGTGTAGCGCGCCATCATCCCGAGCAGTACGCTCTTGCCGACACCGGAGCCTGCAAACAGTCCGATGCGCTGGCCGCGACCGATCGTCAGGGCGGCGTTGATGGCTCGGACACCGACGTCCAGCGGCTCACTGATCGGTGCGCGCCGCAGCGGGTTGATCCTCACGCCGAGCAACGGCGCGCTACCGCTCGCGCGAATCCGGCCCAGGCCATCCAGGGGCGCCCCGGCGCCGTCGACGATGCGCCCGAGCAGCGCATCGCCCACGGCCACGGTGCCGCCGCCAGCCAGTGCGATCACCCGTGCAGCTGGCTCGAGTCCACGCACCTCACCGGTAGGCATCAGGAACAGACGATCGCCAGAGAAGCCAACCACTTCGGCCTCGGTGACGTTACCGGACCTGGCCACGACCTGACAGCGATCGCCCACCGCGGCGAGGCAGCCTTGCGCCTCGAGTGCGAGTCCAACCATCCGGGTAAGCCGGCCCTCGACGCGCGGCGCAGGCACGGCAGCCAGATTCGCTGCAAGCGGCGCGAGGCGCGAGACGAAACGACGCGGCTGGATCAAGGTCATTCTGCCGTACCGGTGCCATCGACGTCCCGCCCTTCCCTGCTGCGCGCCGCTGTCGTCAGGTCGGTCTCCGGCTGACGCGCCCCGTCACGCGCATCCCCCAGTATCATTGCCATCACCGTGGCGAGCCGGGCCTCGAAGCGACCATCGATCCGCGAGTGTTCAGACTGCACGACGCAGCCGCCGCGCGGCTGTACGGGATCATCCACGAGCGTCCAGGCGGCATCGCCGGTCGTGGTGGCGAGACACGCGCGGATACACGCGGCATCCTGCGGATGCACCAGCACACGCACGTGACGCGCGCCGGCGGGGAGCAAGCCAACGCACTGCCGCACGATTGCAATGACCTGGCTAGGATCCAGCTCGAGCTCGCGGCGTGCGAGGTGTCCGCCCACGCTGATCGCGAGGCCCGCCATTTCGTGGACCGCCTCATCATCGAGGCGCTCCAGTGGCGCCGCGAGCTGGCTGATCAGGCTGCGTACAGCAGCCACGGCCTGCGCCATCTCCGCCTGGCTTGCGGCAGTCTCGGACGCCGCCTTCTGCAGTCCTTCCCGATATCCCTGGTCGAACGCCTGGGCGCGTGACGTCTGCTCGACGGCCGCCAATGCGCTGGCGGACGTGCCGCGGCCGCGAGGCGATATCAGCGGACCGAGTACGGACGGCAGGACCCAGGCTGCTGCGCCCTCGGAGGCAGTGCGGCCAGGGTCAGACATATGCCTCGCCACCCTTGCCGCCGAGGCTGATCGTGCCCTCTTCGGCAAGCTTGCGTGCCACGGTGAGGATCTCCTTCTGCGCACCCTCGACCTCTGACAACTTGACGGGCCCGCGCGCTGCCAGGTCGTCCTTGAGCATCTCGGCCGCGCGCTGCGACATGTTCTTGAAGACCTTGTCCTTCAAGGGCTCGTCCGCCGCCTTCAACGCCAGCATCAGCTTGTCGCCGGTCACCTGACGCAGCAGCTCCTGCATGCCGCGGTCATCGAGTTCGAGCAGGTTGTCGAACACGAAGATCAGGTCCTGGATCTGCGCGCCCAGCGCCTCGTCAGCGCGACTGATATCCGACATCAGCGCCCCTTCGATGCTCGGCTCCAGACAGTTGACGATATTGGCCGCCGCCTTGGTGCCACCGAGTGCAGAGGTGCGTGACTTGCCGTTGCCCGCGAACTGGCGTTCCATGACCTGATCGAGTTCCTGCAGCGCTGCGGGCTGTACGCCCTCCATGGTGGCGATGCGCATGATGATCTCGGAGCGTACGGCTTCCGGCAGCAGCGCAATGACTTCGGCGGACTGTTCCGGCTCCAGGTAGGCGAGCATGATCGCCACGATCTGCGGATGCTCGAAGCGTACGACCTCGGCGATCGCACGACCGTCCATCCACTTCAGCGCATCCAGTCCCTTGCTCGCCCGCCCGAGCAGGATGCGATCGATCACGCCGGCCGCCTTGTCCTCGCCAAGGGCATTGATGAGTGTGTTGCGGATGAAGTCGTCGCTGCCGACACCAAGCGACGTCTGGCTTTCCACTTCGCCGGCAAAGGTGCCCAGGACGTTGGCGACCTCGCCTCGGCTGACGTTGCCGACCTTGGCCATTGCGGCACCAACCCGCTGCACGTCTTTTGCAGACAAGTGCTTGAGAACTTCGGCGGCTTCCTTCTCACCCAGGCTGAGCAGCAGGATCGCCGCGCGCTCCACGCCTGAACGCGCCTCCGCCTGGGCCGTCGCTACCGCGGCCGTCGACGAGGGCGGCGCTGCCTGCGGCTTCGCGTCAGCCATCGGCGCTCACCCACTGCTTGACCACCTGGGCAACGCGGCCCGCGTCCTGCGACACGAGTGTTCGCGCCTGGGCTACCTGTTGCTCGTACGCAAGCGTGCTGCCAGCGGCGCCGGCACCGGCTCCGCCGGACTCATTCCCGCCGTCGTCGCCCGCGGCCGACCGTACCATGCGCGGCTGCGCAGTCGGCACCGCCCGCGCACTCTGCATCAGTTGTCGCACCAGCGGCTTCAGCAGCACGAAGATCACGACCAGCGCGATGATCAGACCCGCAACGATCTTCAGAATGTCACGCGCCCAGGGCTGCTCCCACACCGGAATGGTCTCCAGCGCCTCGTTGCTCGCCGTGGGCAACCCGCGCCAGGGTACGTTGACGACGTTGACGCTGTCGCCACGCTCCGCGCTGAATCCAACCGCGTCGCGCACCAGCGCCGTGATGCGCTCGACCTGCGCAGGGGGTAGCGCGGATTCGGTGACCTTTCCGTCCTTGCCAACGGTGCGCACGTTATCTATCAGGACCGCCACAGACAGCCGCGTCAGCCGGCCAGCTGGCTGCTTGGTGAACTGCACTGTCCGGTCGATTTCATAGTTTCGGGTAGCCTGCCGCGAGGCGTTACCCGGCGCCGCGGCGGCAGCGCCAGTCGTCGCGCTGGCGTCAGGCCGGGCCGGCTGGGCTCCAGGCGGCAACACAGTGGCGCGCTCAGGCGGCTGGTTGCTCAGCGCGCCTGGTATACCGGACGGTGCGCCGGTGGCACCGCGGCTCTGGTCCTCCGACGTCTGCTCGCTGCGCACGACCTGGCTATCCGGACGGTACTGCTCGCGGGCCTCCTCGGTCGCGCTCATGTCGAACTGCGCGGTCACCTCGGCCTTGACGCGGCCGGGCCCGACCAGCGGCGACAGCAGTGATTCGATCCTGGCCGCGTAGTCTTCTTCGATGCCACGTGCAAACTCCAGGTGCTGGTCGCGAAGCGACGAAGCGTCATCGCCCTGGGGTGACGTCAGCAGGCGACCCTGCTGATCCACGACCGTTACGTTCTTGCTTGCAAGTTCCGGCACGCTCGACGCGACCAGATTGATGATGGCCGTCACCTGCTCACTGGCCAGTCGTTTGCCCGGCTTGAGCTGGACGAAGATGCTGGCCGTTGCGGGCTGCCGGTCGCGCACGAAGCTCGAGCTGCGTGGTGCAGCGATGTGCACGCGCGCACCGCCGACCGGCTGCATGCTGGCGATCGTGCGGGCCAGTTCGGACTCCAGCGCGTGCTGGTAGCGCGCGCCCTCCATGAACTGGGAGACGCCGAAGCCCGGGTCCTTGACCATGCTGGCAAAGCCCGACGAGTCCACCAGGCCCTGGCCCGCGAGCATCAGTCGGGCATCGTTGATTCGCTCACGCGGCACGGAGATCCCGCCGGTACCGTTCTCGAGGCGGTACTGGATGCCGGCGGCGGACAGAGCCTGGGTGACCGACGCTGCGTCCTCGCCGCTCAGGTCGCCATACAGCAGGTTCCACGTTGGTCCCTGTGACCACAGAACCACTCCGACCCCGGCGGCGACGGCTGCGGCTACGCCGAGCAGCAGCAGCAGTGGGCGCAACCCGGCTGTGACACGGGTGACATTCGAATTCGATACGACGGCTGCATCGGCGGCCATGCGTCAGTACTCCCTGGGCCGGTGCTCAGACCGGCATGTTCATGACGTCCTGATAGGCACTCAGGAGCTTGTTGCGCACTTCGACTGCCGCGCGGAACGAGACGCTGGCCTTCTGCATCTCGAGCATCACCTGTGGCAGCTCCACCCCGGGCTTGCCCTGCTCGAACGCGGTCGCCATGTCGCGTGCCCGGGATTGCGCGGCGTTAACCTGCTCGAGCCCGGAACGCAGCACGCTCGCAAAGCTCGCGCCACCACCTGCGCCAATCGCCGGGGATGCGACCTGCGTCGAGCCCGAGGCCTCGGCGCGCAGAGTCCGGATCTGCGTCAGAACCTTGTCGATCTCCATCTGGCTCATGATGTCCTCCGCGTCAGATCAACTTC
>JANPDV010000430.1:0-12386 GCA_031431655.1 Gammaproteobacteria bacterium | reverse complement strand
CTTCCTGGCCTTCATCGCTGACGCGCAGCCCCGCAATCAACTGTGACAGTTCCTCGCGCTGCGCGGCGCGCTCCGCGGCATCGGACCCGCCGGCGACGCGTGCGATCAACCGCTTCGCGATCCGCTGCGCATCGGGCCCGGCGCCCATCAGTCCCTCGATGACACGCTCTCCCGCGGCCACGAGCTCGCCGGCCGCCACCACCTCGTGCAACAGCCCCAGTGACAGCGCGGCCCTGGCGTCGAACATCTCGGCGCTGAGAATGTAGCGCCGACAGGCCCGGGCGCCGAGTGCCGCGATGACATACGGTGAGATCACCGCGGGCACCAGGCCCAGGCGAACTTCGGTGAGCGCAAACCGCGCCGTCTCGACGCCGAGCGCGATGTCGCAGGCAGCCACCAGGCCCACGCCACCGCCGTAGGCTGACCCCTGCACCAGTGCGAGCGTGGGCGCCGGGAACTCATCGAGCTGCTGCAGCAGCCGCGCCAGCGCCCGCGCGTCCTGCAGATTCTCTGCTTCAGAGTAGTCCGCCATGCGCCGCATCCAGTCCAGGTCCGCACCGGCGCTGAAGCTCGGCCCGTTCGCGTCGAGCACCAGCAGGCGCACGCGCGGATCAATGGTCCAGGCCGCCAACACGTCATTCATGGCGGCTACCAGCGCATCGTCGAACGCGTTGTGACGCGCCACGCGATTGAGGGTCAGCCGCGCAACGCCCGACGCCGACAGCCCGGTGATCAGATCGGACATGACCGCCTACATCCTGAAAACGCCGAACGTCGTCGGCTCGATCGGTGCATTGAGGGCCGCAGCCAGTCCGAGCGCGAGCACGCGTCGCGTGTCGGCTGGCGCAATGATCCCGTCGTCCCACAGCCGGGCCGTGGCGTAGTACGGATGCCCCTGGCTTTCGTACTGGCTGCGAATCGGCACCTTGAAGGCTTCCTCGTCTGCTGCGCTCCAGGTGTGGCCCCGGGCCTCCAGCCCATCGCGCCGCACCTGCGCGAGCACGCTGGCCGCCTGTTCGCTCCCCATCACGGCGATGCGGGCGTTTGGCCACATCCACATGAAGCGTGGCGAGTAGGCCCGGCCGCACATGCCGTAGTTGCCCGCACCGAACGACCCGCCGATGACGACCGTCAGCTTCGGCACGCGAGCGCACGCGACAGCGGTGACCAGCTTCGCACCGTCCTTGGCAATGCCGCCCGCCTCATACCGCCGCCCGACCATGAAGCCGGTAATGTTCTGCAGGAACACCAGCGGCACACCACGCTGGCAGCACAGCTGCACGAAGTGGGCGCCTTTCAACGCCGACTCGCTGAACAGCACGCCATTGTTCGCGACGATGCCCACGGGCATGCCCTCGAGATGCGCGAACCCGCAGACCAGCGTCGCGCCGTACAGCGCCTTGAATTCGTCGAACCGACTGCCGTCGACCAGCCGCGCGATGACCTCACGCACATCGTAGGGGGTGCGCGCGTCGACCGGCACTACGCCCCCCAGGTCCGCCGGATCGAAACGCGGCGCCTCGGGTGGCTGGAATGCAAGCGCAGCACGCTGCGGCGGCGCCAGGTGGCCGACGAGTTGTCGCGCCAACGCGAGCGCGTGACGATCGTCCTCGGCGAGGTGATCCGTGACGCCGGAGTGCCGGGAGTGAACTTCAGCCCCGCCGAGCTCTTCGGCAGACACGACCTCGCCGGTCGCCGCCTTCACCAGCGGCGGGCCGCCGAGAAAGATCGTCCCCTGCCCGCGGACGATGATCGACTCATCCGACATGGCCGGAACATACGCGCCACCGGCTGTGCAACTGCCCATGACGACGGCGATTTGTGCAACGCCAGCCGCCGACAGATTGGCCTGGTTGAAGAAGATGCGGCCGAAGTGGTCGCGATCGGGAAAGACCTCGTCCTGGTTTGGCAGGTTGGCACCGCCCGAGTCGACGAGGTAAATGCAGGCGAGCCGGTTCTGCGCTGCGATCTCCTGGGCGCGCAGGTGCTTCTTGACCGTCATTGGATAGTAGGTGCCGCCCTTCACGGTGGCGTCGTTGGCGACCACGACGACTTCGCGTCCCGCGACCCGGCCAACCCCGGTGACGATGCCGGCGCTGGGTACCTCGTCCCCGTAAAGGTCCTTGGCTGCCAGCTGCGAGCACTCCAGGAATGGCGCACCCCGGTCGAGCAGCGCATCGATGCGCTCCCGGACGAGCAGCTTGCCGCGCCTGCGGTGACGCTCGATCGCTGCATCAGGCCCGCCGGCGGCAGCACGGCGACACTGCACGCGCAGGTCGGCCACCAGCGCCTCCATGGCCGCGGCCCGCGCGCGAAATTCGGCGGAATCGGAACGCAGGCGACTGTCCAGAACCGTCACGCAGCTTGCCTCCGGTGAATAATTGTCCGACAATCGTACTATTGTTCGCAGCCGGAAGACAAGCCATGAATCCAGTCTGTGAGTTCGGTCCCGATCTCTCGCTGGGCGAGGACCTCGACGCCTTGCGTTCCGCCGTGCGTCGCTTCGCGGCAGACCGGATCGCACCGCGCGCCGATGCGATCGACCGCAGCAATGAGTTCCCGCGTGACCTCTGGCCCGAACTTGGCACGCAGGGCCTGCTGGGCATCACCGTCCCGGAACGCTGGGGCGGTGCCGACCTGGGCTATCTCGCCCACGTCGTCGCGATGGAGGAAATCTCGCGTGCCTCGGGCAGTGTCGGTCTCAGCTACGGCGCCCACTCCAATCTCTGCATCAACCAGCTGCGCCTCAACGGCAGCGACGAGCAGCGCGACCGCTACCTGCCGCGCCTGGTCTCCGGTGAACACGTCGGCGCGCTGGCGATGTCCGAAGCAGGCTCCGGCTCGGACGTCGTTTCGATGCAGCTGCGTGCGGATTCGCGCGGCGACCACTTCCTGCTGAATGGCACCAAGATGTGGATCACCAATGGCCCCGATGCGGACGTGCTGGTGGTCTATGCGCGCACGGACCCCGAGGCCGGGCCGCGCGGCATCAGCGCGTTCATCGTCGAACGCGGTTTTGCCGGCTTCAGCGCCTCGCCCAAGCTGGACAAGCTCGGCATGCGGGGCTCGAGCACTTCAGAACTGGTGTTCCGCGACTGTGAGGTGCCCGCCGCGAACCTGCTCGGCAAGCTGCATGGCGGCGTGCGGGTGCTGATGAGCGGCCTGGACTTCGAGCGCGTGGTGCTGGCCGGAGGGCCGCTGGGGCTGATGGGCGCGGCACTTGACGCCGCGGTGCCGTACGCCCGCGAGCGTCGCCAGTTCGGCGAGCCCATCGGTCGCTTCGAGTTGATGCAGGGCAAGCTAGCCGACATGTTCACCGACTTCAGCGCCTGCCGTGCGTACGTGTACGCCGTGGCGCGGGCGTGCGACGCCGGCCGCGTCAACCGTCGCGACGCGGCCGGCTGCATTCTGTACAGCGCGGAGCGGGCCACGCGAGTGGCGCTGGAGGCGATTCAGACGCTGGGTGGCAACGGTTACATCAACGACTATCCGGTGGGACGGCTGTTGCGCGACGCCAAGCTCTACGAAATCGGCGCCGGCACGCAGGAAATTCGCCGCATGCTGATCGGTCGAGAGCTGTTCGAGGGCGCCCGCTGATGTCCCTCGATGCAGTCCGTGCCGCCGGACCGTTCGAGCCCCTGGATTACGCTCCGGCCTATCGGCGCGTCGCCGCGGCCATCGCCGGCAGGATCGCCGACCGCTCGTTCGGAGAAGGCGAACCGCTCGCCACCGAAACGCAACTCGCTGCGCAGTTCGGCGTCAACCGCTCGACCGTTCGTGAGGCCCTGCGCGAGCTGGAATCCGAGGGACTGTTGGCGCGCCGCAAGGGCACCAAGCGCATGGTGGTGTCGCGCCCCAGCACGGCGGGACTCGCGAATCGCCTCAGCAGCGCACTGGCCCTGCAGTCCGTGACGGTTACCGAGGTCTGGGAAACGCTGCTGGTTCTGGAGCCGCAGCTGGCCGAGGCGGCGGCGCGCCGACGCACCGCGGACCAGCTCGCCGCGCTGCACCAGGCTGCCGGTCGCTTCGCCGCACCGCTGCCGACGTCGTCCGGCGTCCACGCCCCCGCATTCGGCGTCGACGCGGTCGTGGAGTTCTTCAGTGCGCTCGGCGCGGCCACTGGCAACCGCGCGCTGCAACTCGCGCACGAACCGGCGCTGCGCCTGTTGCGCAGCTCGCTCACCCTGATGATCGACCGGGTTCCGCAAGCGCGGGCGCGCATTGCGACGGCCCAGCGGCGGCTGCTGGCCGCCATCGAGGCACGCGACGCCGAGGCAGCGCGTAACTGGATGACCAAGCACATTCGTGACTTCCGGCGCGGCTTCGAGCTCGCGGGCATCGACATGGCAAGCGCCGTGGACGTTGCCGCCTGACAGCCGCGGTGTCGCCGGGCGGGCTGCGCGCCGCAGCGCCGTCGAAAAAAAGGGCCGCGGAAGCGGCCCTTTTGCTTCGAAGCCTTGTCGGCTCCCTGCAATCCGGGCTCAAAGCCCATTCGATCATCAAGTCCCTGGGCGTATCCCCGGACAGCGTCAGCCGCGCCGGCGCTTCTTCTTGTGTTTGTGCTCGACCTGGCCGTCGCCGTGGTGATGCGCGGTATCGCCCTGCGCATGCCCATGGTCGTGCTCGAAGTCGACCGGATGATTGTGGCCGTGCATGTTGATCCACTTGTACATCTCAGGCTTCCAGTGAAGGATCCGGCTCGCCGCGCGCGCCTTGTTCTCTTCGACGTTGGTCCACGGATTGAAGTGGAAGTGGTTGTAGAGCTGGGTATCCGTCCGGCCGATCGCCAGGATGCCCAGCCTGGACGCGAAGGCACCGTGGTTGATGTACGGCGGGCGATAGAAGTAGCCGCCAGTAGGCAGGTCGCCGAACTGCATCATCCAGGACGTGCCCCAGATGTGGTACGCCTCCTCTATGCAGTCGTGATAGCTGATGTTGTCCTGCCAGAAGTTCGGCGTCATGCAGTACAGGAACGTGAAGCCCTGGGTGCGCTGATCGAACCGCAGGATCTTGACGAGACACCCGGGAGCGGTGGCCGGGAAGAAGTTCGTCGAAGTCCACTGCATGTTGTCGTAGGAATTGACCGCGGAGAACTTGCTGCGCTCCGCCTGCGGATGGTCCGAATCCGACTCCACGAACGACGGCTCGCCGTAGTTGTAGAACAGCAGACCGGTGGCGCCGCGGGGCGACGTCATCGCCTCGATCGATACGCCGGCCGGACAGTAGAAGTAACTGCCAGGACCCCAGGTCTTGTCACCGACGGTGATGGAGCCCGTCATGATGAACAGTTCGTATTCGCTGTAGCTCATGCCCGGCGGCTGCTTGTAGCCGGGCTCGAACATCACTGTCATGGAGCAGGCTCCATTGTCGGTGTCGAGCGAGAGCATCTTGTACTGCATGCCCTTCGGGAATCCCGGCAGGGTCATCTTCTTGAACGGGACGTCGCGGTCGACGAACGGTTCGATATGTGGACGTGCCATGGGTCAAGCCTCCGTCAGAATACGACGCGGAATTTGCGCTTCGGCTTCACCGGAATCTCTTCCGGGCGAACCTTGCGCATCTGGTCGAAGTGCACGTGCACCCCGCGAGTCTGGATGCGGTGCAGGAAGTCCGCGATCCACTTGTCACGCTTGGGGGTCAGGGCATCCTGCTCCACGACTATCTTGCGATAGCGTCGCTTCTGCTCAGACACTTCCTTGCGCAACCACGATTCGACTTCTCGTGAACGCTTGTGCTCAATCACTTTCATGAACCGCTCCCTTCCAGCGAAGTTCTCGACCCGCGCCAGCCACACGCCGGCGCCATGATGGATGAGGTTTATAACCGATCAGGCAGACAAGCAACAGCCACGCCGGGCTGCCGGTTTGTCCGGTGGTCAGCGGCACCCGGGTCGCTCAACGCGCCGGAACGCTCATGAATCGCGACAGGTGAATGCCGCGGGCGTTGTGTTCCCAACCTTTGAGTCGCGGGGAAACCAGGCGGCGCCCGACGAAGTAGTAGATCGGCGCCACCGGCTGGTCCGCCAGGACCAGCGCCTCGGCCTCGCGCAACGTCGCGGCCCGGGCATTCACCTCGGTCAGCTGCAGCGCGCGCGCCAGCAGCGCGTCGTACTTCGGATTGACGTAGCCGGCCGGGTTCATGGTGCCGCCCGCCGCCGACCCATCCAGCCGCTCGAGAAACGCCATGGCATCGCTGTGACCGCCGAGCCAGAGCACTCGAGCGGCGTCGAAATCGCCACGCGCGATGTCGGCGACCAGCGCCCGCTGCTCCTTGGCCTGCAACCCGGCCTTGACGCCGACGCCGCGCCACATCGCGTCCAGCACCACGGCAATCCGCCGGTTGATGTCGTTGGCCGGGAAACTCATTCGAATGGGTAGCGGCTTGCCGGGGCCCCAGCCGGCCTCCGCCAGCAGCCGCCTGGCTTCGGTCCGCCGCCGTGCCATCGGCCACGCGGCGAAGTCCGCCAGCACAGCCTGCGGATAGTTGCTGGCCCCGCGCGCGACGTAGGTGAACGCAGCGAGGCGCGCGTCCCCCAGCACATTGCGGGCCAGGGCTTCACGGTCGATTGCCATCGACAGCGCGCGCCGCACCCGCAGGTCCGCGGTGACGCCCTTGCGAACATTGAACGCGAGCGCTTCGACTCCCAGCCCCTGGTCGATCTTCAACTGGCTGCCGAACTCCTTGCGCGCCCAGTCGACCTGGTCCGGTGGCACAGTCAGCACGAAGTCGACCTCCCCCGCCTTGTAACGCCGTAGCGCCGTCATGGGCTGGGCAACCGGGTAGTGCATGATTTCGTCGGCCGGTACGTTGGCCGCATCGTAGAACTGCGGATTGCGGCGCAGCCGGATGTACGCGTTGGGCCGCCACTCGGCCAGCGTGAACGGTCCATTGGTCACGAAGGTCTCGATGCGCACCCACGCGTCGCCAAAGCGCTCGATCTGGGCGCGGGGCGCCGGCATGGCGAAGCTGGCGAGTACTTCGGGGAAGTATGGCGCCGGGTGCTCAAGGACGATCTCGAGGGTCCGTGGGTCGATGATCCGCACGCCGAGCGCATCCGCCGGGGCCTTGCCACTGGACACTGCACGCGCGCCGCGGATCACGAACAGCCGGCCGGCAAAGGGGTACGCGGTTTGCGGCAGCAGGGCCCGGCGGAGCGAATAGTGAAAATCCGCCGCAGTCAGTGGAGTGCCATTCGACCACTTGAGGCCCGGCCGCAGGCGAAACGTATAGGTCTTGCCGTCGGGCGAAACCTTCCAGCTCTCCGCACAACCGGGAATGACCCTGGCGGCTGCGTCGAGCGTCGTGAGGCCCACGAACAGGTCTGAGGTGATGGTGGTCTCGCCCGGATACCCGACCTTGTGCGGGTCCACTGTCGTAGCGTCATCCGTGCCAGTCCGGTGCACCACCCGCAGGGCTGCCTGGGCATCCAGCGGCGCGATGCAGGCGAGCAGGCCAGCACCCACTGCGGCCGCCGCTGCTGCCAACGCCGCGCGCGCGCGCAGGCCAGCACGAGCGCGCGTGGCACCGATCACTTGGCGCGCCCCTGCCGCAGCTGTGACTTGCCGAACAGCGCCTCGCGGGCCGCAGCGTCCGGATTGCCGATCTTCATTCGGTCCTGGAGCAGCGCCACGCCACGCTGCACGGCCGGGCGCGCCTTGATCGCCTGGTACCAGCGCTGGACATGCGGAAACTCGGCGAGATCGATCTTGTGCAGCCAGCGCACCCGCACCCAGGGCCAGGTGGCTATGTCGGCGATCGAATAGGCGCCAGCCAGGTAAGGCTCACTCGCCAGGCGCCGATCCATTACGCCATACAGTCGCAGCGTCTCATTGCGATAGCGGTCGATCGCGTAGGGAATCTTGCGCGGGGCATAGCCGAGGAAATGCCCGCACTGGCCGAACATGGGCCCGACGTTCGCGACCTGGAACGCGAGCCACTGCAGCACGTCGTAGCGCGCGCGCGTGCCCTTGGGCAGCAGGCGACCGGACTTCTCGGCGAGGTATTGCAGGATCGCGCCCGACTCGAACAGCGTGTAGGGCCGGCCGCCCGGCCCCTTGCGATCGATGATTGCCGGAATGCGGTTGTTCGGATTCACCTTGAGGAAAGCGGGCTTGAACTGCTCGCCCGTGAGGATGTTGACCGGGCGCAGCCGATAGGGCAGCGCCACTTCCTCCAGCATGATGGAGATCTTGTGTCCGTTGGGTGTCGGCCAGTAAAAGAGATCGATCATAATCACAGAACCTAGCACAGGGAGCTGACCATGCTGACCGCGATTCTGGCCGTCACCCTCGCCGTTCCGGACCTTGCGGCCGTGGAGCAGGCGTACTCGCAATGGCTGGGCTACAAGGTCGTGGAGCGCGGCCTGGTGTCGCGTGAACTCGCCGGAAGCTGGGCCGCCCCGCTGGCGGAGGGTCGTCGCTTCATCGTCATGCAGCCCCAGAGCGGTGCCGACACCTACCTCAGGCTGGTGCAGAGCCCGACCACGGAAGGCTATGCGGCGATGAAGACGCACGGCTGGAACTCGAACGAGATTCTCGTCGAGGATCCGGACGCACTCGCGGAGCAGCTCGCCAAGGGCTCGCCCTTCAGGATCATCGGCCCGCCCCGTCCGCTCGGCGGCAGCCCGACCATACGCGCGATGCAGGCCATCGGCCCGGCGGGCGAACTGAACTACTTCACGCGCATTCCTGCCGACGGCAGCTCGAAGTTCGTCAAGACGCCGGCCCGCTCGTTCGTCGACCGGACGTTCATCGTCGTGCTCGGCGGTCCGTCCATGAACGCGCTACGCGAGTTCTATGCGGGCACGCTCGGCATGGAGGTCACGGCGGCGTCACCGGCGAAGATCAACGTGCTGCAGAACGCGTACGGGCTGCCTGCCGACTTTCCGACACCGCTGGCGCTTGTGCCGATCACTACGGGCTTCCTGATCGAGCTGGACGAATACCCTGCTGCCGCGATTCCCCGGCCGCAGCGCAGCGGCGATCTGCCGCCGGGCATGGCGATCGTGACCTTCGCGGCGCGGGCCTTTCCTGCAACGGGCCTGGCTTGGCTCGCGCCGCCCGCAAAGCACGCCGGCCTGCCTTACTCGGAGCGGCGCAGCGGCCTGATCAAGGGCGCGGCGGGAGAACTGATCGAGCTGGTGGAGTCCCCCTGAGAGGAGTCGCGTCGGTCGCAGCCGGCCGCACGGTCAACCAGCGGTTCACGTGCACGCCGCGGCCATTGTCGACCCAGCCCTGCACGCGCTGCGAGATCAGGCGCCGGCTGACATAGACATACAGCGGTGCGATCGGCTGCTCGCGCATCGCCAGCGTCTCCGCGTCCAGCATTGCGGCGGCGCGCAGATCCAGTGCGGCAGAATCGTTGGCACGGTCGATGGCGGCATCGAAGGCTGTGCTGCGATAGCCAGACACGTTGAGCGTGGCCGCACGGCCGTCCAGCAGTCCGAGGAATGATGCAGCGTCGCTGTCCTCCGAGTACCACTGGGCGCGGGCCACGTCGAAGTCGCCCTGTGCCAGCGCCTGCTGGTGCGTGCGCAGATCCGCGGTGATCAACTCGGTCTGGACGCCCAGTGGCTGCCACATTGCCGCCACCGCCAGCGCGATCTTCTTCTGGGTGTCGGCATTGTTGTAGCGCAGCCGGATGCGCAACGGCTTGCCCGGACCGTAGCCCACCTCGGCGAGCAGGCGACGCGCCTCCACCAGCCGCGCCTTCGGAGCACGCGACGCAAAATCCGCCACGCCGCGCTTCGGGTAATTGCGAACACCGGGAGGCACCAGTCCCCATGCCGCAGGTTCGCCGCCGCGCAGGATCCGCTGCGTCAGGACGTCGCGATCGATGGCCATCGACAACGCCCGGCGCAGCCGCACGTCGTTGAACGGCGCCCGGCGCGTGTTGAACGCGTAGTACTCGATGCCGATCTGCTGCACCAGGTGCAGCTCCTTCGGGAACTCCTTGCGCAACTGCTCCAGCTGCTCGGATGGCAGCGATACGGCGATATCGAGTTCGCCGGCGCGAAAGCGATTCAGCGCCACCTTGGGATCCTCGATCGGGATGTGGTACATCGCGTCGAGGCGCACGGAGCCGGCGGCGTGGAAGCGCGGATTGCGCAGCAGCTTCACATAGGCGCCCGGCCGCCATTCACCGAGCACGAACGCGCCGTTGCTGACGAAGCGCGCGGGCCGGGTCCATTCATCACCGTACTTCTCGATGACGTGCCGCGGCGCCGGAAAGCCGCGGTGCACCAGGATCTCGAGCAGGTAAGGCGCTGGATGGGTGAGTTCGATCACTACGGTGCGCGGATCCGGCGCGCTCACCGCAAGCTGATCCACCGGCAACTTGCCGGTGTTGACCTCGCGTGAATTGCGGATCACGTACAGCAACGCGGCCGATGGCGCGGCGGTGCGCGGATCGAACAGCCGCCGCATCGACCAGAGGAAGTCTGCGCTGGTGATCGGCACGCCGTCGGACCACATCAGCCCCGAACGGAGCTTGAATGTGTAGGTGCGTCCATCGGGCGAGATCTGCCACGACTCCGCCTGCCCGGGAATGGTGTTGGCGCCGGCGTCCACCGCCGTCAGGCCCTGGAACAGATCCTGCGCCAGGTTGCCGTCCTGGCCGTACGTCCAGCGCTGCGGGTCCAGGGTTTGTGGATCGCCAATCGCGGAGCGGCGCAGCGCCACTTCGGCCGATGCCGGACTGGCAACCAGCGCGAGGAGCGAAGCCAGCGCTGCGCAGACCAGCAGCACCGGCCAACCGGCGCGCTGGCGCAGACCGCCTTGCGTGCAGACTCCCGTCACGGGCGTGCCGGGATCTGCTCGTACTCCGTCAGTTCATAGCGGGTCATCATGTAGCCCGTGACGTACGCCAGCAGGAACACACGGTCGTCGTCGTCCGTACACCACAGGTCGTACTGCGGGTGCTTGCCCGGCTCGTTGCGCGTCTCCGCGTTCCTGTCCTCGGCTTCCGAATAAACGAAATGCAGTGCCTTGAACGTGCCCGCCTTCACGGTGATGGTCTCGCGGCCGGCGAAGTTCAGCTTGACGCCATTGGGGTGCGGCTGCAGCGTCGGGCCGGTTGCGCCGCGATGGTCGAGCGAGCACATCATCACGTTCGGGTACACACCGCGGCTCGGCCCCTTGGCGATGTCGACGATGTGGGTGAGCCAGGCATCGGCCTGGATTGGATGCGTGCCGAACCCCGCCAGCGGCTCACGCAACGCAAAGCGCTGGGAGATGCGCCCCTCGTTGACCGTAAAGCCCTCGCAGATCGCCTCGGTCGGCGTGAACTGAAACCAGCTGGAACCCATCATCCGGTCGCCCACCGACAGGCGCACGAAGCAGTCGGTAGGCTTGTGGTCCGGGCCGCGACTCAACGTGACGTCGCGCATCACGTTGGGCGCATCGTCGATCTCGGTATAGGCGCGCAGCGTACTGCTGCCGTCGCCATGGACCGTGATCGTGAAGTACTCCCGACCGCGCTCCTGGCCTTTGCGGTCGGGCTTGTCGCTGGTGTAGTGGATCTTGCCGCGGATACGACGGTGCGGAATCGGCATGGAAGAACTCCTCGAGGTATCTATGGATACGGCAGGCGGGGGATGCAGCAGGCGGGGGATGCAGCAGGCGGACCGCGGTCTCAGGCCTGGGGCACCAGCGGCTCCCGAAACAGTTTCTTGCGGGCCATAGTGCGGAACCATGCTGCCAGCAGTGGGCGGCCCGCAGTGAAATCGTACGCCGGATCGAGACCGACTCCGGCGGCGCCCACCGACGCCATCTTCAACTTCAGGAACTGCAACGCGCCGACTGTCCGGAACTGGCCGATATCCAGTCGCTGGTAACCCGGGATGTCACGCTCGATCTGGTCGAGGATGCACACGACCTTGCCCCAGCAGCGTGCGATGAACTGCGGCCGCTGCTGCTCGCGCGGCAGCCAGGACTCGATGATCAGCAGCACGAAGGTATCGAACAGCCCGTCGGCCATCCACGTCTGGCGCAGCGTCGTCCAGCGTTGTGGGCCCTTCGCCGGATACAGACGGCGACGGCGGTGCAGCGAGTCCAGGTACTCGTAGATCACCGGACCGCCGGCGAGGTACTCACCGCTGTCGAGCAGCAGGGTGGGAACCTTGCCCAGAGGATTGGTGGCCGGCAGCGGCGTATCCGCATCGAACGGCCGGGTAGGAACGGGCTCGATACGCTCGCGCAGGCCGGCGTAGCTGATGACCGCTTCGACCGTATGAACGTAGCCTTTGATCGGCGTGTAGAGCAGCTTCATGCGATACGAAACCTCGAGGCCTAGCCCGGATTTCTCACAGAGGGAGAGTGCATCGGGTCTCTGAGTGAGTGAAACTTGTTGTGCGAGAACGAGTTATCAGATCACGGAGGAGAGACCCG
>JANPDV010000429.1:0-17568 GCA_031431655.1 Gammaproteobacteria bacterium | reverse complement strand
CACCCAACCGCCCCCGCGCTTCGCGCGGCGGCGATCAAACGGCACAATGGCTAGATCAGAAGGACGGACTTCTGCAGATGCAGCGGCCGCACGCGCCCGTGACCGTCATCCAGCGGACGGGCGCCCCTGACCGGCGAGACGGGGCGCAGCACGAAATCCTGCCAGCCGGGATCGAAGCCGAACCGGGCGACGACCACGTCGACGCAGAATGCGGGCCGCAGGTCCGGGCCCGCTCGACCGAGGTCGCTGCACGAGACCGTCGCCTTCGCGGGCTGCGAAGAATCGGCGGAGTGGTGACTGCAATGCTCCATCGGCGCCGCATGGGTCGCGCCAGGGGAAAGCGCTCCGGCCGGAGTCACTGCGACGAGCGCCTGGGCCTGACCGGCCGGCACGACACTGCAGTTGTGCATCGGCAACGAAGTCCAGACGATCGCCAGCAGCGGGACGATGCCTCGCAGCAGGTGTCGTTTGCGGCGCCGGGTGAAGTTCACGGCGCGATCGTACGCCGCGCCGTACTTGCCGTCGACGGCGCCGCGCCGTGAACGCCGTGTTGCCGTGCAGCAATTGGCGCGCCGCACGCCGCATCGACGCCAATCTGCGAAGTGATCTGCGTCCCGCGCATTCGCTGTTGGACCAGATCAGGAAGCAACGGGAACCGTCGCGGTACAGGGTGAGTCTGCAAAGCGCAGCCGCCATGACGAGAAGGCCCGCGAGGCCAGCGAGGCCAGCGACACCAAACATGTCCCGCTCCGGACTCGTGGCACCAGCCCGATGAGCCAAAGATTACCGCTTCGGTCGCTGAGATTACCCGCGTCGGCCTGTCGCCGGGCGGCGCTTTGCAGTCAAAATGGTCGACAGGCCCGGCAGCATCCTCACGACGTCTATCCCACGTCGTGGGCGACCTGGGAGCCTTCAGTCTGCGAGAGCTCTTCATCGCGGCACTATCGAAAGACGCAGGCGACCCGTGACGCAACGCTGGGGGCACATTTTGGACGCTGTCACGGCATGGCTGGCCATCGGCCCGGAAGCCGACGCTTCCGGCGTCGCGCCCACGATGATGCGCCACCATCAGGCAATCCGCCCGATCGTGGCGCCGGCGCGAGCGCCTCGGAGTCATGCGGTAACCGCGGCTGCGGGCGAAGGCGGCCATGTGCATGTGCAGCGCGACGAGGGTGCTCGTGATCATTGAATCACGAAGTCTCCGCGCACCGGTGGACGGGCGGCTCGTGAGCCGCGGGACCGGCTCGCCGGCCAAGACCGTGAAACGTCGGGTGCTGGTGGTGGAGGATGAAAGCGACCTCGCCCGCGTCATCAAGCGCCACGTCGAGGACATCGGTTGCGAGGTCCGCATCGCGCCGAACGGTGAAAGCGCGCTCGAGGCGGCAGCCACCGAGGAGTTCGATCTCGTGCTGCTGGATGTGATGCTGCCCGGCATCGACGGCCTCGAAGTCTGTCGGCGCCTGCGCGCGCGCCAGCAGTACATGCCAGTGCTCATGCTCACGGCTCGCGCGAGCGAGATCGACAAGGTACTCGGCCTCGAGACGGGCGCGGACGACTACCTGACGAAGCCCTTCGGCGTCCAGGAGCTGCTGGCGCGCATGAAGGCTATTTTCCGTCGCATGGACGCGTTGGCGACGCCACGCATGACGCCCGAGCTCGCTATCGACGTGGCGGGCGGACTGCGGATCGACCCAGCGACGCGCGAGGTCCTCCTGCACGGTCGGCCGATTGTGTTGACGCACAGAGAATTCGATCTGTTGCGCTACTTTGCCGAGAATCCGGGTCGGGTCTACACGCGCGCTCAACTGCTCGACGCCGTCTGGGGCTACAGTCACGCAGGCTACGAACACGCGGTCAACTGCCACATCAACCGCCTGCGCGCCAAGATCGAGTCGAACCCGGGAAAGCCGCGATTCCTGCTGACCGCCTGGGGCGTCGGTTACAAATTCACGACGGATTGAATCGTCACGGAATGATGCTGCCTCGCACCCTGTTTGGCCGGTTGCTGCTGATCTTCATTGTGTTCGGCGTCGTCATGAGCGGTGCACTCCTTTTCGTGATGCAGGTGTCGCACCGTCTTTACCATCGGGAGTTCGACCAGACCGTCAATCGCGAACTCGCGCAGCGATACGTGGCATCGAATTTCCTGTTGACGGATGCGCCGCTGAACGCCAAGACCCTGCATCGTGGCATCGGGAAGCTCGCGGCCGCAAATCCGGAAGTGGACATTTACCTGCTGGACCGCCGCGGCGCAATCATTGCGTCCTCGGTGCCTGAGGCGCAGTGGCGTCGCTCGCGAGTCGCGCTGCGTCCGGTGCACGAGTTCCTTGCGGGGCACGCCGCGCCGATCATGGCAGACGATCCACGCGACATCGAACGTCAGGTTGTCTTTTCAGCTGCTCCGTTTCGCGTGGCCGACTGTCCAGGCGACTTTCTCTACCTCGTCCTGGGCCGTGAGGAACACCTGCCAGGTGCGGCACGCCTGAGAGCGATATATGCAGTGGGAGAGGGGGTCGGCGTCATCCTGACCGCGGCCGGGCTGTCGATTGCCTTGAGCCTGTTGTTTCTTCGACTTCTCACACGGCGACTCGGCGTCCTGGAGGATGCAATCCGGCGCTTCCGCGACGCACATGGCATCGCAACACCGGTGCCCCAGGAGCCGGGCGCCCCACCGGGCGGCGACGAAGTCGACCGATTAGAGGCACTGTTCGGTGACCTCTCTGCGCGTATCGAGCTGCAGATGAATGCGCTGGAGTCGACCGACCTGATGCGTCGCGATCTGCTTGCAAACGTCTCGCACGACCTGCGCACACCGTTGACCGCACTGCTGATGCACCTCGAGACGCTGCAGATGAAAGAGTCCGGGCTTACCCCGGAGGAGCGCACCGAGTGCCTGGACGTTGCTACCCGCCAGAGCCGGCGCATCGGCCGGCTCATCGAGCAGTTGCTGGAGGCGGCCAAACTCGAGGCCGGCGAAGTCGCGTTTCATCCCGAGACCTTCCCGATCGGCGAACTGTTGCAGGATGTCGTGCAGAAATTCGCGCTGGCGGCGCGCGACCGAAGCGTAGGTCTGCAGGTCGACGCGATCGCGGAGGCGACCATGGTCAGCGGCGACATCGCGCTGTTGGAGCGCGTGCTGGACAACCTGATCGACAACGCGCTGCGTCACACGCCGGCCGGTGGACGCGTGACCGTTCGATCCGAACCGCAGGGCGAGCGGATCCGCATCTCCGTGACGGACACGGGCCCCGGCCTGACCTGCGAAGAAGCCAAGCGGGTTTTCGATCGTTTCTACCGCGGCGACCGGGGTCGATCGACGAACTCGGGTCAGTCGGGCCTCGGACTCGCCATCGTCAGGAGCATTCTTGAATTGCACGGCAGAAGTGTCGCCGTCGAAAGCCAACCCGGGCACGGCGCGTCGTTTTACTTTGAGTTGCCGATCATCGCGTCGCCGTCGCGCTCGTCCTCGGTCTAGCGCGTTCCCCGCTGCCGGCATCCGAATCGGGTCCATCACGCGGAGGCTGCCCGGTCGGCTCGACGGCTCTCTTCGGCTTGTACGTAGATTCGCAGGCTCGCGATACTTTCGAGACCTCTTGGTCCGAGCATGAGGGGGCGTTGTGGCGCGTCGAGCTGCTTGCACCGTCAGGCACGGGGCGCTCGGAGAGCGCAGCCGATGCCGTTCTGATCGCTGGACTTGAGGAGGATTGCAGATGAAGAAATTGGCCACGATATTGTCTACAGGTGTCGTAGCGTTGATGTTTTCCGGTAGCACATGGGCGGCGAACGAATCGCCCGTGACCGCCGCGCGGATCACTGCCGCAACGACTTCCGCAGACCATGAAGCGATTGCCGCGGCCTACGAGAGGGAATCGGCAGAACTTGAACGGAAGGCGAAGGCCCATGACTCCATGGGGCGCGCCTACAAGGCGTTCGGCGCCCAGAAGGGCATGAGTGGCGCGGCGATGAGTGCGCATTGCGAGCGACTCGTGAAGAGCTACAAGGAGGCGGCCGAGGCCAATCGGCAACTGGCAGCCGAGCATCGCGCGATGGCCGCGGCGGCGGCCAAGTAGGGCCCGTGTGATCGGGCATCGCGACACCGCAGACGGCAGGAGCGACGCATGCGCGCCGCAGGTCGCCGCCGTTCCTTCACGGAGCAGTTCCATCCGCGCTGCCGGACCACGACCGGCAGTATGAGCCGGCTGGCTGCCGGAGAAATGCTGCGTAACGTACGGGCGTCCAACGCGAGCGCGACGTAATCCCGCGCTATTCGTGTGCCGCAAATTCCCTTGACAGTTACAGGGTCCACGGCGATCACTATGTTGGCACGCAACCAGCGAGTGTTTCACGAATGGCGCCGACGAGGAGACTTGCGTGAGGACCGAAGCATGCACGCTGCCACGCCTCACGGCGCGCTTCGCGCTGTGCCTGGTGCTGGCGTCAGCTGCACCCCTGAGTCGCGCGGCCGAGCCGCTTCCCGCGGCCGATCCGCAGCTGGCGGCCCTGCTCGTCGAGGCCCTGGCCAATAATCCCGGCTTGGCCGCCGCGCGCAGCGAACGCGATGCCGCGCAGCAGCGCATCGCGCCGTCCGGCGCGCTGCAGGACCCGATGCTGGAGATCGGCGTGATCAACGCGCCGCTCGACCCGCTGAGCCTGCGTCGCGAAGACATGACCATGAAGATGCTCGGCCTCAGCCAGAAGCTGCCATTCCCCGGCAAGCGCGACCTGCGTCGCGCGGTGGCGAAGGCGGATGCCCACGGCCTCGACCTGGCGGTGCGCGAAGCCGGCAACAAGCTCGTGCGCGACGTCCGGTTCGCATTCGAGGATCTGGTCCTGAATACCGAACTGCAGCGAATCGCAGCGCGCACGCGCACGGCGCTCGAGCAGCTCGTGCCGATCGCCCGTTCGCGCTACGACGTGGGGCAGGCGGCGCAGATCGACGTGCTCGACGCGCAAACCGAACTCGAGCGACTCAAGGTAGAGCAATTGCAACTGACGCGCGAGCACACGGTCCTGCAGAGCGAACTGCGGGGCCTTCTCGGGCGCACTGAACCGACGCCGCCGATCCGCGTCGCTGCACCGCAACTGGCCGCGGGTCCTGTCACTGCCATCGATCCCGCCCAGGTCGACATCGCGAACCGGCCGCAGCTTCAGGCATTGGAGACGCTGGTGGAGCGCAGCGCGCGAGCCGTCGATCTTGCGCAGCGCGAGTACTACCCCGACTTCGACCTGCGACTGCAGTACGGCCAGCGCGACCGGGCACTGGATGGCATGCCGCGTGACCCGATGGTGAGCATTACGGTCGGAGTGAACCTGCCGATCTGGCGAAGAAGCCGCCTCGAGCCGCAGGTCGCGGAGGCCCGCGCCATGCGCAGCCAGGCGCAGAACATGCTCACGGCGCAGCAACTCGAGACGCGAACTGCGCTCGACGCACAGCTGGCGATCGCGACGCAGTCGCGGCAGAGCGTGGCGCTGTATCGGAGCACGCTGTTACCGCAGGTGCACGCGGCGGTGGCCTCCGCGCTGGCGGCCTATCGCGTCGGCCGCGTCGACTTCCTCACGCTTCGCCAGGCCCAGTTGCGTGAGTTCGAGACGTCCAGGGACATGGCCGAGGCCATCGCCCAGCACAATAGGGCTGTCGCCGAGATCGACCTGCTGGTCGGGCGCAGCGAACGGTAGTCAAACAGGACATCGCCGGCGGAGCCAGTCGTGAACCGAAACCAGATCATCACCCTCGCGCTCGTGACAAGCGTTGCTCTCGGCGGCGGCTACTGGTGGGGACACGCGACGGGGTCTCGCGGCGACGAGCTGCCTTTCGCCACCGGTCCCGGCGGGGCCAGCGCCCCTTCCACCGGCCTCAAGACCGCCGCGAAAACGCGTCGAATCCTCTATTACCGCCATCCGATGGGGTTGAATGACACGTCGCCCGTGCCGAAGAAAGACTCCATGGGCATGGACTACATTCCCGTTTACGAAGGCGAGGCGCCGGCGCGGCTGCAGGTGAACATCAGCCCCGACCGACTGCAGACACTTGGCGTGCGCACGGCGACCGCGGGCCCTCGTCCGATGTCACGCACCATTCGCGCCGTCGGCACGATCGAGGCCAGCGAGCGCGGCCTTTACACCGTGAGCCCCAAGTTCGAGGGCTGGATCACCACGCTGATCGTGAACACCACTGGCGCCACGGTCCGCCGCGGCCAGCCGCTGCTCGCCTTCTACAGCCCGGAGCTGGTTACAGCGCAGGAGGAGTATCGGGTTGCGACGCGGACCCTGCAGTCGATGGGTGATGCGCCACCAGACTCACGGGCGAACATGCAGTCACTCGTGGAAGGCAGCCTGCAACGTCTGCGCAACTGGGGCATCGCCGATGCCGACCTCGCCGACCTCACCACAGGCAAGGACACCCGTCGTTCACTCATGCTGCGCTCGCCGGCCGACGGCGTGGTAATCGAGAAGGCGGCACGCGCCGGCATGCGGTTCATGCCCGGCGAGCCGCTCTTCCAGATCGCGGACCTCTCCGGTGTGTGGATCGTGGCCAGCGTGTTCGAGCAGGACCTCGAATTCGTTCGCTCCGGGCAGACGGCGGTGGTGTCGCTGGCGGCGTACCCGGGGCGCAAGTTTACCGGCAAGGTGACTTTCGTCTATCCGACCGTCCAGCCGGAGACACGCACCGCGCGGATCCGCATCGAACTGCCGAACGAGGCGGGACTCCTGAAGCCGGCGCTCTACGGCACCGTCGAGATCGTCGCCGGTGCAACAGTGGCCGCCGTGTCGATCCCCGAATCTGCAGTGCTGGATTCGGGCACGCGTCGCGTGGCACTGATCGAACTTGGCGGCGGCGCCTTTGAGCCGCGTGAGATCGAACTCGGTGCGCGTGGCGACGGTTACGTCGAGGTGCTCAAGGGCTTGTCCGCTGGCGAACGGGTCGTGGTCGAAGGCAACTTCCTGATCGACGCCGAGAGCAACCTCAAGGCGGCACTGGGAACCCTGGGCGGTCCGGCGGCCAGCGGGCACGCCGGGCACTGACATGCTCGCTCGCATCATCGAATGGTCGCTGCGGCACGTCTTTCTCGTGCTGCTGACGACGGGCTGCATCGTCGCGGCCGGCGTCTATGCGGTTATCCATACGCCCATCGATGCGCTGCCGGATCTGTCCGACGTCCAGGTCATCGTCTACACCGAGTATCCCGGCCAGGGCCCGCAGGTGGTCGAGGACCAGGTGACCTATCCGCTGACCACCGCCATGTTGAGCGTGCCGCGTTCCAAGGTGGTGCGCGGGTTCTCGAACTTCGGCGTCTCGTTCGTCTACGTGATCTTCGAGGACGGCACGGACATCTACTGGGCGCGTTCACGCGTGCTCGAGTACCTCAACTTCGCCTCGAGCCGCCTGCCGCGCGGCGTCACGCCCTCCCTCGGGCCGGATGCCACTGGCGTCGGCTGGGTCTACCAGTACGTCGTCCAGGGTGCGCAACGTTCGCTGGCGGAACTGCGCTCGATCCAGGACTGGTTCGTCCGCTATCAGCTCACCAAGGCCCAGGGCGTGGCGGAGGTTGCGAGCGTCGGTGGCTTCGTCAAGACGTACCAGGTCACGGTCGATCCGCAGAAGCTGCAGGCCTATGGCATCCCGCTGCGGCAGGTGGGCGATGTCATCCGCATGAGCAACCAGGACGTCGGCGGACGCGTCGTCGAGATGGCGGAGACCGAGTACATGATCCGCGGACGCGGCTACCTGAAGGGCACCGCCGACCTCGAGGGGCTGGTCATCAAGTCGGCCGGGGGTACGCCCGTGTTCGTGCGCGACATCGCCCGCGTGGAACTGGTGCCGGACGAGCGGCGCGGCATCGCGGAACTGGACGGCAACGGCGAAGTGGTCGCGGGGATCGTGGTGGCGCGCTACGGACAGAACGCGCTCGACGTGATCCACAACCTGAAGCTCAAGATCGGCGAGATCGCAACCGGCCTGCCGACGGGCGTCAGCCTGCAGGCGGTCTATGACCGATCGGACCTCATTCACCGCGCCATCGACAACCTGCGCCGCACGCTGATCGAGGAGAGCATCATCGTCGCGGTCGTCTGCATCGTGTTCCTGCTGCATGCGCGCAGTGCGCTCGTCGCCATCATCATGCTGCCGGTGGGCCTGCTGATCGCATTCATCGCCATGGGGGCGCTCGGGCTGAACTCGAACATCATGAGCCTCGGCGGCATCGCCATCGCGATCGGAGCGATGGTCGATGCCGCGATCGTCATGATCGAAAATGCGCACAAGCACCTCGAGCACCTGAAGCCGGAGGACTCCCGACTCGACGCGATCATCGCCTCCTGCCGGGAGGTCGGTCCGCCGCTGTTCTTCAGCCTGCTGATCATCACGGTGTCGTTCCTGCCGGTGTTCACGCTCGAGGCGCAGGAAGGGCGGATGTTCCAGCCGCTCGCTTTCACCAAGACCTTCTCGATGGCCGGTGCGGCACTGCTCTCGATTACGCTGGTGCCGGTCCTGATGCTGCTGTTCATCCGCGGCAGGATCCCATCGGAGATGAAGAACCCGATCGTGCGTGCGCTCATCTGGGTCTATCACCCGATCATTGCCTGGGTCATGCGCTGGAAAAAGCTGACCATCGCGCTCGCTGCCATCGTGCTCGCGGTGAGCGCGTATCCGGCCATGCGGCTCGGCAGCGAGTTCATGCCGCTGCTGAACGAAGGCACGCTCCTCTACATGCCGTCGACCCTGCCGAGCATTTCGGTGACCAAGGCGGCCGAGTTGCTGCAGACCCAGGACCGGATCCTGAAGACCTTCCCGGAGGTGGAGTCTGTCTTCGGCAAGGCGGGCCGCGCCAACAGCGCCACCGACCCGGCGCCGCTCGAAATGGCCGAGACCGTCATCAATCTGAAGCCTGAGGAGCAGTGGCGGCCCGGCATGACGATGGACAAGCTGATTGCCGAGATGGACCAGGCGATGCAGATCCCGGGCGTCAGCAATGCCTGGACCATGCCGATCAAGGCTCGCACCGACATGCTCTCGACCGGGATCCGCACGCCCATCGGCATCAAGGTCTTCGGCACTGATCTCGCAGAAATGGAGCGCGTCGCGAAGGACATCGAACGGGTGGTCAAGACCGTACCGGGCACGACCAGTGCCTATGCCGAGCGGATCACTGGCGGGTATTACCTCGACATCGAGCCGGACTCCCTGGCGCTCGCCCGCTACGGCATCGCCGTGGGCGACGTGCAGGAAGTGATCGCCACCGCCCTCGGCGGCGACATGGTGACCACGACTGTCGAGGGCCGGGAGCGCTTTGGCGTCGGCGTTCGTTATCCGCGGGAACTGCGCTCCGATCCGGACAGCATTGCGCGTAACGTGCTGGTGCCGGTAATGGATGGCGGCATGGTGCCGCTCGGCCAGCTCGCCAGGCTGGTGGTTCGCAAGGGCCCCCCCGCGATCCGCACCGAAAATGCGCTGCTGTCGGTCTACGTATTCGTCGACATCCGCGGACGCGACATCGGCGGCTATGTCGCCGAGGCGCAGCGCGTCGTGCGGGAGCAGGTCAAGCTCCAACCGGGCTACTACCTGACCTGGAGCGGCCAGTTCGAGTACATGCAACGCGCGATCCAGAAGTTGAAGGTGGTGATCCCGCTGACGCTGCTGATCGTCTTCCTGCTCCTGTACCTGAACTTCAACCGCATCGGAGAAACGCTGATCGTACTGCTGTCGGTGCCGTTCGCACTCGTCGGCGGCGTCTGGCTCCTGTACTTGCTCGACTACAACCTGAGTGTCGCCGTCGCGGTCGGCTTCATCGCCCTGGTCGGTGTCGCAGCGGAGACCGGCGTAGTGATGCTCATCTACCTGAACAAGGCGGTCGAAGATCATCGTGCCCGCGCGCAGCTGGCGGGCAGGGCGCTGACGCGCGAGGACCTGCGGGAAGCCGTGCTGGAGGGCGCCGTGCTGCGCGTGCGCCCGAAGATGATGACGGTGGTGGCGATCATGGCCGGCCTGCTGCCGATCATGTGGAGCAACGGCACCGGATCCGAAATCATGCGGCGAATAGCGGCGCCGATGGTGGGCGGAATGGTTTCCGCCACGGTGCTCACGCTGATCGTGATCCCCGCGATCTTTGCCTTGGTTGCGGAGTTCCGACTCGCGAAGGCTGCCGGCGCCTCGAATAGCGCAGACTGGAAGCCGACACCACTAACGACCGGCAAGCCATCATGAAACCGAACGACCCGGCTCACGCCCAACCCGCCGCGCCCGGCGCCACCGTCGCCACAGCAGGCCTGCGCGATCCGGTCTGCGGCATGAAGGTGACGCCCGAGTCGAAGCACACGGCGACGCACGACGACAAGCCCTTCTACTTCTGCTCCGCCGGCTGCCGGACCAAGTTCATCGCCGATCCAGCGCGCTACCTCGCTCCCCGCGAAACCACCGCGAGCCCCCCGCCAGCGAAGCCGGCCCCCGCCGGAACGATCTACACCTGTCCGATGCACCCGCAGATCCGCCAGGCGGGGCCCGGCAGCTGCCCGATCTGCGGCATGGCACTCGAGCCCGAGGCACCGACGCTCGGGCACGACGACAGCGAGCGACAGGCGGTCGCGCGCAAGTTCTGGGTCTCCCTGGCGCTCGCACTGCCGGTCATCGCGATCGCGATGGTGCCCCACTTGCTGGGCATGAGCCTCTCGCACGAGACCGGCCAGTGGCTGCAGCGTGTCGAAATGCTGCTCTCGGCTCCGGTCGTGCTGTGGCTCGCCGCGGACTACTACCGCCGCGGCTGGCAGGGCGTACGTAGCCGCTCGCCGAACATGTACACGCTGATCGGCCTCGGCGTGATTGTCGCGTTCGGCTTCAGCGTGTTTGCGACACTGATGCCCGAGGCCTTCCCGCCGCAGATGCGCGACGAACACGGCCGCGTCGGCGTCTACTTCGAGGTGGCGGCGGCGATCGTGGCCCTGGTGCTGCTCGGCGAATGGCTCGAGCTGACCGCGCGCGGTCGCACCAGCGCCGCGATTCGGCAATTGCTCGGCCTGGCGGCAAAAACGGCGCGCCGGATTCGAGCCGACGGTGTCGACGAGGAGGTGCCGATCGAGGCCATTGTCGCCGGCGACAGCTTGCGCGTGCGCCCGGGCGAGAAGCTACCGGTCGACGGGCTGATTCTCGAGGGGCGCACAACCATCGACGAGGCGATGCTGACGGGCGAGCCACTCCCGGTCGACAAGGGTCCCGGCGATCGCGTCGTCGGTGCGACGATCAACCAGACCGGGGCGCTCGTCGTACGTGCCGAGCGCGTCGGCGCCGAGAGCCTGCTGGCGCAGATCGTCGCGCTGGTCGCCCAGGCGCAGCGCTCGCGCGCGCCATTGCAGCGTCTCGCGGACCGCGTCTCGGCGTGGTTCGTGCCCACGGTGATCGTGATCGCGATCGGCGCTTTCGCCGCATGGTATGCGTTCGGGCCGTCGCCCCAGCTCGCGTTTGCGCTGGTCAGTGCGGTCGCGGTGCTGATCATTGCCTGTCCCTGCGCGCTCGGGCTCGCGACGCCGATCTCGATCATGGTCGCGAGCGGACGCGGCGCGCAGCTCGGCATCCTGTTCCGCGATGCGACGGCGATCGAGCAGTTGCGGGATGTCGACGTCCTGGTGGTCGACAAGACCGGCACTGTCACGCTTGGTCGCCCGGCGCTCGAGCAGTTCGCCGCGGTCGCGGGCGTCGACGAACGCGAGGGCCTGGCGCTCGCAGCCGGCCTCGAGCGCTCGAGCGAACACCCGATTGCCCGCGCGATAGTCACCGGCGCGCAAGCCCGGGGTGTCGCTCCGGCGTCAATCGAGGATTTCCAGTCCGTCACCGGCCAGGGCGTCACCGGGCACCACGGCGGGCGCGATCTCGCGCTGGGCAATGCCGCCCTGATGGCTTCGCGCGCGGTCGCCATCGAGCCGGTGGCGGAGGCGGTCGAGCAAGCCCGCGGCCAGGGTCACACGGTGATGTACCTGGCGGTCGATGGCCGCCTCGCAGCATGGATCGCGGTCGGCGACCCGCTGAAACCTGAAAGCGCCGCTGCGCTGGAGGCCTTGAGGGCTGACGGCCTGCGGATCGTGATGCTGACCGGCGACAACGCGACCACCGCCCACGCCATCGCGCGGCGGCTCGCCATCGACGAAGTGATCGCCGACGTGCGTCCGGCGGACAAGGTGGCGGTGATCGAGCGCCTGCAGAAGGAAGGCCGGCGGGTCGCGATGGCGGGCGACGGCATCAACGACGCCCCGGCGCTCGCGCGCGCCGACGTCGGCATCGCGATGGGCAATGGCACCGACATTGCGATGGAGAGCGCCCCGGTCACGCTGATCAAGGGCGACCTGACAGGCCTGATGCGTGCGCGCCGCCTGTCGCGGGCGACGGTTCGCAACATCCACCAGAACCTGTTCTTTGCGTTTGGATACAACGCGCTCGGCATCCCGCTCGCCGCCGGCGTGCTCTATCCGTTCACAGGGTGGCTGCTGAGCCCAATCATTGCAGCGCTCGCGATGAGCCTGTCGTCAGTATCGGTGATCGGCAACGCGCTGAGATTGCGCGCCGCGGACATCTGATTCGATCGTGAACAACACAAGGGGAGTCTCGATGAAGAGCAAAGAGCTGAGCCTGGCCATTGGCGCCGCGGCGCTCATACTGTCGGCGCCGCTGGCGTCCGCGCACGTCGTGCTGCAGAAATGGACTGCGTATGCGGGCTACCAGGAATGGGTGACGCTCGCCGTGCCGCACGGCTGCGGTGACTCACCGACGACCTCGGTACGCGTGAAGATCCCCGACGGCATCATGATCGTGGTTCCCGAGGACAAGCCTGGCTGGACCACCCGGGTCACCAAACGCAAGCTACCCGCGCCGATCGGGGGCGAAGGCGGTGCGAAGATCACCGAGGTCGTCGATGAGATCGCCTGGTCGGGGGGCAGCCTCGCGACCGATCGCCTCGGTCTGTTCACGATGCTGGCGCGCATGCCCGATGCCGCCGGCACAGTCATCTTCTTCAAGACGATCCAGACCTGCGCCAAGGGAGAAACCCGCTGGGTCGATACGATCCCGGCAGGGGAGCCGACCTGGAAGATCTGGGCGACGCCTGCGCCCTCGCCGTTCATCGAACTGCAGAAGGCCCCGGGCCCGCAGCTTGGTGCCACGATGCAGCAGATCGGCGCCGAGCGCGCCAAGCGCGGGGGAACGGCACCAGCGCCCAAGTAGGAGGCACCGTCGGATCAGCGCCGGGGTCCGGCCCGCCTGTCGGAGGCGCGCCGGACCATGCGCGTCATCTGGTTTGCGGCGTGTCGCGTCAGTCGATGCTGGGTGGAGCCGGGACGTGGCGCGACCTTGACCGCGCTGTCGTGAGCGATCCGGAGCTGGCGCTCGGTGCCTTGCGCGAGCACGCTGATCAGCAGGTTCTCGAGCGCAATCACCCGCGAGCGCAACTGCACCATCTCCCCCTGTGTCATCCGAAGCGCATCGCGTTTGGATTCGCGGGCGGATGAGCCTGCGTGCAGTTCATGCGCCGTCGCACCACCTTCGTTGTCCCAGCGCGCAAGGGCGAACTCGCGCATCCGGGCACGTTCGCGGAGAGCGGGCCTGGCTTTGACCATAAAAAGCATTAGGCCGCTACCGCACGGTGATGCGCAATCAGCATCGTCCTACACCGCGCCGGCAGGCGGGGTTACGGATCACGCTCGGCACGCCGCGATCTGGCGCAGAATCGGCCGATGCCCCAAGCCAACGGCGACCGACCGCGCTCCGACGCGCTGGTGATCTTCGGCATCACCGGCGATCTCGCGTTCCGCAAGATCTTTCCGGCACTGCAGAACATGGTGCGCCGTGGCGTGCTCGACGTGCCCGTGATCGGTGTTGCCCGGGAGGGTTCGGTGGAATCGCTGCGCGAGCGCATCGCCGCGAGCCTCGCGGCGCATGGCGGAGGCGCAGACCCGGACGCGCTCGCGAAGCTCACGACGCTGCTGCGGCACGTCGAGGGCGACTATCGCGCGCCCGACACCTTCGCGCGATTGCGCACGACACTTGGCGAGTCCACGCGGCCGCTGCACTACCTGGCCATTCCTCCCAGTCTCTTTCCGACCGTGGTGCAGGGGCTGGGCGCATCCGGCTGCGCCAGCGGGGCGCGCGTGATCATCGAAAAGCCGCTCGGCCGCGACCTCGCGTCGGCGCGCACGCTGAACCACGAGCTGCGCCGGGTTTTCGACGAACGCGCGCTGTTCCGGATCGATCACTTCCTCGGCAAGGAAGCCGTGCAGAACCTGCTGTACTTCCGCTTCGCCAACGCGTTCCTGGAGCCGGTGTGGAACCGCAATTTCATCTCCAGCGTGCAGATCACGATGGCGGAACGCTTCGGCATCGAAGGGCGTGGCCGGCTCTATGAGGAACTCGGCGCGGTGCGCGACGTGGTGCAGAACCACCTGCTGCAGGTGGTGTCGATCCTGACGATGGAACCGCCGGTGGGCATGGGCAGCGAGGCACAGCGCGACGAGAAGGTGAAAGTGCTGCGGGCGATCCGCTCCCCGCTGCGCACGTCGATCGTCCGCGGGCAGTACGCAGGCTATCGCAGCGAACCGGGCGTGGATCCGCATTCAGACATCGAGACCTACGTCGCGCTGCGCCTGCTGGTGGACTCATGGCGCTGGGCCGATGTGCCTTTCTTCATCCGCGCCGGCAAATCGCTCGCGCTCACAGCGACGGAAGTGCTGGTCAGCTTCAAGCGGCCACCGCAACGCCTGTTCGACGAGCCGATCCCCGCGTATGCGAATTACCTGCGCTTCCGGCTCGGGCCGGATCGGGTCTCGATCGGACTGGGGGCGCGCGCCAAGACGGCCGGCGAAGCGATGATCGGCGGGCCGGTCGAGCTGTCGGTGTGCAACTCCAGCAGCGCCGAGCAGACCGCCTACGAGCGGCTGATCGGCGACGCGATGCGCGGCGATTCCACGTTGTTTGCGCGCCAGGACAGCGTCGAGGAGGCCTGGCGCATCGTCGACGATCTGCTGGTGCGGTCCGGCGCGGTGCTGCCGTATGCGCCCGGCAGCTGGGGGCCGGAAGCGGCCCAGCGCCTCACCGCCGGGATCGGCGGCTGGCACGAACCAGGCAGCCTCGGAAACGACGCATGCAGTTGATCGTGACGCCGGACGCGACAACCGCCGCCGCGGGCGCGGCCGACTGGCTGGCGCAGCAGATCGAGCGCTGCATCCGCGAACGCGGCCGCTGCACGCTGGCGCTGAGCGGCGGCTCGACGCCGACACACATGTTCGAAGTGCTGGCGACGCTGCCGGTGTCCTGGGCGCAGTTGCACGTGTTCCAGGTCGACGAGCGCGTCGTCGCGAGCCGCAGCACGCACCGCAACCTGCATGGGCTCGCCGACGTGTTCAGCCAGCTTCCCGCGCTGAATCTGCACGCGATGCCGGTGGAGGATCCCGACCTCGACGCGGCGGCACGCGACTACGAATCGGCGCTGCGCGAGTACTGCGGCGACCTCGCAGTACTCGATCTCGTGCATCTCGGCCTCGGCGCCGACGGCCACACCGCCTCGCTGCTGCCGGGTGACGCGCTGCTCGCCGTGCGCGACCGCGATGTGGCGATCACCGTGGAGTATCAGGGCTTCAGGCGAATGACGCTGACGGTGCCGATCCTGCGCCGCGCGCGCCAGGTGCTCTGGCTGGTGACTGGCGGCGACAAGGCGACGGCGTTGCGGGAGCTGCTGCATCCATCGGTCGAGCGATCGAAAGCAAGCCCGGCCGAGCGTCTCAGACTGAGCAACGCCGTGGTGTTCGCCGATGAGGATGCCGCTCGCGTCGAAATCAGTCGACCGACCCCGAACGCGTGACGGCATGGCCGCCGAACGACTGGCGCAGGCGCGCCAGTACCCGCGCCGCATAGTCGCCGCGACCTTGGCTCTCGAAGCGGCTCATTAGCGCCGCGGTGATCACCGGAGTGGGAACGCCCAGATCGAGCGCCTCATGCGCCGTCCAGCGTCCCTCGCCGGAGTCCGCGACCACCGGCGCAATATCTTCCAGCTTCGCGTCGGCCGCAAGGAACTCGGCCGTGAGGTCCAGCAGCCAGGAGCGGATCACCGTGCCATGCCGCCAGGTCTCGGCGATTTTCGCGACGTCGAGCCCCAGATCGGCGCGCGCCTCGAGCAGCGCAAAGCCCTCCGCATAGGCCTGCATCAGCCCGTATTCGATACCGTTGTGGACCATCTTGGTGAAGTGCCCGGCCCCGGCCGGGCCGCAATGCAGCCAGCCGCGATCCGCCGTGGGAGCCAATGCCTGCACCACTGACGTCAGACGCGCGATCGCCGCCGCGCTTCCTCCGAGCATCAGGCCATAGCCATTCGCCAGTCCCCACACGCCGCCGGACACCCCTGCATCTACGAACTCGATGCCGCCAGCTGCGAGCTCCGCAGCGTGCCGCTGGGATTCGCGGTAGTGCGCGTTCGCGCCGTCCACCACCAGATCGCCTGCGCGCAGCAGCGGCGCTAACGCGGCAAGGACCGCGTCCGTTGGCGCACCCGCGGGCAGCATCAGCCACAGGGTGCGCGGCGCAGGCAGCGCGGCGACCAGCGCTTCGAGCGAAGCAGCCGTCTCAACTCCGGCCGCGTCCGCAAGCGCGGCCCGCGCGTCGGCGGAGCGATCGAACGCAACGACCGAGACAGCGTGCTGCGCGAGTCGCCGCGCCATGTTGCCGCCCATGCGGCCGAGGCCAATCATTCCGATTTTCATTGCGCTCAGTTGCTCGCGTGGCCGGGGTACCGAAGTGGTCCGTCCATCCTAACTTTGCGCGCTCTCGCTGTCGCGCTGCGAAGGCCACGGCTAGTCCACCGAACAGCGGGCCCGCCACTCTCGAAGTGTCGGAGATTCGAATGACGTCCGGGTGGCGCGTATTGGGTCCCTGCTTCTCCAGAATCCCTGCGGTGTCCCGCATCAGTGCCGCGTTGAAGAAGCCCAGCCGGAAATCTCCGCGGAACGCCCCGATGATCGCGACATCGCGACCCCCATGCACGTAGCAGGGATGCCCCCACTTCACGACCTCAACGAGTCCCGCTTCGAGGCAGATTCGGCGCAGAGCGCTCAGACCCCCTGCCCAGCGCCGCGTCGAACAGTCCGCCGTTGCAAAGCGTTCACAGCGTCCACAACCCTTCGAGAAGTAGTCCTCGATACGGGTGATCACTACGCCCCCTTTCGCGCCGCTGATACGTGTGTTACATACTGAACCATATGGTTCCGTTTTATCAACCCGACTTTGATACTTCGTTCGCGGCGCTCGCGGACCCTACCCGACGCGGCGTGCTGGAGCAGCTCGGTCGAGCGGACACGTCGATCACGGACCTTGCCGAGAAGTTCCACATGACCCTCACTGGCATTAGAAAGCACGTCGGGATCCTGGAGCAGGCGGGGCTCGTCACCACGGAGAAGGTCGGGCGCGTACGCACCTGCAGGCTCGGCCTGCGGCGCCTGACCGAAGAGGCAGCGTGGATCGAGCGGTACCGCCAGATATGGGAAGCACGCTTCGACGAACTGGACACGATGGTCGAAGAGCTGAAATGGAAGGAGAAGGTCGATGGG
>JANPDV010000428.1:0-3794 GCA_031431655.1 Gammaproteobacteria bacterium | reverse complement strand
CCGACCGGAGTGCCGCCGACGCCCGAGAAGGCGAACGTATAGGTGGCGGGAGCGCCCGTCGTCGTACCCGTCCTGTTGTTCTGTCCGAACGAATACACCTCAGCGCCAACTGCGGCCAGCGCTGCGAGAGCCGCGGACTCGGTGGCCGACGCGCCATAAAAAATCTGGAAGGTCTGGGAGGCGCCCACCGCGAGCGAACCGAAGCCGAAGGTGAAGAATGCGCCGTGGTCTGAGGGCCCGGAGTCCGTGAAGTCCACGTTCGTCGTGCCAGCAAGGAGGGCGGTGGGGTTGACGAGCGGGTTCGGTGTCGCGAAGCCATTGTCATTCGAGAAGAGCAACGCGGTGGAGCCGCCGCGCTGGATCGTCACGAGTTCACTAAACGTGGTTGGCGGAATATCCCAATCCATCGAGCGCGTGTAGCGGAGGTCGCTGATCGCTGTAGCGCCCGTGTTCGTAATGGTGACCGTATTGACGAACAGATCGCCGTTGACCGACGGGGCATAGGCCTGACTGATCGTCAGCGCGGGTAGTGACGTCAGACGCACCACAGAAGTTGCCGTGGACGCCGTCGAAGTGAAGCTGATTCCGGTGACGTTGACTGTGCCGCCATTGGCATTCCCCACCCAGCCCGCGATCCCATTCCCCGATACGCCCCACCCTTCGCACAGACAGCCCGGCGTAATGGCATCGCCCACGCCCGTGTAAGTGATTCCGATGCCACTGACGCCTAGGTCACCAAGGGTGTCCACGCCCAGTTGCACGGAGCCGCTGGTAATTATTGCCTGCGCGCTGGCGGTGCTGATCCCCAGGAGAGACATCGCCGACGCGGCCAGTACCGCTATTAAGGTCCGCTTCATGTAAAGACTCCTAACTATGAATATTGGACTACTACTGTTAGGAGAAATGCACGTGGCCTTCCCCTTGAAGCTTATCCAATGCAAAGATTGGGCCAGCGCAATGACTGATTCAAAAACAGTGACTTACGTGGCCGGTCAGATTTCGATCGTAACGAATTCCGACAGTCGCACCTGAGTTCTCGACGGCGACCGGGTCGTCGCAGCTCCGCGGGCGCCTTCGTCTAACGTCGTAAGTTGGAATTGTTCCGGATGGAGATCACAGGACACGCGGAGACGTCCACTCCGCGCGTTTGTTGCCAAGCTCGCTGGTGACGAGGATGAGTACGGCCGAGGCGGGCGTGGCGAAGGTCGCAACGGCGCTGGCGGTAAAGGCAAGAAGCAGCTTCGATTTCACTTTACATCGCCAAGAACTTAGCTGCCGGTTGAAAGGCCTTCGCCCACGGATAGACCAAGGCCAATGCCATCTCTGTAAGTCTATGTTTTTAAGACGATACAATCATGCCGCGGCGCGCAAGACCCAGTCCTGCCAAATCCAAGCCGCGACGGCCCTACGTCGCCGATTCAGGCACCAGCGTGCAGTCGTGGCCATAGACCTCCCACTGCGCGTTCAGAGGCGTCTTCGGATCACCCAGGCGCGGGTGCCGTTCATTACGGGTGCTGCCAACGTGCCGAATCGACACGTCGTGAGCGCGCCAGGGCACAGTGGCGCTTTCGAATCAGTAGGCTAGCGCGTACGGCCACTGCGAAGCGGCCGCGCGCCCGACCGGACCGGACTGTCAGGTCTTCCGACACTTGGGCGCAGGTGCATCGCTCACCCCGCTGACGGCGCCTTCGCGGTGATTGGGCCTGGCCCACGGTATCCTTGCCCGCTACGCACCTTCGTCGAACCGACCGACCAAGCCGCATTACCTCCCCACTCGCTGACCTGCCGCTGGTTACAGTGGAGCGCACTCCGACTCGCGCTGCGCTGCCCGCTTGCTGGTGACTGCGCCCGAACAGCTGCCGCTGCTAACCGGACTTCGCCGATTCGGGGGAACCGGGACAGGTACGTGATTGACGCTGCACGGAGCGGGGTCGATAGGGAATCTCTGATTTATCCGCTCGCCCCGTAGAATACGGGGCGAGGTTAACGATGGAAGGCCGTCGATGAAAGGCAAACAGCAGAGGATGGCGCACGGGGATTTCGAGCGCTACCGCAAGCCGACCTGACGCGAGCAGTTCCTGGTGGAGCCGATGTACCCGAAGGGCGAAGGCGCAGGGCGCCCTCCGGTGGGTCTGGAGCGGATGCTGCGCATCCACTGCCTGCAGCACTGGTTCAATCTCTCGGATCCGGCGGCCGAGGAGGCGTTGTACGACTCGCGGGCAATGCGTGGCTTCGTCGGGATCGATCTGGGCCGTGAGCCGGTGCCGGACGAGACGACGATCTGCAAGTTCCGCCACCTGCTGGAAGCCTACGAGCTGGGCCCGAAGATCCTCGAGGCGATCAACGCGCACCTGGCCGAGAAGGGGTTCCGGGTCACGACCGGGACGATTGTCGACGCGACGATCATTGCGGCTCCTTCCTCGACCAAGAACGAGAAGAAGGGCAACGAGTGGCACTTCGGGATGACGGCGCACATCGGGGTCGACAGCGCGACGAAGATCATCCACTCGGTCGCAGCGACGGCGGCGAACGTGCACGATGCGGCAGCGTTGCCCGACATCCTGCACGGGAAGGAGACCCGCACCTACGGTGACTCGGACTATCAGCGCGAGATCATCCGCGCGCGCGTCGAGCATCCGTTCCTGGTGATCAAGCGGATCTTCGGCTTCGCGAAGGTGCGCTACCGCGGGCTCAAGAAGAACGCGCAGCGGCTCTACGTGGCCTGCGCGCTGACGAACCTGTACCTGCTGCGCCGACGGTTGGCGACGTAGCCGCAGGAAACGTGTCGGTGAAATCCGGGAACGCTGACCGGACGAGCTGAAAAGGGCGCTTCCAGCGCCCAGGACGCCCTGACGAAACCAGGGCAAACTGCGGGCCAACGCAGACGGGATCCTATTTTTCAGTGACTTGGCTTCACGCGCCCAGCCCACATTCGAGATTCTGTAAGGAAGCCCGGCCGGGCTGCCGACATGCCTGGATCAGTTGACCGCGTGCCGACGGCGTGCAAACCCAAGCCCCGCGAGTCCCAGCCCCAGCAGTGCGAGGGTGCCCGGCTCCGGCACCTTGGTGGTGGTCGTGCCGCTCAGCACCTCCGAGATCTGGTAGTTGCCGTACTCCCACTCGGTGGTGCACGTGCGACTCCGACTGGATCCCGAACAGCTCGTGTCCGTATCGCCATTCGTCGAAACGACCTTGTAGGACCAGCCGTCGTACACCGACGTGCCCGACACGAGGTTCATCGTCCAGCTCCAGCTCAGCGCGTTGGTGGTCGAAGACGTGTTCGTGAGACCCACGCGCTTCTGACCCGACATATTGGTGCCAGTATCCAGCTGGATGCACCAGTCTTTGCCGGGACTGCCGCCGGACGGGCAGCCATTGGAGTTCGCCACCACGCCCTGGTAGATGTCCCAGTTCGAGCCGCCGCCGTAGGGCCCGCTGCTCATCGACCCCGCCGACCAGTCCACGCTGCCGGGGAGGGACGCGAAGGAAATCGCCTGGATGTAGTCCCCGAGCACCGCAGAGCCGCTGGCGCCGGCGAAGTTCGCCGAGAACGTGAACGTGTACAGGTTCCCGATGTTCGTCGAGTTCAGGGAGTACACGGCGCCGTCAGTGGCGGTATCCGAAATGATGGCGGCCTGGGCCGTGCTCGCCAGGCCGCAAAGGCCCAGTGCCGACGCGGCGACGATCTTGCTGAAACTATTCACGGGGATACCTTCCTGCACAAGTTGAGTGACTGTCGGCGCGCCGGACGTTCATCCGATGCGCCCTCGCGCCAGAGACAAAGCAGCTTCCGT
>JANPDV010000427.1:0-10956 GCA_031431655.1 Gammaproteobacteria bacterium | reverse complement strand
CATACGGCGACGAGGGCGTCGCCATTGCCGCCTACGCACCGCTGTACTTTCGACTGATCCAGGTGCAGCGCACCCCGACCTTCACCCGCCGCAGCCGGACTCACCTCTACCCGTCGACGATCCTGCGCGAGAAGCTGCTCGGCTGGCAGGATACGGCCATTCGGGCCTTCGTGGACGAGTTAAGCGATTTCCGGCACTGGATCACGCAAGGTGGACAGCCGGGCACCCTGGCGACGGGCCGCGACGGCCAGCGCGCGGTGGAGATAGCGGACGCCGCCTATCGCAGCGTGCGGGAGCGCCGTCCAGTTGACTTAACCAGCTGAGCGGACGACTCCGACCCCCAATCGTGGACGCTCGTCACTGCGCCTCATCCGTCTCGCGGGATACCGTTGTGGACCGGGGGCGACATGCCAGTATCGAATACAACGGTCGTGATCGCAGGCGCCGGACTGATGGGTCGGTGGCACGCGCACTACGCGTCCGCGCTGTCGGGCCGCGTTGCCGCAATCGTCGATCGGGACGCCGACCGCGCGCAGCGGCTGGCGCGGCGCTTCGGAGCGCGCGCGGTGGCCACCATCGAAGCGCTGGACCCGCCCGGGCACGGCACGGTGCTGCATGTCTGCACGCCCGCGCAGACCCATCTGGAACTTGCGCATCGCGGGCTTGAGCGCGGCTACCACGTCATCTGCGAGAAGCCGATCGGATCGTCGGTCGCCTGCGTCGCCGAGTTGTTGGCAGCCGCGCAGCGGCGCGAGCGCCTGGTCTGTCCGGTGCACCAGTTCGCTTTCCAGTCGGCCGTCGAGCGCACCGTCGCGGAACTGGCAGGGCGGGGTCTGATTCGACATCTATCGTTTCAGTTCTGTACCGCCGGCGGCCTTCATCAGCCACAGCTGCTGCCGGACGAATTGGCGCTGGAGATACTGCCGCATCCGCTGTCGATCATGGCGCGGTTGCAGCCCGGCCTCGATCTCGCCAGCGCGTCCTGGACCCAGGCCCGACCGCGACCCGGCGAATGGTCAATAGGTGGCCAGTGCGGCGATGTCACAGCGTCGATTCTCATCTCCACCAGCGCGCGTCCGACCCGAGCCCTGTGCAGCGTACTCGCGAGCGATCGCACCGTTCACATCGATCTTTATCATGACCACCGCGTCATCGAGCGCGGCAACCCGGGTCGCTTCGACAAGATCACGCGCCCGGTGCGCAGCGGCCTCGCGCTGGTCGCCGCGTCGACCACCAATCTGGTTCGCCGGACACTGACGCGCGAGCCCGCTTACCCGGGCCTCAGAGAACTGCTGCGCCGATTCTATTGCGCAGCGGCAGGGCGCGGCCCGCCGCCGTTCTCCGGCGCCGAAGTCCTCGCGGCGTACGCCGCCCGCGATGCCATCGGACGGGTGCCGGCATGAGCGCAAGCGCTGCGCCAGCCGACTGCTGCGCCGTCGTCGTGGTTCTCGCGGGCGGCGAGTCGCTCCTGCAGTGTCTCGACTCGGTCGCGAGCGCCGGCCTGTCCGCGATTCTCGTGGGGCCGTCGGAACAGATCGAAGAGGGGCGGCTACGCCACGCAGCCGTGACCGGCCGAATCCTCAGCGCGGCGAACGTGCCGCGACGCCGCGCGCTCGGCGTCGCTCGCGCCCGGACCGAATGGGTAGTGCTGCTCGAAGATACCGGCCGGCTGGATGCCTCGTGGCGCTCTGCGTTGCGGGAGCTCGCCGCGCTGCCGGCGAGCGCGGCCGCCGCGGCAGGTCCGGTCAGCGTCTGCAACCGGCTCGAGCCCCGGGGCATCGCGCTGGGTTGCGTGGAGTATGGCGAGTTCGCCGCCGCGCGGTTCCCGGAGGCCGCGCGTGTCACTCGTCTGCATGGCCTCTGCACCGCGTATCGGCGGCGGGCGCTGGGGCACGGAGCGGAGTTGTTGATCGATACCGAAGTGCAGGGCTCGCTGCTGGCCGCCGGGCACTCGATGCACTTGATTCCCGCGCTGCACGTTCGCTTCGGCGCCTTCGATCCACGGGCCGCGACCTTCGCGTCGCGTCGGGCACATGGCCGGATCTACGGCAGCATACAGCGAACCAGACTCTCGCCAGCGCGGCGCTGCATCGCCGCCCTGCTCTGCGCCGTGCTGCCGGCGTTGCTGCTCGTGCGCGCAGCACGCGGACTGCCGCGTCAGAGTCGGGCCGCGTTCACGATCTGGTACCGCCTGCTGGAGCTGACATCGGGCTGGGCGGCGGGCGAGTTCACGGGTCTGCTCGCAGGCCGTGGCCGGGCGCTCGAGGCGTGGCGCTGATGCACATCGGAATCGATGTGGCCACCTGGCACAACAATCGCGGCTTCGGACGCTTTACCCGCGAACTTGTTGGCGCGCTCGTCGCGGCGCCCGGGCGCCACGAGTTCACGCTGCTGTGCGATGCGGCGCCGCTGGAACTCGAAGGCGTCCGGCAGATCATCGTCCAGCCATCGCGGCGCGTGATCGACGCTGCGATCGCCTCCGGCCGTCGCAGCGTCATCGATCTGTTGCGCTTCTCGCGCGCCGCCATGCGCGCGCGCGTCGACGTGATGTTTTACCCAGCCGTGTACTCGTGGTACCCGGCGCCGCCCGGTACGCGCAGCGTCGTAACCCTTCACGATGCGATCGCCGAGCGTTTTCCGCTTCTGATCTTTCCGGGCCGCGCCGGCCGCCTCGCGTGGCGCGCCAAGGTCCGGCTCGCCTGCGCGCAGGCCGCGCGCCTGCTCACGGTCTCTAACGCTGCTCGGGCCGAGATTACGGCGCACATGGGGCTCGATCCCGCACGGATCGATCTGACGACTGAGGGCCCGCGCGACGTGTTCCGTGCGAGGCCCCTGGCGAGCCGCGATCAGCTGCGGCGCGAACTGGCTGAGAAACACCACTTTGCCGATGGCTGCCAGATCCTCGCCTACGTCGGCGGATTCGCGCCGCACAAGAACGTCGGCGCACTGCTTGCGGCGATCGAGGGCCTGAGCGTCGCTGCGCGGGAGCGGCTGGTCGTGCTGCTTGTGGGGGATCCGGCCGGCGGCGGCTTCCACTCCAACTACGCGACGCTGCGCGAAGCCGTCGCGGCTTCCGCTGCGCTGCGCGCATGCGTTCGCTTTACGGGCTTCGTCAGCGACGAAGATCTCGCAGGAATCTACGCGGCTTCGACCGCGCTCGTGTTGCCGTCATTGTCGGAGGGATTCGGCCTGCCAGCCGTGGAAGCCATGGCCTGCGCCTGCCCGGTAGTGGCCAGTAACGGGGGCTCGTTGCCGGAAGTAGTCGGCGACGGGGGCCTGATTTTCGACCTCGGCGACCCTGGCGCGCTGACGGCGGCGCTCAGGCGGATTCTCGGTGACAGGGGGCTGCGCGAATCTCTCGCGCTGCGTGCCAGCGCACGCGCCCGCCACTTCACCTGGCAGCGCGGTGCCGCGCTCGCCCTCGAGTGCATGGAGCGGGCGCACGCGGAGCGGCGCCAATGAAGTTCTGCATGGTGACGACGTTCTACCCACCGTCGAACTTCGGCGGCGACGGTCTGTTCGTCCAGGCGCTGGCGCATGCTCTGGCTCGCCGGGGACACCAGGTGACGGTCGTACATTGCGAGGACGCCTATCGGATCGCCGGCGGGCAGGCGCAGCAAGCCGCGTCCGAGCGATCGGCCTCCGGCGATGTGGAGGTCATTACGCTGCGCAGCGCCCTGGGTGGTTTGTCACCGCTGCTGACCCAGCAGTTCGGCCGGCCGCTGCTGAAAGCGCGCGCATTGCAGGCGGTACTCGCGCGCGGCTTCGACGTCGTCAACTTTCATAACATTTCGCTCGTTGGCGGCCCCGGCGTGCTGCAGCTCGCGGCGCCCGGTGCCATCAAGCTGTACACGCTGCACGAGCACTGGTGGCTTTGTCCTACCCACGTGTTCTGGAAAGACACGCGCAGGCGTTGCGACGGCCCGACCTGTCTGCCCTGCTCGCTGCGATCCGGCATTCCGCCTCAGCTCTGGCGCTACGGTAGCTTGCGTGAGCGCGCGCTGGCCCACGTCGACGCGTTGCTCGCGCCCAGTCGCTTCACCGCCGACCTGCATCGGACGGCGGGCGTGACGCGCCCGGTGCACGTCCTGCCGTTGTTCACGCGCACGCCAAGCCGGCAAGAACGCGACACCGCGGGCGGACGATCAAGCCGCGGCGCGCCCTTTCTCTACGTCGGCCGTTTGACGCCCTCCAAAGGGATCGTCGAACTGCTCGAGACGCTGGCCTCGACAGCGCATGTCCTCGAAATCGCAGGAGACGGCGAACTGCGAGACGCACTCGAGCGACGCTACGCGTCGCATCCGCGGATTCGCTTCCTGGGGCGGCTGGGCGCGGCAGAGCTCGCCCGGGCCTACGCGCGCGCGCGGGCCGTGATCGTGCCTTCGCTTGCGCCGGAGACCTTCGGGCTTTCCGTCATCGAAGCCATGTCGTTTGGCACGCCTGTGATTGCGCGCGACTCCGGCGGTTGCGCAGAGATCGTAGCCGATACCGGCTGCGGCGCAGTCTACTCCGACAGCGAGCAGCTCAAGGTCGCGCTCGATCGCCTGGCGCACGATCACGAGCTCCATGCGGGTCTGTCGCAGCGCGCGGCCGAGCAGTTCCACTCGCACTACACCGAGCAACACTACGTCGCTGGCTACCTCGCGCTCATCGCGAGAATCGCCACCAGCCATCGCACGAGCGTCGCCTCATGACGCGCGCGGTGCTGACTTTTCACAGCATTGACGACAGTGGGTCGGTGCTGTCGTTCGCCCCGGCGTCGCTGGCGCGGCTGCTCCAGTCCCTGCGCCGAAGCCAGATTCCAGTGGTGAGCTACCCCGAGCTTCTGCGTCAGCCGCGTGGCGTGTGTCTGACCTTTGACGACGGCGCACGGTCGGTGTTCGATGCGGCACTGCCGATCCTTCGGCAGTTCGCAGCGCCCGCGCACTTGTTCGTCGTGCCCGGGCATGTGGCTGGCGACAACCGCTGGCGTTCGCAGCCTGCGGGCGCGCCGCGCTTCGAATTGATGGACTGGGGCCAGATCGAGACCTGCGCACGCGCGGGGCTGAGTGTCGAGGGGCACGGCATGACCCATCCGGACCTCTGCGCGCTACCGGACGACGAGATCGAGCGCGAGGCGCAGAACTGCGACGACGCCATTCGATCGCGAACCGGCGTCGCCCCCACTCTGTTCGCCTATCCCTACGGCCGGCATTCGCGCCGCGTGCGCGACCTGGTTGCGCCGCGTTATGCCGCGTGCTTTACGACGCGCCTCGCGACGCTGCCCACCGTCGCCGATGCGAGTGCCGTGCCACGAGTGGACTCCTATTATCTTCAGGCGCGGCTCTGGCTGGACGACCCTTTGGGGCTGCTGACGCGCGGCTATCTCGGGCTGCGGGCCGCGCTACGCCGAGCGCGAGGTGCGGAATGACCGTCGTTCCACGGCTCTCCGTCATCATCGCCTCCGAGTCCTGCCACGCAAACCTGCCGGCAATCCTCGAGTCGCTGCGTGCCGAGGCAACGCCGGATACCGAGGTACTGCTGGTGGCGCGCGACGGCGCTGAGCCGTACCCGCTGCCTCGCGATTTGCCGTCGGGTACCCGCCTGATCGTGGCGGCCCGAGAGAGCTTGATCCCCCACCTCTGGCGCGATGGCATTCTCGCGGCGCGCGGCTCGCACGTTGCGCTGCTGACGTCGCATTGCGTGCCGCAGTCGGGCTGGCTTACGCGCGCCAGCGCCGCAGCGAACGCGGGCCGGTACGTGGCGATCGGCGGATTCTTCAGCAATCCGCTGGAGGCCGACGCAGCCTCGTGGGCGATCTATCTGCTGCGCTACGTCGGCTACTCGGTGCCGCGGCATCGCGAAGGCGTGGAACACGTCGCGGCGGACAACGCCATCTATGAGCGCGACGCGATTTTGCGCTGCGGCGACTTGCTGGCCCACGGCTTCTGGGAGCCCGCGTTCCACGATCGGTTCCGAGCACTGGGTCTGGAGCTGGAGCTCGATCCCGGCCTGCGTGTCGAGCACCGCAACCGCTATTCACCGAGCGAGTTCGGCGCGCAACGCCGCGCACACGGCTTCGAGTTCGGCCTGCGCCGCGCCGCGGCGATGTCGCGGCCCTCCCGCCTGCTGTACGCGATCGCCCTGCCGGCCGTGCCGATCGTGCTCTATGCCAAAGTTGCCGTTCGCGCTGCGCGCGCCGGCTGGTGCCTGCGTGCGCCCGCGGCGACGTGGGCCCGGCTCGCTCAATTCGTTCTGCAGTGGTCGCTCGGCGAGGCGCGAGGGGTGCTGCATATTTCTGCAAGAGGTGCACTATGAGTTCCGCCGTCGCGTCGCATCGCGTCGCCGTCATCGTTCCAAGCTACAACGCGGCCAATCTGCTGCCGCGCGTCCTGGCGCCATTGCGAGCGATGCTCGAGCGGCACGAGATCGCATCGCTCACGGTCGTCGACGACTGCTCGACCGACAGCACCCGTGCCCTGTTCGCGGCACTGCCCGACGTGCGCTATCTGCGCACGCCGCAGAACGGCGGGCCGGGAGTGGCGCGCAACCTCGCGGCGCAGAGTACCGAGGCGGACTACCTCTGGTTCGTCGACTCCGACGTGATTGTTGCGCCGGACGCCGCGCGGGTCTTGCACGAATCGCTGCGGCGCTTCGGTCCGGCCGCCGTCATGGGGTCGTACGACGACGCCCCCGACGCGCGCAACTTCCTGTCGCAGTATAAGAATCTGGTCCACCACTACTATCATCAGGCCGGCCGAGCCGAAGCCTCAACGTTCTGGGCCGGCTGCGGCGCCGTCAGACGCGACGTATTTCTGCAGGTTGGTGGTTTCGACGTAAAGCGGTTCCGTCACCCTTCCGTCGAAGACATCGAGCTGGGCTATCGGATTCGAGATGCCGGCGGCCGCATCAGGCTGGAGCGCGCACTGCAGGGCCGGCACCTCAAACGCTGGCGACTGGGCAACCTACTGCATACAGAGATCTTCCGCCGGGCCGCTCCCTGGGCGCAGCTGATGCTCGAACGACGCAGTCTCACGAACGATCTGAACGTCAGTCGAACGGAGCGGGTTCGCGCCGCGATCACCGGCGCGGTGGTCGGGTCCACCGCCGCCTGGGCAGCCGGCGTTGCCAGCGGCTCCTGGCCCGCGGGCCTCGCACTGCTGTGTCTCGCCAGCAATCTTCGACTGACCCGCTTCTTCAGCATCCGGCGCGGGCCCGTTTTCGCGGCACGGGCCTTCTCGTACCACCAGCTCTATTACCTCTATGGAGCCGCCACATTCGGCTGCGTAGCACTGCGTCACACCGCACTAGGCCTGCGGCGTCTGGTTGCACGCGAGTCGCGGCAGGGCGCAGGCGGGATCGGGTCGCGGGACTGAGAGTGCGCTACGTCACATTTCGGGCCCCGGCAGGCGCGACCGCGACGCAGTCGGTCGGCGCTCAGCACGCTCGGACCGTAGGATGGGGTTTTGGGGAGGACTTCGATTGACGAAAGTCGCCGTAATCGCCGGAGCCGGCCCCGCAGGCCTGACCGCGGCCCTGGAACTGCTGCGCCACACTGACGTGCGGCCCGTAGTCATCGAGAGCGACAGCCAGGTGGGCGGCATCTCGAAGACGGTCGTCTATCGAGGCAATCGAATGGACCTCGGCGGACACCGATTCTTCTCCAAGTCGGATTGGGTCATGAACTGGTGGCAGGACATACTGCCGGTCGCTACCCAGTCCGACGATCCAGAGGCCCTTCGAGCGCTGGGCATCAGCTATCAGAATCAGCACCGCAAGCTGCCCTTCGTGCCGCAATTGCTCGCGGATAGCGCCGCCGCGCTCAGCCGCTCGAACGATGTGATGCTGGTGCGGGAACGCCTGTCGCGCATCTACTACCGGCGCAGGTTCTTCGACTATCCCCTGAAGCTCAGCGCGTCAACACTCGGCAATCTCGGAATTGGCGAGACTGTTCGCATCGGCGCGAGCTACGCGATGGCGCACGCCCGCCCGCGATCGCCTGAAGTTTCACTCGCGGACTTCCTCATCAACCGCTTTGGCGACCGCCTCTACCGCACGTTCTTCAAGTCGTACACCGAGAAAGTGTGGGGAGTGCCCTGCGAGGAGATTTCAGCCGAGTGGGGCGCACAGCGCATCAAGGGTCTGTCGATCGTGCGCGCCCTTTCGCACGCTGCACGCGCATGGCTGCCTCGGCGCGGAAGCTCCGACGGATCGCTCGCGCAGCGCGGAGTGGAGACCAGCCTGATCGAGCGCTTCCTGTATCCAAAGTTTGGGCCGGGGCAGCTGTGGGAGGCGGTCGCCAACCGCGTCACGGCACAGGGCGGCGAAGTGCTGCTGCGGACCCGCGTCGTGGGGCTGGAGCGCCAGGGTCAGCGTGTCGTCGCCGTGCGCATCCGCGACCTGCAAGACGATACCGAACGCGTCGTACGCTGCGACGAGTTCATTTCGACGATGCCGATGGCGGAGCTCGTGCAGATGCTCGGCCCCGAGTCGTCGCAGGTGTCGCGCATCGCGAGTGCACTACCCTATAGGGACTTCATGACCGCTGGCCTGCTCGTGCGCCGCCTGAAACCCAGCGCCCATCGCTCGGGGGAGGTCGCGCTCAAGGACAACTGGATCTATGTGCAGGAACCCGACGTTCGTCTCGGCCGGCTGCAGATCTTCAACAACTGGAGCCCCTCGATGGTGCAGGACCCTGCAACTGTCTGGCTCGGGCTGGAGTACTTCTGCACCGCGGGAGACGATCTGTGGTCGATGCAGGACAGTCGGTTCATTGATTTTGCCGCTGGCGAGCTTGCGCAGATTGGTCTGATCGACCGCGACGACGTGCTGGACGGCACGGTCGTGCGCGTGCCCAAGGCGTACCCGGCCTACTTCGGCGAATACCGCCACATCGACACGGTGCGCGACTGGCTCGACCAGCTACAGAACGTCTACCCGATCGGTCGCAACGGCATGCACCGGTACAACAACCAGGATCACTCGATGCTTGCGGCCAAAGCCGCCGTCGAGGCCATCGGCAACCAGAGCCTGGACAAGCGCGCACTCTGGGCCGTCAACACGGAAGAGGACTATCACGAGGAACGTGCCGCTGCGCCTCGCTTCGGCACCTGAGCTCGCGGGGCGACTGCCAGCAGCGGCTCAGGCGGCGACCGCCGGAGCCCTTCTGACCTAGCGCAGTAGCCCTCGGGCACGCAGGGTTCGCTGCTCCGACCGTGGACCGCTCGACGACGACTCGCGGGCGAACACCACAAAGGGTCCGGTCTCGTAGACCTTGATGAACCCCGACCGCGGGTCCGTCAAGGCGTCGAGCGGAACCTGCCGCAACTCGTCCCTCGAACGCCTGGTCCAGACATACCAGTCGACACGTTCAAGACTGCTGACCTCGCGGATCGTGAACGCGACGCGGCCGCTCAGCAGTCGCAAGGCACGCGGCCGAAAGAACCCGATGCGCGCGTCGACGGAAGCGCGTCGATCCAGAAAGCTCGCAAGGTCCGTCGCAGCGGGCGCCAAAGGCGCGTCGTCTCCGAGCTGCATACGATCGACATGGAGGGCGTGTGTGACCCGGGTGAACCCGACCGCCGCTATTGCGGTCGCGACGAGCACTGCCGCCGCTGCGTAGCGTGGCGACGACGCAAGGGCCGGCCAACGCTGCAATGCAAGTTTGCCCGCCTCGGCCGCGCCGATCGTCAGCAGCGCGAAGAACGGCAATTGAACTGGCGTGTAGTACCTTGCACCACCGTCGTACGGGAAGAGCACCAGCAGCCCCACCTGCAAACCGGCGAAGATCGCTATCGCCGCGGTATCCCAGGGGCGCCGGATAGCGCAAACAGCGGCCAGCAGCATCGTTGGTACGACCGCGAGGAGCTTGCTGGAGCCCTCGAGCGCCGCAAACGGAAACCAGTACCACAAGGCCTTGATCTGACCGAGTACCCGCGCCGGCCAGTTCACCGGGTCGACCTTGACGTACGACATGTGCACCAGGCTGCCGTCCGGCCAGAACGCGAAGTAGGCCGCGCACAGCGTCGCCGTGACGGCGCAGGTGGTCACTCCATGCGCGAGGGCCTGCCGCCATGAGCAGCGCCGCAGCAGAGCGAGCAGGGCTAGCGTCCCAACGTAGGCCGCCGGCAGCAGTACGCCGTTCGATCGCACGGAGAATGCAATTGCGCCGCAAAGCGCGACCGCGATCGAAATCGCCATGACAGGGCGCGCGCCTCCGTCCAACCGGACAAGCTGTGCAAAGATGAGTGCGAACGCGACATTGGTCAGGCATGCGAACGGCACGTCACTCATCGGTATCGACGCTTCGAACAGGATCGTGGGTTGGCCGCACGCGAGCACGGTGCCGAGCGCCGCGAGTCCCATCCCGACCCGCAGACGCAGCGCCGTGTAGGCCGCGACCACGGCGCCGACAACTGCAGCGCCGCCAATCAATTTCACGCCCACCAGCGTCCACCCGGTCGCCGCGCCTGCGACGGCTAGCATGAGCGGGTAACCCCAGGGATAGGCATAGGGCCCGGGCGGCACGTCGGAGCCCCGCATTGCAATCGTGTTGAGAGCGAGTTCATTCGCGACCGATCCATCGCGGATCGCCAAGGCCTGCAGGACATAGCCGGCCCAGTCATCGCCCCAAAGCAACCCTTGGGAGACACCCGGTACCCAGACTGCGAGCGCCCAGGCGCACAGCATCGAAACAGCGACGACATCGCGCCACTCGGCTTTTTGCGTGTTAATAGGTCGGTCTCCAAAGCCGCTTTTGGGCGCTGTCCGAGCGACGCTTGCTGGCTGCACCGCACGCGTCACGCTGCAGCTTCCCTCGCCAGTTCATCGTCGCACGGCATCACCGCGGCCTGGGGGCACCGGGGCCCAGAATGCCCCCGAGCGCCCGACCCCCGTGTCGCGGGTTGTGTGGTTGAACAGGTCGCAATAGATGGAGTGCCGGAAGGCCCCCGGGGGCGGGCGGAGTGGGGGGCCCGG
>JANPDV010000426.1:0-2731 GCA_031431655.1 Gammaproteobacteria bacterium | reverse complement strand
GGCATCCGCGAGGCCGACGGAATCTGGATGGAGCGCTACCAGGAGATGCTTCGCTGGTGTCTCGTGCATCGCTGGAAGACCCTGGCGGCCGGCACGGGCTTCTTTATCGTGTCGGTGCTGCTGCTGGTTGCCATCCCGAAGGCCTTCTTCCCGAATCCGGATTTCTCCAGCGTCCAGGTCAGCGTCGAGCTGCCACCGGGGGTGTTGCTCGAGGACACCTCGCGAGTGTCGGCCGAGGTGGCCGCGCTGTTGCGGGCGGAACCCGAAGTCACCGACGTGATCGAGATTGTCGGCGCCGGCGGCGACGACGGGCAGATCCGCTTCTCGACTGTCTACGTGACCCTGGTGCCGCAAGGCGAACGCAAGGTGACCCAGGCCGAGTTCGAGAAGCGGATATCACCCCGACTTCGCGAGATCCCGGACGCGCGCGTCGCGATTGCGAGTCAAGGCCCCGGAGGCGGGCGGCCGATTACGCTGTACCTGACAGGTGACGATCCGGTCGTGCTCGAGCGCACGGCGGAGCGGCTGGTCGCCGAGATGCAGGCATTGCCGGTACTGACCGAGCCACGCATCAACGGGGACTACCGCAGGCCCGAGATGATCATTCGGCCGCGTCTCGACGAAGCGGCCGAGCTGGGTGTCTCGGTGGCGAGCATCGGCCAGACCATGCGCCTGGCGACCATCGGCGACCTGGCACAGAACGCCGCGAAATTCTCACTCGCCGACCGACAGATCCCTATCCGCGTGGCCCTGTCAGAAAGATCGCGCGAGGACATTTCGACGATCGAGAACCTGCCTGTGCCGACGGCGTCAGGCGGCACCGTGCCGCTGAAGTCCGTGGCTGAAATCGGCTTTTCGCAAGGCCCGTCGACCGTGCGTCGCCACAACCAGAGCCGGCGCATCATGATTGACTCGAATCTCAATGGCGTCGAGCTTGGCGAAGCGCTCAAGCGGGTCAACGCCCTGCCCGCGCTCAGTAACTTGCCCGCCGGCGTACGCAAGATCGAGGTCGGCGAGGCGGAGTTCATGGCCGAGATGATGACGAACTTCCTGCTCGCGATGACGGCCGGCATCCTGATGGTCTTCGCCGTGCTGGTGCTGCTGTTCGCCCGCGTGCTGCAGCCGCTGACGATCCTGTCTGCCCTGCCGCTGTCGATCGGCGGTGCGATGATCGCCTTGATGCTGTGGGGGCTGCCGTTCTCGATGCCGGTCGTGATCGGGTTCCTGATGTTGATGGGTATCGTGGGCAAGAATTCCATCCTGCTGGTGGATTTCGCGATCGAGGAGATGAAGCAGGGCCGCGATCGCGTGACCGCGCTGATCGAAGCGGGCCACAAGCGTGCACGGCCGATCGTGATGACCACGGTCGCGATGGTCGCAGGCATGCTGCCGGTGGCGATCGGCACCGGGGGCGATAGCTCATCACGCACGCCGATGGCGGTGGCCGTCATTGGCGGCTTGATCGCGTCGACCGTGCTGACCCTCGTGGTGGTGCCTGCGGTGTTCACCCTGATTGACGATCTGGAGCGCTGGCTCGCGCCAAGAGTCGGGCGCGTTCTGAATCATGACGACTCGCGCTCCACCGGCGATGCCGCCGCCGGTGTGGCCACCGAACGGGCGCAGCCGGCCGGTTGACCCTGGACCGCGGGCGGGCTGCGCATGAATCGTACCGGTCCCGCCGCCATCGACGAAGGCCGTCTGGTGGCGCTTACATTGATCGGCTTCTGGGCCTACGTCATCGCCTCGCGCATCGTGGTGCGCGCGGTATGGCTGTCCGAGATCCAGGTGCCGCAGATGGCGCCGCTGGACGTCTACGCGACCCAGCACCTGCTTGTCCTGCCTTTCCTCGTGATCGCCTACGGACTGGCGTGGAAGGTCGGCTGGCAGCGCGAGCGGCCGCTTTTCAGCGTCTTCGCGCACCTGTCGCTGGCGCTGGGTGTCGCGTTGCTGGCGCGTCTCTCGCTGTTCATGGCGCGATGGCTGCTGGTCGACTCCGGCAATAGCGGACTCGCCACCCCGTTCCATGAGTTCCTCTCGGAGTTCGGCGGCACGGACCTGTTCTGGCTGGTGACGTTCACTGAGTTCATCTTCCAGTACCTCTGCGGACTCGGGCTGATCGCCGCCATCATCGGCTGGCGCCGCTACCAGGCCCAGACGGTCGCGCGCCAGGTGCAGGCCAGCGAGTTGATTCGCGCGCGCCTGACGGCATTGCGGCGCCAGCTCGACCCGCACTTCCTTTTCAATACCCTCAACGGGATCGCTGCCACGGTCGACGAAGATCCGCGCCGGGGCAACGAGATGCTGATGCGACTGTCAGCGCTGCTTCGCTCGACGATTGCGGATGACCGACAGTCCATTCCGCTGCGGGAGGAACTGGACACGGTCCGGCGCTACCTGGAGCTGCACGCGATGCGGTTTCCGGATCGTCTGCAGATCAGTATCGAGTCGGACCCGCGGGTCGCGGAGTGTGAAGTGCCACCCCTGTTGCTGCAGCCGCTGGTCGAGAACTCTGCCCTGCACGGGCTCGCCTCTGCCGTGCCGGGCGTGCAGATCACCGTCAGCAGTCATGTTGAGCCAGGCCAGCGATTGCGCATCGATGTGCTGAACACCTGCGCAGAAGGAGGGCCGCTGCCCGAGCCGCGCGGGTCGACCGGCCTAGGGCAGCGCAAAAACAGGGATCGACTCGTTGCGGTCTACGGTCGCGAGATCGTGTTCACCCAGGAGCGCCCCG
>JANPDV010000425.1:0-10056 GCA_031431655.1 Gammaproteobacteria bacterium | reverse complement strand
TCAATGCGCTGAGCCGACGCCAGATGACGCCGACCTGCAGTGCGGAAAAGCGCGACGTGCTCATTCGCGCTGACCCGTGTCGTCGCCGCGCGGCTGGGCGGCGGCACCGTCCTGGCGCGCGGTGCGGGCCGCGAGGAAGGCCAGCAGCGCGCTCCGGTCGGCTTCTTTGACGACGCCGACCAGCGCCATCATCGTGCCCGGCACCAGCTTCCCGGGTGCTGCGGAATACCTGCCGATCGCATCCGCCGTCCACAGCAGCCCGGAGCGACTCAATGCAGGCGAGTACGCGAAGTCGGCGCGACTGCCGGCCTTCGAGCCCAGCACGCCCCAGAGGTTCGGGCCGATACCGTGCGCGCCACCGCGTTCGAGCGTGTGACAGGTGCTGCAGTTCGCGGCAAAGACGCGTTCGCCGGCGGCCAGCGTCGCGGCATTCACGCTGACACGCGACCGGGCACCGGCCGGTGATGCAACCATTGGCCCAGCCGCGGCGGCGGTGACTGGCGCTGCCGCGGCAACGGCGGCCGACGCAGGCGCGCCGACACCGGCCGCACTGCTGCCGGCGGACACGGCGGGGATCTCACTACCGGCCAACCGGTTGTCACGCGCCCACGCCGCGTACGCAGCGGCGTTCTGCGCCTGCCGCGGCGAGTTGAGCACCCCGCCCCGAACGGGCGGCGCCGCAGGCCCGCGGAAGTCGTGCATGCGATTGTGGACGCTGCGCGGCGAGTGGTACGCGGCGAGCGATTCGATGCGGTCCTTGTCCCGGAAGAACGCGACGGCATTCGCGCCATAGTTCGCGTACTTGCCGGCGTTGCGGTAGAAGAACCAGACGGTGTCGTCGCGCGTGATCGTGGTCTTGAGCGTGTCGGAGCGCACCGGTATCGGAAAGTGCGTGAAGCGGTCGGCGCGCGGATCGTAGACCGTGAGGTAGTTGTCGTTGGACAGCCAGATGTTGTCCTGGCTGTCCGCCTCGGCGTTGTACGTTGCCGCATATGGCAGGTCCGTCAGCGCACGCTCCATCACCTCATCGGTCTCGGGATTCAGCCGATACAGCTTGGCGACGTAGTTGAGGCTCGCCCAGGTGCCGGCCCAGATGTTGTTCTTCGAGTCGACGCCGAGCCGGCGGATGGAACTCGCAGCGTTCTCCCGCACCAGGCGGTAATGCCGGAAGCGCTGGGTCTGCGGGTCGAAGCGCGTGACGCCCCCGTTGTGGTAGTCGGCCCACCAGACCTTGTCGAAGTTGTCGACGATGATCCCGTACGGGCGGCTCGCGATGACCGGCACCTCCCACCACGAGATGGTGTCAGTCGCGCGATCCCACTTGCCGAGGCCGCCGGCTCCGAGGAAAGACAGCCAGAGATCGCCCTTCGAGTCGAAGATCTGCGTGTTGCTGCCGAGCGCGCGGTCCTCGCCGACCTTGTAGTGATTGACGAGTCCGGTCTTCGGGTCGAGCCTGCGCACGGCATCGCCGGAGTACCAGACCGTGCCATCGGCCTGGTCGACCGCGATCCCGTGCCCGCCGCCGTGGCCTTCGTAGGCTTTCGACTCGCCCGTGCGCGGATCGAAGCGGACGATGCAGCAGGATGTATAGGCCAGCCAGACGTTGCCATCCGGGTCGAAGTCGACCTGGTGCGGCCATGGGGCCACGTCGTACTTGCCCTTCGGCTCGAGCCAGCTGTACTCGATGAACTGCGCCTTGGCGAGCGCGGCTGTATCCAGCCGCGGCACGCTGTCGAGCCGCACCACGCGCGGCACCGACTGTGCGCCGAAATTGGTCGCGAGGTAGTCGATCAGGACTTCTCGATCACCCGGCTGCAGCAACGCGGGATCGAAGATCGGCGCCTTGGCGGGCCGGCCGAACGCGGGCCGCTTGTGCATGCTGTCGACGGTTGCGGCCCAGGCGTCGCGATCCTTCGCAGCGCGCCCCCCGGAGTAGGAACGGCTGAGGTTGTAGGGGATCAGGTTGACGGCATGGCAGGCGTTGCAGGTGCGCTCGAGGATGGCCCGTCCAGGCCCCGGCGGGTAGACCTCGTCGTACGGCAGGATCTTCGCGTCCGCGAACTTGGGATCGCCGTCGTAGACCAGGCCGCCGACGTAGTTCGGCATCGGCGTGATCGGGCCGAGCGAGAAGTCCGCCGTCGCGCCCCGATCGGCCTCGACCGTGCGTTCGACACTCTGCGCGGCGAACCCATTCATCTGGCCGACCGCGGGTCGCACCGTCACGCGGTAGCGGCCCGGCAGCAGGGTCGTCGCGCGGAAGCGGTCGTCGACGACGAACACCGTGTAGGCCGTCCGGTTCACGAGATTGACGGCATGGACCACCGCGAGCGCGTCACCGCGGGTGCCGCGCACCGTGCCGGACAACTCACCGTACCCCGGCAGCTTCGCTGCGTACACGCCGGAGGACGCAAGCAGCGCGGCCAGCAGGCCAGCCGTGAGCATTGCGGCGCCGCGCAACTTGCGCAGCATCACCATCGCTTCAGTTCGCATGTGGAATTCCCTCCCGGTGCCGCTACCGGCGGATGAACGGATTGGCGACGTCGCCGCCGGAGTACAGCCAGACGCTCTTGACCTGCAGATACTCGTTGATCGCCTCGATCCCGTTCTCGCGCCCCAGTCCGCTTGCCTTGTAGCCGCCAAAGGGCGTCGTATAGCTGGTCGAACGATAGGTGTTGACCCAGACCGTGCCCGCCTGTAGCCGCTCGGCCATCCGCACGGCACGGCGCAGACTCTCGGTCCAGACGCCGGCCGCGAGCCCGTAGTTGATGTCGTTCGCAATCTCGACGGCTTCATCCAGGTCGCGGAAGCGCAGCACGGACAGTACCGGGCCGAACACCTCCTCCTGCGCGATGCGCATCTGCGGGGTCACATCCGCAAATATCGTCGGCTGGACGAACAGCCCGCCGCTGCCCTGCGGGCTGGCGGGGCCTCCGCCAAGCACGCAGCGCGCTCCTTCGTTCTTCGCGATGGCGATGTACTCGCGGATCCTGCGGTACTGGGGCTCGGTCGTGATCGGTCCGATCTGCGTGTCCGGCGCCATGGGATCGCCGAGCTTCGCCTTGGCGGCAATCGCGAGCAGTCGCTCCAGGAACTCGTCGTGAATCGAGTCCTGCAGCAACAGGCGCGAACCCGCGATGCAGGTCTGGCCGCTCGCGGCGAAGATCCCCGAGATCGCGCCACTGATGGCCTGGTCCATGTTCGCGTCGTCGAACACGATGTTCGCCGACTTGCCGCCGAGCTCGAGCGTGACGCGCTTGAAATCGGCCGCCGCGGCGACGTTGACCGCGCGGCCGCCGGACTCGCCGCCCGTGAAGGCGACCTTGCGGACCTTCGGATGCCGGACCAGCGGTTCGCCGACCTCGCCGCCGTAACCGGTGACGACATTGATGACGCCAGGGGGAAAGCCCGCCTCGATCGACAGGCGCGCCAGCTCGAGCGTCGACGCCGAAGTGAACTCGGACGGCTTGATCACCAGCGTGTTGCCGGCGGCGAGCGCCGGGGCGGCCTTCCAGGCGAGCAGCAGCAGCGGCGAGTTCCACGGCGTGATGCAGGCACAGACGCCGAGGGGCTCGCGACGGGTGAAGTTCAGCACGTCCGGCTTGTCCATCGCCGGTACCGTGCCCTCGATCTTGTCGGCGAGGCCGCCATAGAACTGGAACCATTCGCAGAGGTAGCGCACCTGGTTCAGCGTCTCGGCGTACAGCTTGCCGTTGTCGCGCGCCTCGGTCGCCGCAAGTTCAGCGGCATGCTGCTCGATGATCTCGCCGAAGCGGCGCACCAGCCGACCGCGCCGGGTCGCCGTCAGGCGCGGCCACTCGCCGTCCCGGAATGCGCGGTGGGCGGCCGTCACGGCAAGCTCGACGTCGGCGGCCGAGCCGCGTGGAATCTCAGCCCAGGGCTTGCCGGTGTAGGGATTCACCGTTTCGAACCACTGGCCACTCGCGGGGTCCCGCGACTGCCCGTCGATGAAGAGCTGGTAGCGTTGCATGCGTGCCCTGCCTCCGGTCAGACGAGCGTGCGCCACTCGGCGTGGTCGGGGACGATGCCGCGCACGATCGCAAAATAGTCATCGCGCACCTGTCGCGTGACCGGCCCGATGCCGCCGTCGCCGACGGGCAGGCGGTCGATCTTCACGACCGGCAGGATCTCCTGGCCGGTGCCGCAGAGGAAGGCCTCGTCGGCGAAGTAGAGCTCGCTGCGGTCGACATCGCGCTGCTCGACCTCGCGGCCGGTGAGCTCGCGCCAGCGCGTGATGATCGTCTCGCGCGTGATGCTCTCGAGGATCCCGCTGGACGTGCTCGGCGTGATCAGTCGCCCATCGCGCACCATGAAGAAGCAGGCGATCGGCGACTCGGACACCCGCCCGTCCGCCGTCAGCATCAGCGCACCGTCGTAGCCGTCGGACTTCGCCTGCAGCGCCGCGAGCCGCGCGTTGTGGTAGTTCGCGGTGCTCTTGATCCGCGGCGGGCTGGCGTTGTCGGACAGACGGTGCCACGAACTGACCCCGAGGCTCATGCCGGTCTCTGAATACTTGGGCTTGTCGCGCGGCATCGCCGCCGCCGTGTAGCCGACCGGGCCGGTCGTCGCCATGAGGCCCTGGGCTTCCACGTAGACGAGCAACCGCACGTAGACGTCCGAATCGGGTTCGTTCGCCCGGATCAGGCGGCGCAGTCCGTCGAGGATCTCGTCGGCCTGCAGGATCCTGTCCATCCGCAGCAGCTTCATGCCGACCTGCAGGCGACGGACGTGCTCGCTGAAGCGAAACAGCGCGAACTGATCCGTCTGCGGCAGGTGATATGCGCGCAGCCCCTCGAAAACCGTGGTGGCGTACGTGACCGCCAGGCTCATGGGATGCAGCTTCGCCTCCGCAAACGGCAGAAGCTCCCCGTTCATCATGATCATCCTGGGAGTCCACATGGCGCGAGCCTACCTCCTGACTGCAGCGGCGCGCCGCTACGTGCCCTGTCGAAAGTCGATGCACCGGCCGCATCCCGGGTTGCGGCGAACGTGGCCAGTGGGCGCTAGGTTTGCGACCTGACAACCTGCCGGGCAAGCACGTCGCACCGCGTGTCTCACTATTGGACACCCGGCCCGACCGGGCTTGCGCCGGCATCACCGCCGCGGATCCCTGCCCCCCGCCGCAATGCGGTGCGCGGCGTCGCGCAGCACGGGGACGAACGCCGCAGTCGCGGCTGGCAGCGATACCGCGGCTTTTGCGAAGCGCAGCGTGACTGCGCCGCGTACCACTCCGACCTCGTCCATCACCGGAACCGCGATCGACGTAGCGTCCGTGGTCTGTCGCCGGCGATCAAGTATGCAGAAGCCGCGCGCGCGGATGTCGCGCAGCCGGACGTCGAGGGTGGCCCTCTCGCGCACGGTGAGAGGGGCGCGGGAAGCGCCGCGGGACAACTGGTCGAGGAGCGTCTCGAGACGCGCACGCTCGAGATGCGCCAGCACGCACAGGCCGGTCGCAGTGGTGAGCACCGGCATGCGATAGCCCACGCTGAAGCGATCGGCGGCGAGCGGGCTCTGTTCGTCGGTGCTCGCACGCACGACGATGTCCGTGCCGGCCAGCATGCCAAGCGAGACCGGCCAGCGCAGCATGCGGGTCACCGCGATGAGCTCCGGCCGGGCAACCGCGGCGAGGTAGTGATCGTCGGAGAAGCCCTCGCTGAGGCGGCGCACCTTGGCCGTAAGCCGGTAGCGGTGATCCGAGCGACCGCGTTCGACGAAGCCGTCGGCGCACAGTGTCTCCAGGATCCGGTAGAGCGACGCCCGGGGAAGGCGCAGCACCTTCAGCAGATCGGCCACGCCCGCGCTTTCGATCGCGTTCAGGCTGGTGAGGACTTCGAGCCCCCGGCTCAGCGACCGCGGCATGATTCCGGGCACTCGCGATTCCGCGGCACCACGCCCCACGATGGGTTCATTTGCCGCGCGGCGCCGGCGGCGCGGCCTCCGGCTGGAACGCGCCATCCTGCCAGGTGCCCTGCTGCAGCGAGCCGTCCTTGTCGAACAGGCGCCCCGGACCGTGCGGCAGCCCGCCACGGAACGCGCCCATGTACACGGCGCCGCCCGGCAGAATGAAGATGCCCCGGCCGTCCGGCCTGCCGTCCTTCCAGTCACCGAAGTACTTCGCGCCGCTGGGGTAAACGAGGGCGCCCTTGCCCTGCTTCCTGCCCTGCACATAGCCGCCGATGTACGTGGCGCCGTCGGCGTACATCACGGTCCCTTCGCCGTGTTCGCGACCATCGTGTTGCCCAACGTAGACGCCGCCGTTCGAGTACGCGTCGGGGTCGCGACCCTGCGCCGCCACCCCGATCCACTCCGCCGAGTAGCGTGCCCGGTTGGTGAATCGATACGTGCCATGGCCACTGGGCTTGTCCCGCTCCCACTGGCCCTCGAGCACGCCACCGCCGGTGCGAAAATGCGTGCCGCGACCATGGCGCAGCGAGTCGCGCCATTCCCCCACGTACTTCGAACCATCCTCGTACAGACGCGTGCCGACACCGTTGACGCAGTCCCCGCTGACGCACTGCGCGTTCGCGACGGCAGCAGGCAGCAGGCAGAGCAGCAGCCCGGTGAAGTACCTTGTGATGATTCCCATGGTGGCCCCTCGCAGTCCCGGTCGGGACCGCACGTCTGATCAGGATTGCACGCGCGGCCCCTCTGGTCGACTGACTCAAAATTGAGACACCGCGCGTTGGGCAGTTGCCGTGCCCGGATGGCCGGGACTAGCGTCGGGTTCGCGCGCGGAGCGCTCAGCACGGGGGATCCACATGACTACGTCTCGCACTTCGATCCTGGTGTCATCGGTCGCCGTCCTGGGGGCCTTCGCGGCGACGGGTGTCCTGGCGCAGGAGCGCCCTGCGCGTGAACAGGGCAGCCTTGCCCTGGAAGAGGTAACGGTCACCGCCCGCAAGCGGGACGAAACGCTGCTGGAAATCCCGCTGACGATCACGGTGCTCACTTCGGAGGACATCGAGGTCAAGGATCTCAAGGAGCTGCGCGACGTCGTCGATTACACGCCGGGCTTCTATTTCGGCGGCCCCTCGGGTGGCGCCAACGACCGCTCGTCGGCGCGGCTGCTGCTGCGCGGCATGCAGGTCAACACGGACGTGCAGACGCGCCAGGGCGGCATGGTATTCATCGACGGCGCACCGATCCTCGGCGCGCAGATCGGCGGCACCGAGAATGCCGAACGCATCGAGACGGTCAAGGGTCCGCAGAGCGCCTACTTCGGCCGTTCCACCTTCGGCGGCGCCATCAACATCATCACCCGCAAGCCGTCGATGGACCGGTGGCTCGCCAGGGCCGATATGTCGCAGGGAAGTCACACCACGTTCAGCTACGGCCTGCAGGCCGAGGGGCCGGTGATCGCGGACAAGCTGGCAGTTCGGCTGAGCGGCAGTTCTTTCGGCAACGACGGGCACTATCGCAATGCCGCCGACGGTCGCAGACTCGGCGACCGCAAGACCAACGACGTCGCGCTGACCCTGTACGCCACGCCCACCGAGCGCTTCGACGCCAAGGTCCGGCTGCACTACTGGGAGAACGACGACGGGCCGAGCGCGAGCCTGGGCTACGGACGGCTGAACGGCGAGGACGTGTTCAACTGCTTTCTCGGCGGCACCGCGAGCCGGCTGGCGAATGGCAACAACTGGGTCTGCGGCAAGCCCCGCTTCCCGACCGCAGCCGAGATCAACGTGGACACGACGATGGACCCGGTGTTCCGCCGCATCATCGGCGGCGATGCGACGGCGTGCGCCACCTGCGGCCTGATCCTGGGAAAGGACTTCCTCACCGACTACGGGTTGAAGCGCGAGGCCCACGAAGCGAGCCTGATCATGAACTACCGTTTCGGCAATGAGGTGGTGCTCTCTTCGATCACGGCCGCGCACGGCGACAAGATGGCGCGCATCGAGGACCTGGACCGCAAGGCGACCGCGCAGCTCGGTATCGCCCGCGACACGAAGTTCCTGACGCACCGCGACCTCAGCGATTTCAGCCAGGAGATCCGCGTGGCGTCGCCCGACGGCGGCAAGTGGCATTGGATGATCGGCGGCAGCTACAGCAAGATCGAGCAGCTGTCGCTGGGCGTCACCCGCAACAACCAAGGCATCTGGAGCTCCGGCACCAGCGGCACCGCCCTGAACAAAGTGGAGACCACCGGCCTGTTCGGATCGGTCTCCTACAAGTTCGGCGACAAGTTCACGCTCAGCGTGGAGGGCCGACGCCAGGACGACAAGGTGACCGACGGCTCCGAATCCTTCACGCAGCTGAATGGCACCGCCAGCGCAGCGGGAATCACGCTTTCGGACACGTTCCAGAGCTTCACACCGCGCGCGATCCTGGACTACCAGGCGACCGACAACGTCAAGTTCTACGGAATCTACGCAGAAGGCACGCGGCCCGGGGAGTTCAACTCGCAGCTGATCAGCCCGTTGATCAACGCGACGGTGCTGGCCTGCATTTCGAGTGCGATCTATGCCGGCATCGCGATTCCGGAGGAGGACCTGAAGAACTACGAGATGGGAGTGAAGGGCCGTTTCTGGGGCGGACGCGCGACCCTCACTGCTGCCGCGTACTACGCCGAGTGGCGCAACCAGCACAACCGCGGCCAGACGAACTGCCCCGACGCGAACGGCGTGATACGAGTTTTCCAGTCGACGGGTCTCGGCGGATCGACCAATCTCGAGGGCTTTGAATTGGAATTCAAGCTGGCCGCGAGCGAGCACCTCACGCTGGAGGGGACGCTGGGCTACAGCGACACGAGGATCCTGTCGCGCGACTGCGCCGATTGTCTGCTGATCCTCGGCTTTCGCGAGATTGCCGGCCTCAACAAGGAGTTCTCGCGTTATCCGAAATTCAGCGGCACGTTGTCCGGGACGTATGAGCGCAGCCTGGCGGAGAATTCGAGCTGGTATCTGCGGGCGGACTACATCCACACCGGGACCCAGTACGCCACCGAGGCCAACCTCGCTGAGACCGGCGTTTCGAGTCGGCTGAACCTGCGCGCCGGCTGGCGCATGGGCAACGGCCTGCGGCTGGAGGCGTACGGCACCAACGCTACGGACGACAAGACCTTCACCGGCTATCAGCGATTCGACGACCAGGCCTTCACCGGGTTTCACATGCTCACCGCGGGCCTGCCTAACAAGCCGACCTACGGGCTGCGTGCGACGTATGAGTTTGACTTCTCGCGCGGCCGCTGAGCGGCGCGGCCGGCGGGAAACATCACCAGTGCGACTGGCCAGCACTCATCGCGCTGCGCGCCGCCTGGGTGGGAGGTGGGCCGGCGCCCTCGCAGCACTCATGCTGGCATGGGCGCTGCCTGCCACTGCCGCGTCGCTGCCCGGATACGGTGAATTGACCGGCAAGGTTACGGGTGTGAAGACCGGCGTGCTGCCGGTCGTGTATGCCTACAACACCGACAAGAACGTCAGCTACACGGTGTTCGTCGTGAACGGCAAGTTCCGCGCAGTGAACCTGATTCCGGGTGCCTACGATGTGACGCTGCGGCCGGCCGTCAATCAGCTGGAAGGCTTCGACCGGCAGACCGTCAAGCGAACGATCGCCGCGAACGCGCAGGTCACCGCCGACTTTGCGCTGAAGGGGATCCGCCGGGTGCCGGACTACGTCGGCGGTCACCCGTACGAGGCCTGCGGGCGGGACCAGCCCGACTGCGGCGCGCAGATCCTGCCGTACGACAAGATCTTCCCGCCGGGCCCGGCGCGCGACATCGCCGAGCGCACCTGCTTCGCCTGTCACCAGGTCAATTTCTTTTCCTACAACCGGGTCCGCGGGTTTCCCGGCGGGCGCGCACCGCTCGACAAGGACGGGTGGGGCGTGATGGTCGATCGCATGCACAAGCGCGATCCCAACGCGCGCCTGGGCTCGGCGCCCTACTTCGATCCTGCGCTGCTGCCGCCGAAGGACCGCGACATCCTGGTCGACTACCTTGCGATGCACTTCGGCTTCGACTCGGAGCCCCGGGTGGTGCAGCTCGAGACCGAAGCGCCGCTCGACATGCAGGCTCTCGAGTAGGCGATGTTCGTC
>JANPDV010000424.1:0-3986 GCA_031431655.1 Gammaproteobacteria bacterium | reverse complement strand
GACGATCCCCTGCTCCGCCATCATCGCGACCAGATCTCGATAGCTCAGCCGATAGGTGATGTACCAGCGAACGCATAGCTCGATGGTCTCTGACGAGAAGCGACGACGCAGCTAGATTGGATCGCGCGCGGCACGTTTTGGAATCCGGTCCGTCCTCCAACTGGGACACGGATTCTAGGGCTCTGCCGCCAATGCACCAGAACCCACTCTTACCGTCACAACAGTTCGCTTGGTGCGGATAGTCGGCGATAGATCGCGAGAGATTAGTTATCATTTATCAGTAACTTAAGTACTGATTTCGCAGTGTGGCGATAGACCGCGAAAGGCTCAAAATCACTCCCACTCAATCGTCGCCGGCGGCTTGCCACTGATGTCGTAGACGACGCGAGAGACGCCCTTAACCTCATTGACGATGCGGCGCGAGCAGACGTCGAGCAGCTCGTACGGCAGGTGCGCCCAGTGCGCCGTCATGAAATCCACGGTCTCGACGGCGCGCAGCGCGATCACGGGGTCGTGGCGGCGGCCGTCGCCGGTGACGCCGACCGACTTCACGGGCAGGAACACGGCGAAGGCCTGGGAGGTCTTGTCGTACCAGCCGGACTTGCGCAGTTCCTCGATGAAGATGTGATCGGCGAGGCGCAGCGTGTCGGCGGCGGCCTGCGTGACCTCGCCGAGGATGCGCACGCCGAGGCCGGGACCGGGGAAAGGATGCCGGTGAACCATCTCGGCGGGCAGGCCGAGCTCGAGGCCGATGCGCCGCACTTCGTCCTTGAACAACTCGCGTAGTGGTTCGACCAGCTTGAGCTTCATGTGCGCCGGCAGGCCGCCGACGTTGTGGTGGCTCTTGATGATGTGGGCCTTGCCGGTCTTGCTGCCGGCGGACTCGATCACGTCGGGGTAGATCGTGCCCTGCGCAAGGAACTGCACGCGCGCGGACTCCTCCGCGCCGTCGCCAGCCAGCTTGCGCGCCTCCTCATCGAACACCTCGATGAACAGACGCCCGATGATCTTGCGCTTGGCCTCGGGGTCGGCGACGCCGGCGAGTTCGCGGAAGTAGCGCTCGGCGGCATTGACGCGGATCACGCGCACGCCGAGGTTCCTGGCAAACACGCGCATCACCTGGTCGCCTTCCTCGTGGCGCAGCAGGCCATGGTCGACGAACACGCACACGAGTTGGTCGCCGATCGCCTTGTGCAGTAGTGCGGCGACGACCGAGGAGTCGACGCCACCGGACAGGCCGAGCAGCACCTTGCCCTGCCCCACCTGGGCGCGCACGCGCGCGGTCGCGTCGTCAATGATGTTGCCGGGGTTCCAGCTCGCCTCGCAGCCGCAGATCTCGCGCAGGAAGCGCTCGTAGATCCGCGTGCCCTGCCTGGTGTGCGTGACCTCGGGATGAAACTGCAGCGCGTAGTAGCGCCGCGACTCGTCGGCCATGGCTGCGATCGGCACATCGGCCGTGGAGCCGATCGCCATGAAGCCGGCCGGGAGCTGCGTGACTCGGTCACCGTGGCTCATCCAGACGTCGAGCAGCCCCTGGCCCTCGGCGTTGACGCGGTCCTCGATGTCGCGCAGCAGCGCCGAATGACCGCGCGCGCGGATCTCGGCGTAGCCAAACTCATGCACTGCGCCGGGCTCGACGCGGCCGCCGAGCTGCGCCGCCATGGTCTGCATGCCATAGCAGATGCCGAGTACGGGCACGCCGAGTGCCCAGACCGCGGCGGGCGCGAACGGCGCGCCCGGCTGCGTGACCGACTCGGGGCTGCCGGAGAGGATGACGCCCCGCGGGCCGAAGGCGCGGACGTCGGCGTCGCCCACATCCCAGGGATGGATCTCGCAGTAGACACCGAGCTCGCGCACCCGACGCGCGATCAGCTGGGTGTACTGCGAACCAAAGTCGAGGATCAGGACGCGGTGCGCGTGGATGTCACGCGCGGCGGCGGCGCCCACGGCGGCAGTGCTCACAGCTGCGGCGCTCATGAAACGCGATAGTTCGGCGCTTCTTTGGTGATGCTGACGTCGTGCACATGCGACTCGCGCACGCCGGCGGCGGTGATGCGCACGAAGCTGGGACGCGTGCGCATCTGCTCGATGCTGCTGCTGCCGGTGTAGCCCATCGCGGCGCGCAGGCCGCCCGTGAGCTGGTGCAGGATGGCGACGATGCTGCCCTTGTAGGACACGCGGCCCTCGATGCCTTCCGGCACGAGCTTTTCCAACTCGGTGGTGGTGTCCTGGAAATAGCGGTCGCTGGAACCATGGCGTTCGGCCATGGCACCGAGGGAGCCCATGCCGCGATAGCTCTTGTAGCTGGCGCCCTGGTACAGCTCCACTTCGCCCGGGGACTCCTCGGTGCCGGCGAACATGCCGCCGATCATCACCGAGTAGGCGCCCGCTGCGAGTGCCTTGGCGAGGTCGCCAGAGTAACGGATGCCGCCGTCGGCGATCAGCGGCACCCCGCATTCGCGCAGCGCCTCCGCCACGATCGAGATCGCCGAGATCTGCGGCACGCCGACGCCCGCCACGATGCGCGTGGTGCAGATGGAACCGGGGCCGATGCCGACCTTGACGGCATCGACCCCGGCCTTGACGAGATCGCGCGCGGCTTCAGCGGTGACGATATTGCCGGCGATGACCTGCTGGGTGGCCCAGCGCGCCTTGATCGTCTCCACCATCTGCATCACACCGCGGGAATGGCCGTGCGAGGTATCGACGACGATGACGTCGACGCCAGCCTCGCGCAGCGCAGCGACGCGATCCATTGTGTCCGGCGACGTACCCACCGCGGCGCCGACCCGCAGCCGCCCGCTCTCGTCCTTGCAGGCGCGCGGGCGTTCGGTGGCCTTCTGGATGTCCTTGACGGTGATCAGGCCCTTGAGCGAATCGCCGTCGCCGACCACGATGAGTTTCTCGATGCGGTGCTTGTGGAACAGCCCCAGCACTTCGTCGCGCGGCGCGTTCTCGCGCACCGTGACCAGGCGCTGCTTGGGCGTCATGATCGAAGAGACGGGCGAGTCGAGCTTGGTCTCGAAGCGCAGATCGCGGCTGGTGACGATGCCGACGACTTTGTCGCCCAGCACCACGGGCATGCCGGATATGCCGCGCGCGCGAGTGAGTTCCAGCACCTGCCGGATGGTGGTGTCGGGGTTGACGGTGATCGGGTCGAGCACGACGCCGCTTTCGTACTTCTTGACGCGCCGGACTTCGGCAGCCTGCTTCTCGACCGTCATGCTCTTGTGCACGATGCCGATGCCGCCTTCCTGCGCCATGGCGATCGCGAGTCGCGCCTCGGTGACGGTGTCCATCGCGGCGGACATTACCGGCGCATTCAGGCGAATGCGGCGGGTGAGCTGGGTCGAGAGGTCGACCTCGCGCGGCAGGACCTCGGAGTAAGCCGGGACCAGCAGCACGTCGTCGAAGGTGAGTGCTTCCTGCAGGATTCGCATCGGGGAGGTGTCCAGGGATGAGTTGGACGACGCATTCTACCGACCGCGTGAAACGGGGTAAACTTGGAAAATGCCTCAGGCCGCGCCGGGCGGTTCCAGTCCGGAACGCAACATCTATACCGTCTCGCGCCTCAATCGCGAGGTGCGCCTGCTGATCGAGCACGGCCTGCCGGCCGTGTGGATCGAGGGTGAGCTGTCGAACGTAGCCCGCCCCTCCTCTGGCCACTGGTATTTCAGCCTCAAGGACCGCGACGCGCAGGTGCGGTGCGCCATGTTCCGGCAGAAGAACCTGGGCGTGAGGTTCGTACCGGAGAACGGCCAGCACGTGCTGGCGCGGGCACGGGTCGGGCTGTACGAGCCGCGCGGCGAGTACCAGCTGGTGGTGGAACACCTCGAAGAAGCGGGCCTCGGCGCCCTGCAGCGCGAGTTCGAGGCCCTGAAGAACCGGCTCGGCGCCGAGGGCCTGTTTGCCGCCGAGCTCAAGCGCGAGCTGCCGGCGTTTCCGGGCCGGATCGGCGTCGTCACCTCGCCGACCGGCGCCGCCCT
>JANPDV010000423.1:0-4605 GCA_031431655.1 Gammaproteobacteria bacterium | reverse complement strand
GACGATCCCCTGCTCCGCCATCATCGCGACCAGATCTCGATAGCTCAGCCGATAGGTGATGTACCAGCGAACGCATAGCTCGATGGTCTCTGACGAGAAGCGACGACGCAGCTAGATTGGATCGCGCGCGGCACGTTTTGGCATCCGGTCCGTCCTCCAACTGGGACACGGATTCTACGGCTCTGCCGCCAATGCACCAGAACCCAGAACGACCGACAGAACATTCCGCTTACAGAAGGCGGCCGGCGATAGATGGCGAAAGACGATCGGCACCGGCAGCGACGCCAGAGGCCAACCACCCTCAGAAGCAAGATTGACACTATCTAATACTTTTGTCATTTTAGAAGTATGAAATCCGAAGCCGCCGTAGTTGCCCTCGCTGCCTTGGCCCAGGAATCGCGTCTGGCGCTGTTTCGACTGCTGGTCAAACGCGGCCCGGAAGGCTACACGCCAGGTGAGATCATCAGCCGCCTGGACATTCCGGCCCCAACGCTCTCCTTCCACCTGAAGACGCTGAGCACTGCGGGCCTCATCGATTCGCGGCGCGAAGGAAGGCACCTGTTCTACAGCGCCAACTTCGACACCATGAACGGCATCCTCGGCTTCCTGACGGACCACTGCTGCAGCCTTGCCACGGATTGCACGACGGCGACCTGCACACCCAACGCCAAACCCGCATCCCGGAGGAAGTCGGCATGACCAACCGCCCCTACAATGTGCTCTTTCTCTGCACCGGTAACTCCGCACGCAGCATCCTGGCGGAGGCCATTCTCAACCGGTTCGGCAACGGAAAGTTTCAGGCCTTCAGTGCCGGCAGTCATCCCAACGGCAAAGTGAATCCGTACGCACTGGAGTTGCTGCAGCGGCTGGGTATCGACACTGCTGGCCTGCGCAGCAAGCCGTGGGACGAGTTCTCGGGCCCCGGCGCACCGGAGCTGGATTTCGTGTTCACCGTTTGCGACAACGCCGCCGGCGAGGTCTGCCCGGTGTGGCCCGGCCAACCCATGACCGCGCATTGGGGAATGGCCGATCCGGCCGCCGTGGAAGGCACGGATCTGGACAAGGCGAACGCCTTCCGAGAGACGTTCCGCGGACTGGAACGCCGCATCCAGATGTTCACCGCTTTGCCCATCGCGTCGCTCGACCGGCTCTCGCTCACGAACAAGATCCGCGACATCGGCAAGGCCTGAGCCGTGTCTACATTCGAGCGCTACCTGACCCTGTGGGTCGCTGCCTGCATCGTTGCCGGTATCTCGCTGGGGCATCTGTTCCCGGGCGTGTTCCAGGCCATCGGCTCAGCCGAAGTTGCCAAGGTCAACATGCCGGTCGCGGTGCTGATCTGGCTGATGATCATTCCGATGCTGATGAAGATCGACTTCGCGGCGCTCGGCGAGGTGCGCAAGCATTGGCGCGGCATCGGCGTCACGCTGCTGGTGAACTGAGCCGTAAAGCCCTTCTCGATGGCGCTGCTCGGCTGGCTCTTCATCGGCGGCCTCTTCCGCCCCTACCTGCCGGCCGACCAGATCAACAGCTACATTGCCGGGCTCATCCTTCTGGCAGCCGCGCCATGCACCGCAATGGTCTTTGTATGGAGCAACCTGTTAGACGGTGAACCTCATTTCACGCTGTCGCAGGTCGCGCTCAACGACCTCATCATGGTCGTGGCGTTCGCGCCCATCGTCGGCCTGTTGCTCGGCCTCTCCGCGATCACCGTTCCCTGGAACACCCTTCTGCTCTCTGTGGCGCTGTACATCGTGGTGCCGGTGCTGATCGCGCAGGGTCTACGCAAGGTGCTGCTCGCCGGAGGATCTGGCACACGCCTGCAGTCCACACTGGCGCGCCTGGGTCCGCTGAGCCTGCTGGCACTCCTCGCCACGCTGGTGCTGCTGTTTGGCTTCCAGGGCGAGCAGATCCTCGCCCAACCCCTCGTCATCGCAATCCTGGCAGTGCCCATACTGATCCAGGTCTACTTCAACTCCGGCCTCGCCTATCTGCTCAACAGGTCCAGTGGCGAAGCACACTGCGTCGCCGGACCGTCGGCGCTGATCGGGGCCAGCAACTTTTTCGAGCTCGCCGTTGCCGCGGCGATCAGTCTCTTTGGCTTCAAGTCGGGAGCAGCGCTCGCAACCGTCGTCGGCGTACTGATCGAGGTACCGGTGATGCTGTCGGTCGTCTCCATTGTCCGCCGCAGCAAGGGCTGGTACGAGCGCGGTCCGCGGGTCCAGCGAACGTTGGTGAAATGACCATGAACAATCCGACAATCACGATCTACCACAATCCTGCCTGTGGCACGTCGCGCAACACGCTTGCGCTGATCCGCAATGCCGGCGTCGAACCGACCGTAATCGAGTACCTGAAGACCCCACCCGACCGGGCAACGCTGGAACGACTCATCGGTCAGATGGGACTCACGCCCCGCGAGCTGCTGCGTGAAAAGGGCACGCCCTACGCGGACCTCGGCCTCGCCGCGCCACACTGGACCGACGCGCAGCTCATCGACCAGATGCTCGCGCACCCGATCCTGATCAATCGACCCATCGTCGAGACACCCTGGGGAACGAAGCTCTGCCGGCCATCGGAGGCGGTGCTCGACATACTTCCGCTGCCACAGAAGGGACCGTTCTCGAAGGAAGATGGAGAGTTGCTGATCGACGCGGAGGGTCACCGTGTCGCTGGAACTGTCTGACCTGCCGAACGTCGATCCGGAGCAGTTCCGGCGACCCGAGATCGCCGATCTGGCGGTTCGAAATGTGTCGACTCATGCGCCCCGCATTCTGCTGCTCTATGGATCTCTGCGCGTTCGCTCATTCAGCAAGCTGCTGACCCTGGAAGCCGCGCGGTTGCTCCAGGCAATGGGCGCCGAGACACGGATCTTCGAACCGGCGGGACTCCCATTGCCCGACGGCGAGCCCGACACCCATCCCAAGGTGCGGGAACTGCGCGAGCTTGCGATCTGGTCGGAAGGCATGGTGTGGTGCTCGCCGGAGCGCCATGGCGCGATGACCGGCATCATGAAGGCGCAGATCGACTGGATACCCCTGAGCTCGGGTGCCGTGCGACCGACGCAGGGCAAGACGCTGGCGGTGCTGGAAGTCTCGGGGGGTTCCCAGTCATTCAATGCCGTCAATCAGCTGCGAGTCCTCGGCCGCTGGATGCGTATGCTGACCATCCCGAACCAGTCATCCGTCGCCAAGGCTTTCACGGAGTTCGGCGACGACGACCGGATGAAGCCTTCCGCGTTCTACGAGCGTCTTGTCGACGTCATGGAGGAACTGGTGAAGTTCACGCTGCTGACACGGGACGTCTCGCCGTATCTCGTCGATCGCTACAGCGAGCGGCGGGAGAGCGCGGAACAGCTCTCGAAACGCGTCAACCAGCGCAGCCTGTGATGACGCAACACAGCTCGCTTCTCGACTCGAGCGGCATCGGGTTCCTCAGTAACCCGACCCGACACCTGTTCTTCACTGGGAAGGGGGGCGTTGGCAAGACTTCGCTGTCTGCTGCGACCGCCCTGTCCTTGGCCGATGCGGGCAAGAAGGTTCTTCTGGTGAGCACGGACGCCGCGTCGAACCTGGACGAGATGCTTGGAGTAGAGCTTCGGAACTCCCCGACTCCAGTGCCTGGCGCCGCCGGCTTGTGGGTCCTGAACATAGATCCGACTACCGCCGCCGAGTCCTATCGGCAGCGTGTTCTTGCGCAAATGGGGAGCACGGCCACGGAGACCGAGCTCTCGACGGTGCGCGAGCAATTGTCAGGCGCGTGTACGACGGAGATCGCGTCTTTCGACGAATTCGCATCCCTGCTCTGTGACGATTCTGAACACTTCGACCACATCGTCTTCGACACGGCCCCAACCGGGCACACCCTGCGCCTGCTCAGTCTTCCGAAAGCCTGGAGCGGCTTCCTGAACGGCAACGATCGCGGCGCCTCGTGCCTGGGACCGCATTCCGGACTCAAGATGCAGGAGGCACGCTTCAACGCTGCACTCGAAGCTTTGGGCGACCCTGCCAAGACAACGGTGGTCCTGGTGACCCGACCCGATAAGGGCGCGATCGCCGAAGCAGCGCGCACGTCGGAGGAGCTGAGCGAGCTGGGTTTGACCAACCAGCGCCTCGCGATCAATGGGGTATTCCATGCCACCGAGCGTGATGACGCCGTGGCTCGCGCCATTGAGGACCTCGGGCAGGCGGCGCTCGCCGCACTCCCGCAGTCGCTTAAGGCGTTGCCGCAGGACCTTGTACCTCTGCGAGCCTTCGATACCGTGGGCCTACCCGTCCTGCGCGCACTGCTCTCGCCGGTGACCCAGGCCCAGGCGACGGCCCCGATGGCAGCCGTCGATCCGCTTAGCCCGACCGAGGGACTTTCTACACTCGCCGACGAACTGGCCGCTGCCGGGCATGGGCTGATCATGGTCATGGGGAAGGGAGGCGTCGGCAAGACCACCGTCGCGACTGCTTTGGCACTCGGATTGATTCAGCGCGGCAAGACCGTACACCTGAGCACCACCGACCCGGCAGCACATCTGGCTGCAACGCTTGATGGTGAAGTGCCGGGACTGCAGGTAAGCCGCATCGATCCCCAGGTTGAAACGCAGCGCTACATCGA
>JANPDV010000422.1:0-2930 GCA_031431655.1 Gammaproteobacteria bacterium | reverse complement strand
CGCAACCGCGCACGCGGACCCGTTCGGGCCCGCACCGCCGGAAAGTTCAGGCCGCCCGCTGCGCCGGTTTTGGAAAGCTGCCGGCCTTGACCAGCATGCCGGGGACGGGGCGGCCGAGCGCCTCCTGCAGCCAGCTGCCAGTGTCGATCAGGGCCTCCAGATCGATGCCGGTAGCGATGCCGGAGCGGTGCAGCATGTAGACCAGATCTTCGGTGGGGATGTTGCCGGTCGCCGACGGCGCGAACGGGCACCCGCCGATGCCACCGGTGCTCGCATCCAGGGCCGAGACGCCTGCCTTGACTGCGGCGAACGCGTTGGCCAGGCCGGTATTGCGCGTGTTGTGGAAATGGCATCGCAGGCGTACGCCCGGCAGCGCTTCACGCGCTAGAGCCATCATTTCCTCGACCTGCGAAGGTACGCCGACGCCGATCGTGTCCGCAAAGGCGATTTCATGCGGGTTGGCTTCGGCAACCCGGCGTGCGATCTCGATCACCCGCGCCACCGGCACTTCACCCTCGAACGGGCACCCGAAGGCGGCGGACACTGTGACCTGGGGGCGCACGCCGGCGGCACGCGCCGCAGCCGCGATCTCCAGCCAGGCCGCGATCGACTCCTCGGTACCGACTCCCTGGTTGCGGCGGTTGAAGGTGTCGCTGGCCACGACCGCCATCCCGATCTCGTTGCAACCGGCCGCGATCGCCCGGTCAAGGCCCTTGCGGTTGAGGACGAGCCCGACATACCACACGTCCGGCTGGCGCTGCAGCGCCGCGAGTACCTGCTCGGCGTCGGCCATCTGCGGCACTTTCTTGGGATTGACGAAGCTCGTGACCTCCAGTCGCCTGACTCCGGCGCGCACCAGTCGATGAATGAAGTCGACCTTGGTGGCGGTGGCCATTACACCCGGCTCACTCTGCAAGCCGTCGCGCGGCCCGACTTCGACGATCTCGATGCTTCCGTTCGTCATGCACTGTCCCTGGGTCGTTGATTGGTAGGAACGCTCAATTCTACAAGGCTGCGTGGCCGGCGGACGCACGCTTGCTTGACCGTTCACGGGGTGCTCTGTACAAGTTCGCAGCCGCGTATTCCGGCGCACCCAATGAGTTCAATCGCCCCCCCCTGAAGGACCTCGCCATGCCAGTTGATCCGCAGTTCAAGAAAGGCCCTCTCTCCGACCTGCGTGTGCTCGAACTGGGCACGCTGATTGCCGGCCCGTTCTGTGGCCAGTTGCTCGGTGACATGGGTGCCGAGGTCATCAAGATCGAACCGCCCGGCCAGGGCGATCCTCTGCGTGTCTGGGGCCAGCAGGCGGCCGGCGAGCCATCGCTCTGGTGGCCGGTGGTGGCGCGCAACAAGAAAGCCATCACCCTGGACATGCGGCAAGCTGAAGGTCAGAGCATTCTCAAGGAGTTAGTGAAGAAAGCTGACTTCTTACTTGAGAACTTCCGGCCAGGCACCATGGAGAAATGGAACTGCGGCTGGGAGCAGCTTTCGGCGATAAATCCGCGCCTGATCATGATCCGGGTGTCCGGCTACGGACAGAGCGGGCCCTACTCGCACCGGGCGGGTTTCGGGGCGATCGGCGAGGCGATGGGCGGCCTGCGCTACGTCGTGGGTGACCCGTCGACACCGCCGTCGCGCATGGGTATCAGCATCGGCGACGAACTGGCCGCCACGTTTGCCTGCCTTGGCGCATTGTCCGCCCTGCACTACCGCGCGCAGACCGGCCGCGGCCAGATGGTCGATTCGGCGCTCTACGAGGCCGTGCTCAACATGATGGAGTCGCTGGTCACGGACTACGACAAGCGCGGCTATATCCGCGAGCGTACCGGCGCGATCCTGCCGAATGTCGCACCCTCCAATGTCTACAGGACCGCTGACGGGCTGGTGCTGATTGCCGCCAACCAGGACACCGTGTTCGGCCGGCTGTGCGAAATCATGGGTCAGCCGACCTGGCCAAAGGATCCGCGCTTCGTCAATCACCAGGCGCGCGGCAGCAACCAGCAACTGCTCGACGGCCTCATCACCGCCTGGACCAGTACGCTGAACACCAAGGAAATCCTGGAACTGATGGACAAGGCGGGTGTTCCGGCGGGACTGATCTACCGCGCCCCGGACATGCTGGAGGATCCGCACTTCAAGGCTCGCGAGGCCATCGTCACCACCCAGCATCCGCAATTCGGCGCGTTGCGCATGCAGAACGTTGCACCGAAGCTTTCGGAATCGCCGGGCGGCATCCACAGTGCCGCGCCCACCACGCTCGGCGAGCACAATGACGACGTGTACACCCGGCTGCTGGGCTACGGCGCCGAGCGCCTGACACAACTGCGCACAGCCAAGGTCATCTGAGCGACATCGTCCCCGCCGGCACCGCCCGGCCGAGCAACTGAGGAGAAGCCGAGTGTCCGACGCGCTGAAGGAAAACTACGCCCGTGGCGGCTTCGGTCATTCGCTGACCTTTGGCGAGCGACCGGCACTGCTGGTCATCGACTTCGTCCGCGCCTACCTGGTGAAGTCCTCGCCGCTGTATGCAGGCGTGGAGCAGGCGCGCGCCGACTGCGAGATCCTGTTGCGCGCGGCACGCGCGGCGCAGCTGCCGGTTGTGCACACGAACGTCGTGTACCAGCCCGGAGGCCGCGACGGCGGTGTGTTCTTCCGCAAGGTGCCGGCGCTGCGCTGCTTTGAAGCCGGCGCTCACCCGGAGCTGGCCGCGTTTGCCGAAGGGCTGGAGCCGCTGCCCGGCGAGACCGTGATTTCCAAGCAGTATGCGAGTGCCTTTTTCGCCACCTCGCTGGCCTCCACGCTCACCGCGTTGCGCGTCGACACCGTGCTGATCGCGGGCCTGTCGACCAGCGGCTGCGTGCGCGCGAGCGCCGTCGATTGCGTGCAGCATGGCTTCATACCCGTCGTCGTTCGTGAGGCCGTCGGCGACC
>JANPDV010000421.1:0-7930 GCA_031431655.1 Gammaproteobacteria bacterium | reverse complement strand
GGCGCTGGAGCGTCGTGTCCAGAAGGTCTTTGTTGGCGAACCGAGCGTCGAGGACACCATCGCGATCCTGCGCGGCCTGCAGGAGCGCTACGAAGTGCACCACGGCGTCGAGATCACGGACCCGGCGATCGTCGCCGCGGCCACTTTGTCGCACCGGTACATCACCGATCGGCAGCTGCCCGACAAGGCCATCGACCTCATCGACGAGGCCGCAGCGCGCATCCGCATCGAAATCGATTCGAAACCGGAAGCGCTGGACAGGCTCGAGCGACGCATCATCCAGCTCAAGATCGAGAAGGAGGCGATGCGCCGCGAGACCGACGAGGCGTCGAAGAAGCGTCTCGCCACGCTCAATGACACCCTGACTGCACTCGAGAAGGAGTACGCGGATCTCGAGGAAATCTGGAAGAGCGAGAAGGCCAGCCTGCAGGGCGCGGCGGGCATCAAGGAAGAGCTGGAGAAGGCGAAGCTCGAACTCGACACGGCACGCCGTCGCAGCGACCTGACCAAGATGGCGGAGCTGCAATACGGCCGCATTCCCGCGCTCGAGAAGCGCCTGGCCGAGGCGCAGCATGCCGAGACGCGCGACAACCAGCTGGTGCGCAACAAGGTCACGGATGAGGAGATCGCGGACGTCGTGTCCAAGTGGACGGGCATTCCGGTCTCGAAGATGCTGGAGGGCGAGAAGGACAAGCTCCTGCGCATGGAAGAGGCGCTGACCAAGCGCGTCGTCGGCCAGGAAGAAGCCGTGCGGATCGTCTCCAACGCCATCCGCCGCTCGCGCGCCGGTTTGTCCGACCCGCGCCGGCCCAACGGTTCGTTCCTGTTCCTCGGGCCCACCGGCGTCGGCAAGACCGAGCTGTGCAAGGCACTGGCCGAGTTCCTGTTCGACACCGACGAGGCGATGGTACGCATCGACATGTCGGAGTTCATGGAGAAGCATTCGGTGGCGCGGCTGATCGGCGCGCCGCCCGGATATGTCGGCTACGAGGAGGGCGGTTATCTCACGGAAGCGGTGCGCCGCCGGCCGTACGCGGTGATCCTCCTCGACGAAGTCGAGAAGGCGCATCCGGACGTCTTCAACGTCCTGCTGCAGGTGCTGGATGACGGCCGCCTCACCGACGGCCAGGGCCGCACGGTGGACTTCCGCAATGCGGTGGTCATCATGACCTCGAACCTCGGTTCCAGCGTCATCCAGGAGTACGCGGGCGAGAAGAACTACGTGCGCATGAAGAGCGCGGTCATGGAGATCGTGCAGCAGCACTTCCGGCCCGAGTTCATCAACCGCATCGACGACATCGTCGTGTTCCATCCGCTCGGCGCGGAGCAGATCCGGGCCATCGTCGATATCCAGCTCGGGATGCTGCGCAAGCGGCTGCACGAGCGGGACATGGAACTGCTGCTCGACGTCGCCGCGCGCGACCAGCTCGGCGAAGCGGGATTCGATCCGGTGTACGGTGCGCGGCCGCTGAAGCGCGCCATCCAGCAGCAGATCGAGAACCCGCTGGCGCAGCGCCTGCTCGCCGGGTCGTTCGGGCCTGGCGACCGGATCCGGGTGGGGGTTGCGGACGGCGCCCTGACCTTCGTGAAGGACGTGCGCTGAGGACGCGCGCCGGCCCGGTATACTGCCGCGCATGCCGTTCTATGAATACCAGTGCCGCGCCTGCGGCGACAAACTCGAGTTGATGCAGAAGATCAGTGATGCGCCGGCGCGCAAGTGCCCGTCCTGCGGCAAGAGCCAGCTGCAGCGCCTGATCTCCGCCCCGGTGTTCCGGCTCGCCGGGTCCGGGTGGTACGAGACCGACTTCAAGGGCGACAAAGACAAGAAGCGCAACCTCGTCGGCGCCGACGCGGACGAGTCGAAGAAGCCCGAGAAGAAGGCCGAGGCGCCCCCCGAAGCCAAGGGCGAGACCAAGACGGAGGCCAAGCCCGAGGCCAAGGCCGAGGCCAAGGCCGAGGCCAAGGCGGAAGCAGCGCCGGACAAGGCCGTCTCGAAGTCGGCGAGCAAGTCGGCGAGCAAGTCGGCCAGCAAGAAACCCACCCGGACAGCCACCGCGCGCAAGAAAACCCGGCGATGAGCAGTCCGGCGCGCCGCGCGCGGGTGCGCCGCTACCTGCTCGCGGGCGTGCTCGTGTGGGTACCCGTGCTCGCGACCGTGTGGGTGCTCGGCTTCATCATCGACATGATGGATCGAACCCTGCTGCTGCTGCCGACGGCCTGGCGGCCAGAGCAGCTGTTCGGCGTCAACATCCCCGGGCTGGGCATCGTGTTCGCGTTCGTCGTGGTATTCGTCACGGGACTCGGCGTGACGAACCTGCTGGGTCGTCGACTGGTCGCGTACTGGGAAGACGTGTTGAAACGCATTCCTCACGTGCGGTCGGTGTACGGCGGTGTCAAGAGCTTCACCGAGTCCGTGCTGTCGCAGCAGGGCAGCTCGTTTCGCAAGGTGGTGATGGTCGAGTACCCGCGGCTCGGCATGTGGAGCATCGGCTTCGTCACGGCCGAGAACATCGCCGAGATCAGCGCACGCACCGGCGAGCAGCAGGTCTGCGTCTACGTGCCGACCACGCCGAATCCGACGTCCGGGCTGATTGTGATGGTGCCGCGCTCGCAGGTGATCGAGCTGGACATGTCGGTGGATGCGGCGATGAAGATGATCGTCACGCTTGGGGTGGTTGCCCCGCCCGCGACCAGCGTGGCGCCGAAGCTCAACCCGGCAGCGGCTCCGCCGCCCGGGCCTGCGGCCTGAATTGCGCCGCTGTCAGGCGTCGGTGCGGCGGCGGCCGCCCCGGGCCCGCCGCTCCTCTCCCGGGTAGCGCGACGCGCTGCGCAGCGACGAGCCGCTCTCCAGCGCCCGCCGCGCGCCGGCGCGCCGGTCGTCATGGTGGCGGTAGACACAGCGACAGGCGGCCGGGCTGGCGCAATCGGCCAGAGGCAGCCTGGGAGCCTGGGCCGACAGATATCGCACGCCCGTAGTCTGCTTGGCGGCGAGGCACGCCTGGCTGCCGCACTGCACGCTGACCGCATGCCACGGGTTGCTGATCCGGATGTTGGTCGATTCGCCTGAATAGCCGGCGTTTCTTGGCCCGCCGGGGCCGAAAGGTCGCTTGGCTGGCATATCCGACTCCGCACTGGGCAGGAGGACTGGGAACCTTGATCTTCGTTACGGCTAGCTTGTATCGCGCCGCAGCACCCGGCTTGTCAAGAGCGGGCCAGTTGTGCGTTGCGATCGTCGAGGGCGCTCCGTAACATCCCGGGCCCTTATGCGTACGCACTACTGCGGGCTCGTCAGCGAAGCCCAGATCGACCAGACCGTCTCCGTGGCCGGATGGGTACATCGGCGCCGCGATCACGGTGGGGTCATATTCGTCGACCTGCGCGACCTGGAAGGTCTCGTGCAGATCGTGTTCGACCCGGACCTCGCGCCGGTTTTCGCCGAAGCCGAGAAGCTGCGTAATGAGTTCGTCATACGGGTCACCGGACTGGTGCGTGCGCGTCCGGCCGGCACGACCAATGCCAACCTGACCTCCGGCCGCATCGAGCTGCTGGCGCGCGAGATCGAGCTGCTCAACCGCTCCGAGCCGCTGCCGTTCCAGCTCGACGAGAACGTCTCGGAGGAAGTGCGGCTGCGTTACCGCTATATCGACCTGCGCCGCGACGTGATGAGCCAGCGGCTGCGCCAGCGGCACCGCATCACGCGCGCGATGCGCCAGTTCCTGGACGATGCGGGCTTCTGCGACATCGAAACGCCAATGCTGACCAAGGCCACGCCCGAGGGCGCGCGCGACTACCTCGTGCCCTCGCGCACGCATCCAGGGCAGTTCTTTGCGCTGCCGCAGTCGCCGCAGATCTTCAAGCAGCTGCTGATGGTCGCGGGCTTCGACCGCTACTACCAGATCGCGCGCTGCTTCCGCGATGAAGACCTGCGCGCCGACCGCCAGCCCGACTTCACCCAGCTCGACATCGAAACGTCGTTCCTGTCGCAGGACGAGATCATGGCGCTGATGGAGTCGCTGATCCGCTTCCTGTTCAAGTCCGTGGTCGACGTCGAGCTGCCAAACCCGTTCCCGCGCCTGAGCTATGCCGACGCGATGCGTCGCTATGGGTCGGACAAGCCGGACCTGCGCAACGCGCTCGAACTCGTGGATGTGGCGGACCTGGTCGCGGACTGCGATTTCAAGGTGTTCGCTGGCCCGGCGAAGGATCCGAACGGACGGGTCGCTGCGCTGCGCGTGCCCGGCGCGGGTCGGCTGACGCGCAAGGAGATCGATGACTATACGGCCTATGTCGCGCGGTACGGGGCGCGTGGGCTCGCCTACGTCAAGGTCAACGACCGCGCCGCGGGGCGCGAGGGCCTGCAGTCGCCGATCATCAAGTTCCTGTCGGATGCTGCGATCGAGGGCATTCTTTCCCGGACGGGCGCTGCCGATGGCGACCTGGTGTTCTTTGGCGCGGATAGCGCCAAAGTCGTCAATGACGCAATTGGAGCGCTGCGCCTCAAGGTGGGTGTCGACCTGGGCCTTGCCGGGAAATCGTGGCAGCCACTGTGGGTCACCGATTTTCCGATGTTCGAGTACGACCCGGAGGGCGCGCGCTGGGCTGCGATGCATCACCCGTTCACGTCGCCCAGTAATCTCGACCCCGAGGCGCTGCGGGCCGACCCGGGCGGGGCGCTGGCCAAGGCCTACGACATGGTGTTGAACGGCTCCGAGATCGGCGGCGGCAGCGTGCGCATTCATCGCCAGGAGCTGCAGTCGACCGTGTTCGACCTGCTCGGCATCGATGCCGAAGAAGCGCGCCGCAAGTTTGGCTTCCTGCTTGACGCGCTCAGGTACGGCGCGCCGCCGCACGGTGGCATCGCGTTCGGGCTCGATCGCCTGGCAATGCTGATGTACGGGGCGGACAGCATCCGCGACGTCATCGCGTTCCCAAAAACGCAGACCGCCGCCTGCCCACTCACGGATGCGCCGACCGAGGTCAGCGAGAAGCAGCTGCGTGAACTGCATATCCGGTTGCGTCAGCCGCCGCCGATCGCGGCTGGCTGATCGGCGGCCACCGAGCCAGGTCCTCGACGCTGCCACCGCGCCACGGCAGGCGCCTGCGCAGTTGCCGGCCGGCAGCCCACAGCGCATCCAGGGCATCGCGATGCTGGCTGTGTCCCACTTCCTCGCCCAGCCAGGCCATCTCCCACGCGCGCGCGCCCTCCACAATGATTCGAGCTTCGGGCGCGACGTGGACCTGCAATGGGGCGCCTGGCCCGCAGCCGGGTTCGAACTCGAGGTATCGGCATCGTTCCAGGTGCCGTGCAACGCGGTGCACGGCCTGGCGGGTCAGGTCCAGCCTGCGCGCGATCTCCGATATGCAGAGGCCTGGGCTTTGGTACGCGACGCCGACCACGCGTGCCTGGGCATGGGTCAGGCCAAACTCTTCCAATGCGTTGCATCTGATCCGCTGCAGGCGTGACCCGAGGCGCAGCAGTGCCTCGAAGGCGCGGAGTGCGACTTGTGAATGCGGCAGGTCATCGCCGTGGCGGCGTCGTCGATTCAGAGGCGGCGGTCTTGAGGCCATGTCGAGACTATAGGTCTTGTACTCTTGTCAGCATGCTGACAAAACAGCAGCCTTGATCCAGAAACCCCGGGCTCTCGTTGACCCCACGCGAACACCTCGTCTTTGTTCACGGCCTGTGGATGCCCGGCTCGGAATCTGCCTGGTTCCGTCGTCGTCTTGAGCAGCGCCACGGCTTCGACACGACGCTGTTCCGTTATCCGACAACTTCCGAGAGCCTGGACGGGATCGTCGAGCGCCTGCGCGACGTGGCCCGCCGGCTGGAGTGCGACCGCCTTCACTGGATCGGCCATAGCCTTGGCGGCATCGTGCTGCTGCGCATGCTCGCGGCGGCAGACCAGCACGCCCCGCGTCCCGGGCGCGTGGTCCTCTTGGGGACACCCGCCTGCGGCAGCGCGGCAGCGCGTCAGGTGGCACAACTCGCCATCGGGCGTGCGCTGATCGGGCGGATCGTGCGCGATGAGCTGCTGTCCGAGCGCAGACCGCGCTGGGAATCACCGTTGGAGCTGGGTGTCGTCGCCGGGACGCAGTCGGTCGGCCTTGGACGGTTCTTCGCTCGCTTCGCCGAGCCGAATGACGGCACCGTCGCGCTGCGCGAAACCGAGGTCGAGGGCACGACGGACCGCCTCGTACTGCCGGTCAGTCATCTGGGAATGATGTTGTCGGCGCGCACGGTCGACGAGTCGGCGCACTTCCTGAAGCATGGCGGATTCAGCCTCGGCGCGGCTCCACCTGCCGGGTCGGTTCCGCCTCGCTGAGCAGCTGCTTGAGCTCATAGAGCCGTTGCAGGGCGTCGCGCGGCGTCGTCGCGTCGAGGTCGATCTGCCGCAACGCGGACTCGAGCGCAGACGCGCCGCCGCCACGTTCGTTCAAGGTTGCGGCGACGCTGCCCGAATCGGGTTCACCGGCTGGCTCGAGCCGCAGCTCTCCCTGGGGACTGGCCGGTGAGCTGGTCTGCAGCGACTGCAGGAAGCGCCGTGCCTGCTGGAGCACCTCGGCTGGGACGCCCGCGAGCTGCGCCACCGCGAGCCCATAGCTGCGATTCGCGGGGCCTGGCTTGACGGCGTGCAGGAACACCAGGCTGTCGCGATGCTCGGTCGCATCGAGATGCACGTTCGCAATGCCCGGGACCTCCTGCGCGAGCGTCACCAGCTCGAAGTAGTGCGTTGCGAACAATGCAAACGCCCCGATACGCGTTGCCAGGTGACGGGCCGCCGCCCAGGCGAGCGAGAGGCCATCGAACGTGCTGGTGCCGCGCCCGATTTCGTCCATCAGCACCAGGCTCCGTGCCGTGGCGTTGTGCAGGATGTTGGCGGTCTCGCTCATCTCGACCATGAACGTCGACCGCCCGCCGGCGAGATCGTCGCCGGCGCCGATGCGGGTGAATATCCGGTCCACCGGTCCGAGCTGGGCGCGTTCGGCCGGCACGAAGCTGCCGATGTGCGCCAGCAGCACGATCAGCGCCGTCTGGCGCATGTAGGTGGACTTGCCACCCATGTTGGGGCCGGTGATCACCAGCATGCGGGTTCGTTCGTCGAGCACCGTGTCGTTGGGCACGAAGGCGTGTTCGGCGAAACGTTCAACCACCGGGTGCCGTCCCGCAATGATGCGGATCGCGGCTTCGTCAGTGAGTTCTGGCGCGGTCCAACGCAGCGCCAGCGCGCGCTCGGCCAGCGTCGTGATGGCGTCCAGGTCTGCCAGCGCGGCGGCGCAGTCCTGCAACGGCGCGAGCCGCTCGGTCAACTGCTGCAACAGCGCCTCGAAGAGCTGTTTTTCGAGCGCCAGCGATCGGTCGCGGGCGCCCAGCACCCGATCCTCGAACTGCTTCAGTTCGGGGGTTATGAAGCGCTCGGCGTGGCGCACGGTCTGGCGGCGGACGTAGTTGTCGGGCACCCGCTCGGCCTGGCTGCGGGCGATCTCGATGAAGAATCCCTGCACACGGTTGTAGCCGAGTTTCAGGCCAGCGATACCACTGCGCTCGCGCTCGCGGGCCTCCAGCTCCAGCAGGAACTCGTCCGTGTTGGTGCTGATCCGGCGCAACTCGTCGAGCTCGGCGTCGTACCCGGCCGCAATCACCCCGCCGTCGCGCAGGAAAGTGGAGGGCTCCGCATCGATGGCGTGCGCCAGCAGCGCTACCACCTCAGGCTGCTCGCCGATTGCGTCGTGCAGTGCGCCCAGCAGCGGTGAGTCACGCGGCGTGATGGCGGCTCGCACGTGCGGCAGCTGCGCCAGGCTCTGCCGCAGTCCGGCCAGGTCGCGCGGCCGCGCCGAGCGCAACGCCACGCGCGCGAGGATCCGCTCGATGTCGCCGATCGGCTGCAGCACCGCGCGCAGCGGCGCCACGGCTGCGGCGCCGAGCAGGCCG
>JANPDV010000420.1:0-2227 GCA_031431655.1 Gammaproteobacteria bacterium | reverse complement strand
ACGGGTTCGGACTGCAGGAGCGCACCAGCTCGTTCCTGCGCGACAGCCCCCTGGGCGGCGACTACCAGGAGTGGGTCGGCGGCCGCTATCAGGTCGTCGAGAGTTCCGTCCTCGTGGTGCCGCTGGCCACATGGCTGGGAGCCCGTCCCGCGAGTCCCGTGCCCGTGGTGTCGTCGTGGACGCGGATCAGCCCGTGGCTGCCGTGGATGAAGATGGGCGACCGCGAGGGCCAGACCGTCCTGACGGCGGCCTGGACTTCAGCCGCGTCGATCGACGAGCTGCCGGAGCCGCTGCGTGGCCTGCTGCGATCGCGCTATGCGCTGTATACGACCGCACCGCCGCTCGATGACGCGCGACCGTCCGTCAACTCCTGGGACGGCATCAAGCGCGCGTTGGATTCGTTCGGACGGGGCCGTGGAGGCAAGGATCCGGAGAAAACACAATGAAACTCGGTCTGCAACTCGGCTACTGGCAGTCGAAACCGACGGAGCGCTTCATCGAGCTGGCGCGCAGGGCGGAGGCGCTGGGCTTCGACATCGTCTGTACCGCCGAAGCCTATGGCTCCGATGCCCTGACGCCGCTGGCCGCAATCGCGCCGCAGACGAGCCGCATTCGACTCGGCACGTCCATCATGCAGATTTCGGCGCGTACCCCCGCCTGCGCGGCAATGACTGCGATCACGCTCGATCACCTGTCGAATGGCCGGCTGTGTCTGGGCGTCGGCGTGTCCGGGCCGCAGGTCGTCGAAGGCTGGTACGGCCAGCCGTTCAAGCGTCCGCTCGAGCGCACGCGCGAGTGGCTCGATATCTTCGAGCAGATAGTCGCCCGCGAGGCGCCGGTCGCCTACGACGGCAAGCAATACCACCTGCCGTACAACGGCGAAGGCAGCACGGGCCAGGGCAAGCCGCTGAGCAGCATCGTGCACCCCCTGCGGCGCAGGATCCCGGTATTCCTCGGCGCGGAAGGCCCGAAAAACGTTGAACTCGCGGCGCGGCGTTTCGATGGCTGGTTTCCGTTCATGTTCCCACCGGATCGCCGCGAGCTGTTCGACGATGCCCTGGTGCACGCCAAACCGGGGTTCGAGATCCTGATGAGCGTCAGCATGTCGCTCAGTGACGATCTCGCGCAGGCGCTCGTGCCGATCAAGCGCATGATCGCGCTCTACGTGGGTGGCATGGGGTCGCGTGAAGAGAACTTTCACAAGCGCGTGGTCGAACGCTGCGGATTCAAGGAGCAGGCCGACCGCATCCAGGATCTGTGGCTGGCCGGCCGCCAGAAGGAGGCGGTACTCGCCGTGCCGGACGAGCTGGCTGACGCGATCTCGCTCGTGGGTGATGCCGCTCACGTTAGCCGCAAGCTGCGTCTCTGGCAGGAGTCGCCGGCAACGACCCTGCTCGTGGGGCTTGCACCCACGTTTGACCAGACGGTCGCCCAGATGGAGTTTCTCGCGCGCGAGATCGGGGGCTGAGCTATGGGGCTGGCAGGGCCCGACAGCGCGCTGCGCCGACATTCACGCGGGCGCGGGTGTCGGCTCGTTCGAGAATGCATCGACCGCCTGCCGTGAGCAGTCGAACGCGAATCGGCGGCGTCATCTCACGACCGGTTGCATAGCGGCCGGCTTCGCCCGGAGGCCGCGCGCGCTCCAGCACCAGTTCACTTGCCTTTGCGAAGGCATCATCCGCCAGCGTGATGGACCGGTCGCCTAACAGATCGTGCAGCGCCGCCAGCAACACCCTGCGCGTTGCCGGGTCGGACGGCGATACCAGCAGCGCCGGCAACAGCATCTCTGTCGCGGCGGCTGGCGCCTTGCCCGTCGCGTCGGGCGTGCTGCCCGGCGCTGCGAACACGCTGCAGCCGGTCGCAGCGAGCGACAACGACAGCGCCAACGCCGTGATTCGACAGCCGCTGCAGAGCGGGCTCACAGCGTCTTGCCGACGATGCGGTTCATCAGGAACTCGGGCTTGAACAACTCGGGATCGCCTTTCGCGAGCTGGCGCGGATCGGTCGAGCCCGTTGCGGCCGGACAGGATCGGGACTGGCGATACGCCAGCGCCGCGGCCAGCCGGCCCTCGAGCGGATCGCCGAGGTCGCGGCTGAAATCATCCGCGACGGAACAACCGGGAACGCGCGCGTCGCCCGTGCCAGCGCTATTCAGGGGACGGAAACCGTCGGTGTAGTCGCCAAAGCCCTGTTCGTTGACGCCCTTGAACTGGATCGTGAAGAACGT
>JANPDV010000419.1:0-4457 GCA_031431655.1 Gammaproteobacteria bacterium | reverse complement strand
CCTGGCGCCGCTTGGCGCGAATCTTCGTGCGCGCCGGCCGGCCGTCAGCGCCAGCACTCGCGTGTGCTGTCGGCGGCGGCCGTGTCCTGCGCGGCACGCAGCCCGGCGCCGTCCAGCCTGAAGGTGGCGCAGCGTCGATCGTCCCGCTGGCTGCCGCCGGCGCGAGGTGTCGCCGTAATCGCGAAGCTGCGGCCGCCATCGAGCGGCGCGATGGCGATGTCGTAAAGGCCGGTCTCCGAAGTGCCGAGCATGCCTAGCCCGGCTGGCGGCGCCGCCGTCAGGTCATCCGCGTAGCGATTGTTCTGCAGGAAGAATTTTTCCTGCGCGGCGCGAATCTGCAGCAGCGCGCGCGTAGCCTCGGTGCGCTGACTGCGCAGCACGTAGTTGCGATAGCTGGGCAGGGCGATCGAGGCCAGGATGCCAAGCACCACGATGGTGGTCATCAGTTCGATCAGCGTGACGCCTTGCGCGCGATGGCGTGCCATGGCGGTGGCTACTCGGTGCTGTTGTTGGCAGTTCGCTGCCAGAACGTCCGCACTACCGTGCCCGGCAGCACGCAGCGACGCAGCACTTCAACGCCAACCACGCAGAAGCCACGACGACCGAGAGCGTCGGTTGCAGCCGGGTCGTCGTCCGGCGAGGCGCCTGACGTGGCGGTGCTCTCCAGGACGATGTTGACCTCGCCCGCGATGCCGGTCTGCTGCAGTGCCGTCGAAAGATCTGCGGCGTCGACGACCCTGTCGTCGTTGAAGTCCACGGCGGGCCTGCCGCTGTCGACCTGCAGTGCGTAAGTGCGGTTCACCCCGGCTGCCGGCAGGCAGGGGTCGGCCGTGGCCGGAGGCTGCGGCTGGTAGGTGGTGAACAGCACTTTGCCGCCTATCGTGGTGGCATCGGCCAGCACCTTCTCGCCGTTCCACCCGCCGTTCAGCCGCAATTCGAGCTTCCAGCCGGCGGCCGTCGTGGGCACCGGCGTGGCCGCGACGCTCGGCGTGATGTCGATCAGCGCCGCATCGTCGAGCGGCACCGCTGCGTCGTACTGCGCCTGCGTCAGTCGCCCGAACGGATTCTTGTCACGAATCGAGTAGAACCGGTCCCGGGTTTCCGTGTGCAGCGGGTGACCGCGATAGCCAGAGCCGATCGCGATGTTGTAGTAGGGCTCGGCACCGCGGCGCTGGATCAGCGCCACGTCCGGCGCGTTATAGAACCGCCTTGAATCGGCGATCGTGGCGCCGGCACGATCGCCGGCGCCCAGCGCAGCGAGCACCCCGCCTGTGACCAGTTGATCGCGTGGCAGGCCGTTGCGAACGTCGAACCGCCACACCCGCCCGCCCATGTCCGCCGTGTAGAGGCGGTCGGCGTAGCTGTCGCCGTTGGTGTCGATCGCAATGACTCGAGCGGGAATCGCGTTCGTCATCCGTGCGAGCGGCAGGTCCGGCGTGCCGACCGCGGCTGGGCCGCCCGCATACCACAACAGGGCGCCGCTCTGTGCATCCACCATGTAGATCCGATTGCCGGAACTGTCGGCTACGTAGTCGTAGTTCTCCTGTGCCGCGTCATAGCCGCCGCCGAAGATCAAGACGAAGTTCTCGCCGTTCTGGGGTGCACCCTGGACGCGGACACGCGCAATGGTGGGTGCAGACCAGGTCTCCCCGATGCCTGGCAATTGCGCCGGGCCGAGATTCCAGCGCAGCCGCGGAGTCGTGCGGTCCGTCACATCGAGAGCGTAGTAGTGCTGGCCGCCACGGCGCATGCCGAAGAACAACCAGACCCGATCGCCCGCCCCGGCATCGACCACACCATCCTGATTGATGTCGAACTTGAGCACACGGACATCTGAATCCAGTCCGTAACTGCGATTCACGACACCCGGGTTGCTGTACAGCTCAGCAAGCCGGCCGGTCAGTTCCGGGGGAATGAACGCCCACAGTTCGCGGCCGGTGGCGGCATCCAGCGCGTGCAGGAAACCGTCGTTGGTAGGTACGAAAACGACTGCATCGCGCGCCTCAGGCGTCCCCACCGTGCCTCCGTACGTCACCAGCGCAGGGCGCGCGTGCAACGGATCGCCCATCTGCCTGATGGTTTCGTCACGGTTGCCGTTCAGGTTCGAATCCGGCCGATCGATGCCGCGCACCCAGTCGAACAGTTGGTCGCGGGTGACGCCGGATCCTGCGAGGTTCAGTGCAGCGTCCGGCACTCCCGCGGTGTTGCCGGCGGTGAACTCGTTGATGTCGGCAGTCAGGTCCGTATTCGCTGCCGCAGGCACGTAGGTGTAGAGATTGCGTGCCGCGGGCGCCGGCAGCCGCTCGACCGCGCCGCCCGAGGTCACGACGTCCGGCTCCGGCCCAGTCGACCACAGGCTTCGAGTGCCTTCGCGCAGGAATCCGGTCGCGTCGTCCACTGCGGCTGCCCCGGTGGCGTCTACGATGCGGCCGCCACGGAGGCCATACTTCTTCACGTTGCCCAGCCAGCGAACAGAGTCGTCGGGACGGAACACCGAGACATAGAGCTCGTTGTTCGATTGAGTGCGGTTGAATGCGTTGACCGAGACGGACGGAGACGCAAACGTGCCGCCCGTGCGCAGGATGTCCCCGAAGATGCTTTGCAGCACCTGCGTCAGGTCCGTGACGTTCAGTGCGCCGAACGCACGGCCGCCACCGCGCCGCGCGGTTTCTTCGAGAAACCCGGCGTTGCCGACGTCGCTGCCGAAACCGATCATGAAGGTCTGTGCGCTTTGCCGGCCGGGGAGATCGGGACGCAGATCCGCCGCCTCGTTCAGGTACTGGGCCATGTCGTCGAGACAACGTCCATCGCCGTCGCCGTCGCAACTGGTGCGACCCAGCGCGCTGAACCCGGGCAGCGCCGGTATCTTTTCATCCGCCGACACATCGGTCGTCGGGATGCCGTCCGTCAGCATCACGATGAAGTTGCGCTGGCATTGATACTCGACCGGCGAACGATACTGCGATGGGTTCGCAACCTGGCGCGATTCCGGAACACTGGGAAACGGTTGACCTTCGCCGACGTCCGAATTCAGGCCGTAGTCGACCGCGCGGCCGGCGAGGTACTGCCCGGCCTCGAACAGGGTTTCGGACAGCGGCGTCCAGCCCGAAAGGCTGTATGAACGCAGACGCTCGGTGACAGTCTCCCTGCTGGCCGCGATGTCAGTGACCGGCTGGACGATCATGCCGCCTTCGGAGTTGCCGTCATTCGCTCCGGGTGCCCAGTCAGGGCCGCGGTTGTAGCGCATGAGGCCAAGGTTGACGCCATCGATGGAGTAGGCGAGCGATGTCCCGACCGCCTTGACGATGTCCAGCCTTGACAGCTCCACAGGCACACCGGTGCTGTAGTACCAGTTGAGATAATTCGCGCTGAAAAGGGTCTGGACCTCACTGCCGTTCCAGGACGCCGCCTCGGCTTCGCTGCTGGTCCAGCGGCTGGCAGCCTCCCCGTTGCGAATGAAGCGCCGAGTCGATGCTGCCGTTTCGCCGTGCCGGCCCGCGTCGGCTTCGCACTCGAGAGGATCGGCGGCGGCGGCGCGAAGTTCCCGCCAGGCCACCCGCGAAGCAGACCACTGCGCCACGCGCCCGGTCCAGAGTCCTGGGATGCCGGTCAGTGCCCGCTGGGCTGCGTCGCAGGTGTTCGCCGCGGCGGGCAGACTTGCCGCGCCGGCCACGCAGGCGGGCGGCTGCGCTCCCGCGCTGGTGGCGCGGGTGTAATAGATGCGACCCGAGTCGCAGTTGCCGGGGTAGGTCTGGGCGCCGTCATATGGTGCCTTCGGCAGCTGCACCAGCGCGCCCATGCTGCCCGAGGTGTCGAGGACCAGCAGCACGTTGGGCCGCACACCTCGCGCTGCCGCCTGGCTCAGGAAGACTTCGGTATCGTCTGCCCATGCCGGTGTGCTGCCCAGCAGGGTGAGGCCCGCCCCGAGCGCCAGCATGAAGACTTGTCGAGTAAGCATCACGGGCACCTCAGCGCGGCAGCACCACGAGCCGGGTCAGCTCGGCCGTGCGGGGACGATAGAAAACCACCACGAAGCTGCGCGGCTCAGCAGCCATGGCCAGGCGCAACTCCTCGAATGAGACCGCACGTGGGCCGATGAACCAGCGGGACTCACTGCCGACAAGCAACGATTTCGGCGGGCAGTCGCGGCAGCGCCGCACGTCGACCTGGCCGATGCCGCCGGCCGGCAGCACGATTCTGAGCGCAGACGTTTCAATCGCTTCCTCGAGGCGGAGCATTGCGGTGTCGCTGGTGGCGGGTGCCTGGGCCCGCGCAACTCCGCAGCCGAGCACGCAGCACGCGAACAACAGGGCGACGCGCTTCATTCGAGGCCGCTCCCCTGCTGCCGGAAGCTGGAGTTGCCTCCCGAACCCGTCGCGGCAACCACCATCACACCCTGCGTCTGCACATCGCGCGCATTGCGCGACGACGTGCCCGTGCTGTCGATGACGAAATGC
>JANPDV010000418.1:0-8129 GCA_031431655.1 Gammaproteobacteria bacterium | reverse complement strand
CGCCATCCATGGCGCGCACGGTCCCGAAAGCGCTCCTCTCATGTCACTCGAGCGCCCCCACCGCGTCAGCGAGAAGAGAGTCCCGGTCTGGCCACGGCGCGAGCGCTGGCGGGCCTCGATGAACTGCACGCCGTTCAGCGCCGTGCGTGGAGTGAATGCGCGTCTGCGGGATCGTGCGCGCCATGGATGGCGCGCCCGAAGGCCCCAGGGACGGGTTCACGACGATCCCGCAGACGCGCATTCACTCCGCGCGCGGCGTTGCAGGAGCGCGGATCGATCCTCGAGGTTCGCCCGTTCCTTGTGCCTGCTGCTGCTGAGCACCGTGTTTGGGTCTGCCGCAGTGAAAGCCGATTGGTTGCAACGAGAAGCCGCGATCATGGGCACGCGCTGCGTCGTCGAGCTCTGGAGCGACGATCGCGCCAGGGGCGACGCCGCGATCGATGCCGTGTTCGCCGAACTGCGCCGCATCGACGCGCTCATGAGCACGTACAAGCCCGAGAGCGAGTTGTCGCGCCTGAATGCCAGCGCCGCGAAGGCGCCGATGCGGATCTCGCGCGAGCTGTATGACCTGCTGGCCACGTCGATCGAATACTCGAAGCTGACGCGCGGCGTGTTCGACGTCACCTATGCCAGCGTCGGCTATCTCTACGACTACCGCAATCACGTGCGTCCGGACGACGCCGCGATCCGCGACCGGCTGCCTTCGATCGACTACCGGCATCTGGAGCTGATTCCCGCCACGACGTCGGTCCACTTCCGGCGCGAAGGGGTGCGGGTCGACCTCGGTGGCATCGCGAAGGGCTACGCGGTGGATCGGGGTATCGCCGTGCTGCAGGGCCTCGGCGTCACCCGGGCCATGGTCAACGCCGGTGGTGATACCCGGATCATCGGCGATCGCTTCGGCCGGCCCTGGACCGTGGGGATCCGCGATCCGGACCGCAAGGAGTTGGTGGTGCTGCGGCTGCCGCTGACGGACACCGCAATCTCGACCTCAGGCGACTACGAGCGCTACTTCGAGGAAGACGGAGTGCGGTATCACCATATCCTCGACCCGCAGACCGGCAAATCGGCCCGCAAGGTGCGCTCGGCGACCATCATTGCCGACACCGCAACTCGCTCCGACGCGCTGACCAAGAGCGTGTTCATCATGGGGGCCGAGGCCGGCATCGCGTTTATCAACACATTGCCCGACGTCGATGCCATTGCCATCACGCCGCAGGGCAAGGTGGTGTACTCCAAGGGGCTCGCGCCGCCGTAATGACTGCACCACGAGCCCTCCTGCCCACTACGATCGGTGCGCTCGGTGTCGTCTATGGCGACATCGGCACCAGCCCTCTCTATGCATTCAAGGAGGCCTATCTGGCGGCTGGCGGCACCGCCTCCGGCGCGGGCGCCGTACTCGGCGTGCTGTCGCTGATCTGCTGGAGTCTGCTGCTGGTCGTTTCTGTCAAGTACCTGTGGTTGATCGTGCGCGCCGACAACGAGGGGGAGGGCGGCATCCTCGCACTGCTGGCGCTGGTGCAGCGAAGCCTCGGCAATTCCGGTACCTGGGCGGCGCGAGCGATCACGCTCGGCTTGCTGGGCACCGCGCTGTTCTACTGTGATGCCTTGATCACGCCGGCGATTTCCGTCCTGAGTGCTGTCGAGGGTCTCGAGCTGCTCGATCCGGGACTGGAGCGGATCGTTTTGCCGGCCACGATTGCGATCATCGTTGCGTTGTTTGCGATTCAGCATCGGGGCACCGCCAGGGTCGGCGCACTCTTCGGCCCGATCATGGTCCTCTGGTTCGTCACGCTGGCCACCCTGGGCACGATGGAGATCGTGCGACAGCCGGAAGTTCTGCTCGCGCTCGATCCGCGTTACGGCATCCAGCTGCTGCTGTCGCGGCCCGGTCTCGCGCTGGCGGTGCTCGGAGCGGTGTTCCTGACCGTGACCGGCGCCGAGGCCCTTTACGCCGACATGGGCCACTTCGGCCGGCGTCCGGTGCGAATCGCCTGGTTCGTCCTTGTGTGGCCAGCGCTGCTGTTGAACTACCTTGGCCAGGGTGCCCTGGTGCTGGGCGCCCCGACCGCGCCCGAGAGCCCTTTCTATGCGCTCGCGCCGGCGGCGCTGCTTCCAGCTCTCGTGATGCTGGCGACGGCCGCAACGATCATCGCCTCCCAGGCGGTGATCTCCGGCGCGTTTTCGATCACGCGCCAGGCCGTGCAGCTCGACCTGTTGCCGCGACTGGCAATCCGCCAAACCTCCGAGACCGAGCACGGGCAGATCTATGTGCCGGCCGCCAACTGGGTGATGTGCGCCGCCGTGCTGCTGTTTGTGCTGGCATTCGGCAGTTCGGGCGCGTTGTCGGGAGCGTACGGCGCATCAGTCGCGGGCACCATGTTGATTACCACGATCCTCGGCGCGCTGGTCGCCGCCGGCAGCTGGAAGTGGCCGCTGTGGCGCATCGCAGCCACGCTCGGCCTGATGCTGCTGGTCGACCTGGTCTTTGTTGCGGGCAACGCGACCAAGATCGCCCAGGGCGGCTGGGTACCACTGACGCTGTCGGGTTGCCTGTTTGCCATGTTCACGATCTGGCGCGAGGGGCGCGGTCGGTTGCGCGAGATGCTGCTGCGACAGGCGGTGCCGTGCTCGGCGCTCGAGGAACTGCTCGCCGGCGCAACGCGCGTACCCGGCACCGCTGTGTTTCTCGTCAGCAGCCCGGGTTACGTTCCCACCGCCCTGCTGCGCAACCTCGAGCACAACAAAGTCGTGCATGAGCGTGTGATCATGCTGAACCTGGAAATCGTGCGCTCGCCGCGTTTCGACCGCAGCAACCGCGTGCGAATCCAGAACCTCGCTCCGGACCTGATGTCTGTGACGGCGCGCTTCGGCTTCATGGAAGCCCCCGACGTGGGTGAAGCATTGCGCGGCCTGCGTTCCAGGGGTGTCGACGTCCACGGCGGCGAGGTCTCCTACTTCGTCGGCTGGCACCTGGTGCGCGCGATCCCTCGCCCCGGTTGGCTCGGTGTGAGGATGCGGGTGTTCGAGCGCCTGCAGCGTCGCAGCGCCCAGGCCGCCGAGTTCTTCCGGATGCCGACCCGCGGCGTGATCGTGCTCGCAACGGACGTGGAGCTCTGAAGGCACCGGGAACGCCTGTTCGCGCCGGTCGTCCCGCGGTACCCTTGGCCCCCTCATGAAGATCGTGATCCTCGGCGCCGGGCAGGTCGGTCGCACAGCCGCCTACCAGCTGGCCCGCGAAGAGGCCAACGAGGTCACGGTGGTCGACACCAACGAAGACGTCCTGCGCGACCTGCAGGACCGCCTCGACATCCGCACCGTCGCCGGCAATGCCGCCTACCCCAGCGTGCTGGAGGCAGCCGGCATTCGCGACGCGGACATCCTGGTCGCGCTGACCAGCAGCGACGAAGTGAACATGATGGCCTGCGAGGTGGCGTACACGCTGTACCGCACGCCGAAGAAGATCGCGCGTATCCGTTCCGCCGAGTACACCGGGCACCCGAAGCTGTTCAGCGACGAAGCGCTGTCGGTCGATGTCTCGATCAGTCCGGAACAGCTCGTCACCGAGTACGTCGAGCGGCTGATCCGCTATCCGGGCGCTTTGCAGGTGCTGGACTTTGCCGACGGCCGCGTCCGGCTGGTCGGGCTGCGGGCGTTGAAGGGCGGCCTGCTGGTCGGGCAGCAGTTGCGCAACCTGCGCGAGCACCTGCCGAACTCGGAGGCGCGCGTGGTGGCGATCTACCGCGCCGGTCGCAGCGTCATCCCGAAGGGCGACACCGTGATCGAGGATGGCGACGAGGTGTTCTTCGTCGCCGCACGCACCGACATTCGTGCCTTCATGGCCGAGATCCGTCGTGAGGAATCGCCGGTCAAGCGCGTCGTGATCGCGGGCGGCGGCCAGATCGGCATGCGGCTCGCGCGGCAGCTGGAGCAGGCCAACCAGGTCAAGTTGATCGAACGCGACCCGCGCCGCGCGCGCCGTGTCTCCGAGCAACTGCAGAACACCATCGTGCTCGAGGGCGACGCCGCCGACGAGGATCTGCTGATCGAAGAGAACATCGACAGCTGCGACGTGTTCGCGTCGGTCACCAACTCCGAGGAAGCCAACATCCTGTCGGCGATGCTGGCCAAGCGTCTTGGTGCCAAGAAGGTCATGGCGTTGATCAACAAGCCCTCCTATGCAGAGCTGATGCAGAGCGGGCCGATCGACATCGCGATCTCGCCCCAGACGATCACGATCGGCTCGCTGCTGGCGCACGTGCGCCGCGGCGACGTGGTCCGGGTACATTCGCTGCGGCGTGGTGCCGCCGAGGCGCTGGAAGCCATCATCCATGGCGACCACCGCAGTTCGCGGGTCATCGGCAAACGCATCGAGGACATCAAGCTGCCCGAGGGCGCCGCGATCGGCTGCCTGGTGCGTGGCGATGTCGTGGTGATGGCGCATCACGACACAGTGCTGCAGGCGGATGATCACGTCATCCTCTTCATCACCGATCGGCGCCACGTCGAACAGGTGGAACGCCTGTTTCTCGGCGAAACGTCCGGGCGACGCTGAAATTCCGGTCCACGGTAGTCCATGCTGGCGGTAGCGCATGTCCTTGGGCTGATGATGGCGTTCTTCGCCGTCACGTTCCTGATGCCACTGCTCTGTTCCGTGATCACGCAGGACGGTACGTTCATCGACTTCGCGGCCGCCGCGGGCATCAACGTCGTAGTGGGCCTGGCGATTGCGGGACTGACGATGCGTCACCGGCGGGAGCTGAAGCCGCGCGACGGATTCCTGCTGGTCACGCTGTCCTGGGCGCTGATGTCGGCCTCGGCCGCAGTTCCGCTGCTGATCGCGCTGCCGGGACTGTCTTTCACCGATGCCTACTTCGAGGCGATGTCCGGGCTGACGACCACCGGCTCGACGATCCTGACCGGCCTCGACAACCTGCCGCCGTCCATCAACCTGTGGCGGCATGCACTGCACTGGTTCGGCGGCATCGGCATCATCGTGCTCGCCGTCGCCATCCTGCCGCTGCTCGGCGTTGGCGGCATGCAGCTATACAAGGCAGAGACTCCGGGACCGGTCAAGGACGAGAAACTGACGCCGCGCATCACCGAGACCGCCAAGGCACTCTGGTTCGCATACTCGGTGATTACCGCTGTCGGCATCGTGGCGCTGAAGCTTGCCGGCATGAACTGGCTGGATGCGATCTGCCATACGTTCTCTTCAATGGGCCTCGGCGGGTTCTCGACCCACGACGCCAGCATCGCCTGGTTCGATTCGCCGGCGGTCGAGGCCGTGCTGATTGCACTGATGATCGCCTCGTCGATGAGTTTTGCACGGCACTTCGTCGCCTTTCGCCGGCTCTCGCTGCGCCCATACATGGAAGATGCCGAGGTCCGGGCAATTCTGGTCGTCCTGTCGCTGAGCTCGCTCGCGGTCGCGATCCTGCTGTACGTCGAAGGCACCTACCCGGCATTCCTGACTGCACTGCGTCACGCGACGTTCAATCTGGTGTCGGTCGCCACCACGACCGGCTTCGTGTCGCAGAACTACGAACTGTGGCCGATCTTCGCGCCTGTCTGGATGCTGTTCCTCAGCTGCATCGTCTGCAGCACGGGCTCGACCGGCGGCGGCATCAAGATGTTCCGCTCGCTGCTGCTGGCCAAGCAGGCCGCACGTGAAATGAAGCAGCTGGTGCATCCGTCGGCGGTACTGCCCATGCGCGTCGGCGGCCAGGTCATTCCGGATCGCGTCGCCTATTCGGTGCTGGCGTTCATCTTCCTGTATTTCCAGACGATCGCCGTGCTCACGTTCATCCTGCTGCTGTCCGGCATGGAGCTGGTGCCGGCGCTGACGTCGATCGTCGCCAGCGTCAACAACATGGGTCCTGGCCTCGGCCCGACCGGGCCTGCCGGGAACTACCAGGGACTCACCGACCTGCAGACCTGGGTCTGCACGGTGGCGATGCTGCTCGGGCGTCTCGAGATCTTCAGCGTCCTGGTGTTGTTTACCGCGACGTTCTGGAGAAAGTAGCCATGAGCACCGCGCCAGCGCCCCCGGAGCGGGGCATCGACTGGATCGACAGCTTGTCCGAACGCGTGGGACGTGCGGTCGGCTGGCTGGCGCTGACCATGGTGCTGCTGACCTTCACGGTCGCGATGCTGCGCTACGGCTTCGACATCGGCTGGATCGCCGCGCAGGAATCGAACACGTGGATGCACGCGATGCTGTTCATGCTGGGTGCGGCCTACGCGCTGCGCAGCGGCGACCATGTGCGCGTTGACGTCTTCTACCGCAAGCTCGCGCCGCGAGGCCAGGCCTGGGTGGACCTGCTTGGCACGCTGTTCTTCCTGCTGCCGTTCTGCGTCTACCTGGCCTGGGAGGCCTGGCCGTACATCGCGCAGTCCTGGCTGGCGCGCGAGCATTCGCGCGAGTCGGCGGGACTGCCGGCGCTCTACCTGCTGAAGTCCGTGATCATGGTGAGCGCGACCATGCTGTTCCTGCAGGGCCTGTCGGAAGCCGTGCGTGCCTGGCGTCGGTTGCGCGGTGCCGCGGCCGGCCGGCTCGGCAAGGGTTGAGGCAGCAGCGATGCTCGGGATGGAAATTGCGGCGCTGCTGTTCTTCCTGACGATCGTCATCCTGCTGCTGGTCGGCTTTCCCGTCGCGTTCACGCTGGCAGGCGTGTCGCTGCTGTTCGCCGCGGTGGCGCAGGCGCTGGGCTTCTTCGATGCGTCCTACCTGGAGGCGCTGCCAAGTCGCGTGTTCGGCACGATGACCAACGACACGCTGATCGCAGTACCGCTGTTCGTATTCATGGGGCTGGTACTCGAGCGCACGCGGATCGCGGACGACCTGCTCGAAACGCTCGGGCTGCTGTTCGGCGCGGTGCGCGGCGGGCTGGCCTTCTCGGTGGTCATCGTCGGCACGCTGCTCGCAGCCAGCACCGGCATCGTCGGCGCCACGGTGGTGACGATGGGTCTGCTGTGCCTGCCAACCATGCTCAAGCGCGGCTACGACCCGCAGCTTGCCACCGGCGCCATCTGCGCCTCCGGCACGCTGGGCCAGATCATCCCGCCGTCGATCATCCTGGTGATGCTGGGCGACGTCCTGTCCTCCGCGTACTCGCAGGCCCAGCTGCGGATGGGCAGCTATTCGCCGAAGACGATTTCAGTGGGCGACCTGTTCGTCGGCGCGCTGCTGCCGGGCCTGATGCTGGTGGGCCTGTATCTGCTGTATGTGGCCGGTGTCGCCCTGTTCCGTCCCGCCGCCGCCCCTGCGCTGCCTGCTGAGGACTGCCGCGCGGCGCGCGTTTCGGGTTTCGGATTGCGGGTGCTGCGCGCGCTGGTCGCGCCGATCGTGCTGATCCTCGCGGTGCTGGGGTCGATCGTGACGGGCATCGCGACGCCGACCGAGGCCGCCGCCGTCGGCGCCGTCGGCGCGCTGCTGCTGGCGAGCTTGCGCCGGCAACTCACGTTCGAACGGCTGCGCGAGATCATGTCGGGCACCGTGCGTATGAGCAGCATGGTGTTCATGATCCTGATCGGCGCTTCGATGTTCTCGCTGGTATTCCGCGGCCTGGGCGGTGACGACGTCGTGCACGAACTGCTGGCCGGCCTGCCCGGCGGCGCGCTCGGCGCCATGCTGGTGGTGATGCTGGTGATGTTCCTGCTCGGCTTCATCCTCGATTTCATCGAGATCGTCTACGTGGTCGTGCCGATTGTCGGCCCGGTGCTGCTCGCAATGGGCCTGGACCCGGTGTGGCTCGGCGTGATGATCGCGATGAACCTGCAGACGTCGTTCCTCACGCCACCTTTCGGCTTCGCGCTGTTCTACCTGCGTGGCGTCGCGCCCCCGGAAATATCGACCACCACGATCTACAAGGGCGTGGTCCCCTGGGTGGCCCTGCAACTCGTGGCGCTGGTGATCCTGGCGATCTGGCCGCAGATCGTGACCTGGCTGCCGGGCGTGGTCTACGGCGAGTAGCTTCAGTGGCAATTACTTAGGGGCATACGCGCCCGGCGATCGCACGTCGAAGTGCACCACGTACAGCGACGCCTGGCACGAGCCAGGCGCCCCCTCCACGCCGTTCGCGGTCGGACCTACGCGTTTGCTTGGCGGTAGCCATGAACCCCAAGCG
>JANPDV010000417.1:0-5190 GCA_031431655.1 Gammaproteobacteria bacterium | reverse complement strand
GTCGGGGGTACGGCTGCCGGCGCCGGGAACCTGATCGCCTACAACGCCGGCGACGGCGTGAGTGTGCTTTCCGGCGCGGACCACGAGGTGCTCGGCAACAGCCTCTATTCCAACGCCGACCTCGGCATCGACCTCGGCAGCTCGGACGTTACCGCCAACGATGCCAGTGACCCGGACGCCGGCGCGAACAACCTGCAGAACTTCCCGGTGCTCGCGTCGGCGAACTCGAACGCGGCGGGCACCACGATCGTCGGCTCGCTGAACTCAAACGCGAACGCGACGTTCCGCATTGAGTTCTTCGCCAATCGTCCTGGCGTTGCCGATGCGACCAACGGCGAGGGCGAGCGTTACCTGGGCTTCCTCACGGTCATCACCGACGGTTCGGGCAACGCGACAATCAACACCACGCTGGCATACGTGTGGGTGAACAGCGGCGACCGCATCAGCGCCACGGCAACGGTCGACCTGGGCACTGGCAACTACGGCAGCACCTCGGAGTTCGCCGCCAACGTCACGGCCACCTCGACCGGCGTGGTGGTGGTCGACACGACGAGCGATGCCGCGGACAGCCCCGACCTCACGTCCATCGCAACCCTCGGCAGTAACCGTGGCGCAGATGGACGCATCAGCCTGCGTGAGGCGATCACGGCGGCCAACAACAGTCCGGGCACCGATGCGATTCGCTTCAACATTCCGGGCGGTGGCGTAAGGACGATCGCGGTCAGCGACTGGCTGCCGGCGATCACCGGCCCGGCCGTGATCGACGGCACGAGCCAGCCCGGTTATGCGGGCGCGCCGATCATCGAACTGAACGGTGCGGCGACGACCTACAACGGCTTGCAGGCCGGTCTCGTGATCACCGGTGGCGGCACGACGGTCCAGGGGCTCGTGATCAACCGATTCGCGGTCGACGGCATCCGCTTGCAGGGCGGCTCGGGCAACGTCATCCAGGGCAACTATATCGGCACCGACGTGACCGGCCAGGCCGACCTCGGCAACGGCTTCGATGGCATCTTCATCGTCGCTGGCTCGACCGGCAACACGATAGGCGGGCCGAATGCCGCCGACCGCAACGTGATTTCGGGCAACAACGACGAAGGCATCGAGATCAATGGCAGCTCGTCGAACCTGATCCAGGGGAACTACATCGGCCTGGCCGCCGACGGCGCGAGCGCACTCGGCAACTCCTCCGATGGCGTGCTCGTCACCTCCGGGGCGCTGAACCAGATCCTGCAGAACCGGTTTTCAGCGAACAGCGGGCTCGCGATCAATCTCGCGGGCGGCACGCAGGATGCTTTCGGCGTCACCGCCAACGATGCCGGCGACGCCGATACAGGTAGCAACAACCTGCAGAACTTCCCAGTCCTGAGCGCTGCCATCACGAGCGGCAGCAAGATCGTGATCATCGGCTCCCTGAACTCGACCGCGAACAGCTACTTCCGCGTCGAGTTCTTCGCCAGCGCGGCGCAGGACGGCTCCGGTTACGGCGAGGGTCAGCGCTACCTCGGTTTCGCCAACGTCGCCACCGACGGTTCGGGCAACGCGGCCATCACGGCCCCGCTCAACGTGTCGGTCGCGCCCGGCGAGTTCATCAGTGCCACCGTGACCCTGAGCAATGCCACCTATACCACGTTCGGCGACACCTCCGAGTTCGCGCAGAACGTGGCCGCGACGCTGAATACCGCGCCGGTGCTGACGCCGATCGCGCCGACGCTCGCCACGCTTACGGAAGACCAGCTCGCGAACGGGGGCCAGACGGTGGCCTCATTCCTGGGCGGCTCGGTCACCGATGTCGATGCCGGCGCGCTTCAAGGCATCGCGCTCACCGCGACCTCCAACGGCAACGGCGCCTGGGAGTACTCGACCAACGGTGGCGGCAACTGGAGCGCCGTCGGCGCGGTCGCCGACAACTCGGCGCTGCTGCTGCGCAGTACCGACCTGGTGCGCTTCGTGCCGGACGGCCAGAACGCCACGGCCGGCTCGATCAGCTATCGGGCCTGGGACCAGGCGGCCGGCGCGTTCGGCACCAGGTTCGATGCCTCCGTCAACGGCGGCAGCAGCGCCTTCAGCACCGCGACCGACACCGCCTCGATCACCGTCACGGCCGTCAACGACGCGCCGATCGTGGTCGACCAGGGGCTGCTGTTCGACGGCGTCGATGACGTCGTCGTCGTCGCGCCGTCGGCGAGCCTGCAGGTCACGACGGCTGTCACGATGGAAGCATGGGTGCAGCGGCAGGGTACGCCGACGAGCACTCAGTTGATCGTGAACAAGGAGGGCGAATACGAGGTCGGGATCAGCGCGGCCGGCACCATCATGTGGGCCTTCTCGAACTCGACTCCCGGATGGACCTGGGTCGATACCGGCTACACCGTGCCGGAGGGTCAGTGGACCCACATTGCGGTCAGCTACAACGCAGGCGTTGTCGAAACCTATGTGAACGGCGCGCTCGTCCATGCCTACAGCGGCAGCGGCCCGATCGGTGACACCTACACGACGCTGAACGAGCTCACGATTGGCGGTCGCCAGAATACGACGACCCAGCGCTTCCAGGGTCTCATCGACGAGGTGCGCGTCTGGAACGTCGCACGGAGCGGGGCGGAGATCGCTGCGAACTTCGCCCAGACGTTGTCCGGTGCCGAGTCCGGGCTGGCGGGCTACTGGCGCTTCTCGGAAGCCACGGGAACGACCGCGCTGGACCTGACCGCGAACGCCCATCACGGCACGCTCGGAGGTGGGGTCGCCGGCCGCGAGCCGACGCGCCAGTTCACGTACTCGCTGTCGGAAGGCGGCTCCCTGCCGGTGTCCGGCCCGGGCGTACTCGCGAACGCGAGTGATGCGGAGAACTCCGCACTGACCGCGGTCCTCGTGAGCGGGCCGTCGCACGCGGCGTCATTCACGCTCAATCCCGACGGCTCCTTCAGCTACACGCCGGTCGCGAACTACCAGGGCAGCGACAGTTTCGTGTTCCGGGCGAGCGACGGAGTCCTCTTCTCGCGCCCGGCGACGGTGTCTCTGACGATCAGCGCCGTCAATGACGCGCCGACGGCCACGAACCTGAATGCCGCCGATACCTACACCGAAGACACCCCCCTGAACCTGACCGACATCGTCATCAGCGACGTCGACAGTGCCACGGTTACCATGACCTTGACGCTGTCCGACGTGGCCGCCGGCAGCCTGAACACCGGGACCTCGGGCGCGGTGACTTCGACGTTCGTCGGCGGGGTCTGGACCGCGAGCGGCGCGCTCGCGGACGTCAACGCGTTGCTCGCGGGCCTCACGTTCACGCCGACCGCCAACTACAACAGCGCGCTCACGATCGCGACCAGCGTCAGCGACGGGGTCGCGGCCCCGATCACCGGCGTCAAGGCGATGGCCGGCACACCGGTCAACGACATCCCCGTGTTGACGGCGGGCAGCATCAACAACCTGACGGTGCAGGAGGACTCCGGCCTGACATCGCTGGGCCTCGGCGGCCTGGCATTCGGGCCCGGCGGCGGTGCCGACGAAGCAGCTCAGACATTCACCTACCAGGTGACGACTATCCCGAGCGCCGCGTTCTTCGGGAGCGTGTATCTCGCCGACGGAACGACCGTGGTTGGAACCGGCAGCTACACGCTGACGGAGATCCAGGGCATGCAGTTCCGCCCGGCTGCGAACCGCAGCGGCGGGCCCTCGTTCTTCAGCTTCCAGGTGATCGATTCCGGTGGAACCGCCACTGGCGGAGTCGATACCGCGACCTATGCCATCCAGTTGAACATCACGCCGGGCAACGACGCGCCGACGATCGCGAACCTGGCCGGTGACACCCTGGCCTATGCGGAGGGCGACGGCAGCGTGGCGACCGACCAAGGCGGCAATGCCCTGGTCGCCGATCTAGACAGTACCGACTTCGGCGGCGGCACTCTGAGCGTCTCGCTCGCAGCCGGCAGCGACAGCGCCGAGGACGTTCTCGCCATTCGCAACCAGGGCACGGGTGTAGGGCAGATCGGTGTCTCGGGTGCCAACGTCACCTATGGCGGGGTCATCATCGGCAGCTTCACGGGCGGCAGCGCCGGGGCCAACCTCGTCATTTCCTTCTCTGGCCTTTCGTCGCCTGCGGCGGCGCAGGCGCTGATTCGCAACATCACCTTCGAGGACACCGACACCGGCGCGCCGACCACCGGTGCCCGCACGGTTCGGTTCGTGCTGACCGACGGCGACGGCGGCACGAGCGCCAACCATGACGTGACGGTCACCGTGAGCGGTGTCAACGACGCGCCCACCGCGACCAACCTCAACGCGGGCGAGACCTACACCGAAAACACGCCGCTGAACCTGGTCGACATCGTCATCAGCGACGTCGATAGCGCCAACGTCACGGCGACGTTGACCCTCTCGAACGTCGCCGCGGGCAGCCTCAGCACGGGCACGTCCGGCGCGGTGACCGCGACGTTCGTCGGCGGGGTGTGGACCGCGAGCGGGGCGCTCGCCGACGTCAACGCGCTGCTCGCGGGCCTGACGTTCACGCCGACCGCGAACTACAACGGCGCGTTCACGATCGCGACCAGCGTCAGTGACGGGGTCGCCGCGCCGATCACCGGCATCAAGACGATGACCGGCACGCCGGTGAACGACGCGCCGCTCACGACGCCGGTCTCGCTGTCTCCGATCGCCGAGAACAGCGGCGCGCGCCTGATCACCCAGGCCGAACTGCTCGCCAACGCGAGCGACGTCGATGGACCGCCCGTGAGCGCGACCGGCCTCGCGATCAGCAGTGGCCTGGGCTTGCTGGTCGACAACGGCAACGGTACCTGGAGCTACACGCCGGCACCCGATGACGACACCGCGGTCAGCTTCAGCTACACCGTCAGCGATGGCAGCCTGAGCGCCGCCGGCAGCGCGACGCTCGACATCACGCCGACCAACGCCGCGCCGACGATCAGCAGCAACGGCGGCGGCGCCACCGCGGCGGTGGACGTGGCCGAGAGCGGCACAGCGGTGACGACCGTGACGGCCAGCGATCCGGACGTGCCGGCGAACCCCCTGACGTACTCGATCGTCTGCGGCGCCGACGCGGCGCGCTTCGCGATCGACAGCGCCAGCGGAGCGCTGCGCTTCGTGACCGCACCGGACTACGAGGTGCGCACGGACGCGGGTGCGGACGCGGTCTACGACGTGACGGTCCAGGTCAGCGACGGGCTGCTC
>JANPDV010000416.1:0-13960 GCA_031431655.1 Gammaproteobacteria bacterium | reverse complement strand
CTCTGCACAGGTCTCGGTCGAAGACCGATGATGTGTGCAGTGGATGGTGGCGGTTGAAGTGAGAGTAAGGCGATGAAGCAGACGACGTTTGCATCGGTCGCGTGGGAGAAGAAGGGGAAGATCACCCGGCGGGAGCGGTTTCTCGCCGAGATGGACGCGGTGATCCCCTGGGTGAGGCTCTTGGCGCTGATCGAACCGCATTACCCGAAGGCCGGCAACGGCACGCAGCCGAAGCCGATGGAACTGATGCTGCGGATCTACTTCATGCAGAACTGGTTCAACCTCTCCGACCCGCAAGCCGAGGACTCGCTCTACGACATCGAGTCGATGCGCCGCTTCGCGGGTATCGACCTTCTGGGGCATGACATTCCGGACGAGTCGACGATCCTGCGCTTTCGCCACCTGCTCGAGCAGCACCAGCTGACCGAGCGGATCTTTACCGAGATCCGCAGCCTGCTTGAGGAGAAGCGGCTGCTGTTGAAGTCCGGCACGATCGTCGATGCGACGATCATTGCCGCTCCGCCCTCGACCAAGAATGCCGAGAAGGCGCGCGACCCCGAGATGCGTCAAACCCGTAAGGGCAACCAGTGGCACTTCGGGATGACGGCGCACATCGGTTGCGACACTCGCGGGACGGTTCATAGTTTGGCCACCACCGACGCGGCGGCCAGCGACATCGGGCAGCTGCCGAAGTTGCTGCACGGCGATGAGCAGGAGGTGCTGGGAGACCAGGCCTACTGGAACGAGTTTCATCGCCAATGTGCCAAGGCGAGCGGCATCCGCTACCGGATCAACCGTCGCCGCTCGAGCACACGCGCCCGAGGCGAACATGCCTTCCACGTGGTCAAGCGACTTTGGGGCTTTGCCAAGGTGCGCTACCGGGGCCTCGCCAAGAACACCGCGCGTCGCTACACCGCCTTCGCCCTGGCGAACCTGTATACCTGCTGAGGCGACGATTGCTGCCGACGCAGGAGACGTGTGTCCAGTGATCGCAGAGAGAGTGGAACGGGGCGGGAACTTCGCACCGAAGTGCGAAAAACCTGGCGCTCTTCGTCCTTTCCGATGATCGGCGACATCATTTTCATCTTATCCAAGCCCTGCACGGGTGGCTGTGCAGAGGTTCCCTAAGTAAACGCCATTGGGCTTGAACCCCTTTCACCCCCCGCCTCCGTTGAAGCCTGCAGGTTTCATCAACGGAGCAGCTCATGGCCTATCAATTCGACCGCCGCACCTGGGTGCTGGCGTTGCTGGGGACGGCGGCACTGGGCGCCGTCGGGGTGGCGCGCGCGGGTTCGCCGCCGCTGGAACTGCAGGTCGTCGACCGCGCCAGTGGCGCGGCGTTCGACCTGCACGCCTGGCGCGGGCGGCGTTATGTCGTGGGGGAACCGGGGCGGGAGTTCGAACTGCGGCTGCGCAACCGAACCGGCGAGCGGTTGCTGGCGGTGCCCAGCGTCGATGGCATCAACGTGCTGGACGGCAGCACGGCGTCGGTCGGTGGTGCGGGCTATGTGCTCGGTCCCTGGCAGAGCATTGCGATCGAGGGCTGGCGCAAGAGTCTCGACGATGTCGCGGCGTTCTACTTCACGGCACTGTCGGACTCGTACGCCGCACGCACGGGGCGGCCGGGCAACGCCGGAGTGATTGGCGTTGCGGTGTTTCGGGAGCGGCGGCGCTACCAGGAGACGTGGCTCTCCGACCGCGCCGTCAATGCACCCAGCCCGGCCGGCGACGCGGATGCAGCGGCGGAAGCACGCGCGGAGGCGCCGGCGCCTGCGAGCAGCGCTGCGGAGTCCGTCGCGAAGTCGGGGGCGGCTGCGCCGCAGCGCCGCGAACGCCTGGGCACCGGCCACGGCCGGCGGCTCGAGTCGCGCGTCGAGCAGGTGGAGTTCGAGCGCGCCAGCGCCACGCCCGACACGATCCGGCAGATCTACTACGACTCTGAGGCGAACCTCGTGGCACAAGGCGTGCTGCGCCGCGCCGACGTCGCGCAGCGTCGGCCCGAGCCGTTTCCGGCCGGCTTCGTACCAGACCCCTGAGGCAGCCGCAGGCTGGACGGCCGACCCCCGAGTTCGGCCGTCCATTCCCGGTGCGCGTGCACACGGTACGGATGCATCGGGATCGCCGCCCCGCTAGGCTTTCCTGCAGCAGGAACCAGGAGGAACTCAGCATGGCTGCACCCCGCGTACACCCGATGATGGCCGTCAGCAATCACGACGAGCAGTCGGAGCAGCAGTTCGTCGTGGCGCTCAAGAGCTACCTGTTCGCCGAACTCGATCCGGCGGTGCGTGCGCTGTCGACGCGCACGGCGAAGGATGTTGCGCACCGCGGCGGCAACGGTGCCAAGCCTTCGCTGCAGGACATCCGTCGCGAGCTGGAGGGCCACGAGATCTACCAGCACTGGATCTCGGCGCAGCGCGCAGCGCAGGAGCTGATGTGGCAGGCCGCGAATGACTGCGTCGACCGGCAGCGCACCGAACTGGACGAACTTGCGCGCACCGCGCCGGCGCTCGGCTCCGTGACGACGAATCCGGATTTCGTGGTGCCCCGTTACCTGGCCGCAACCGACACCCACATGATGCCGGGCAGCTACCACGTCGATCCGGTCGACGGTGGCGTGCGCCAGGGCGCGGTGTTCGACAAGGCGGCATCGCTGTACAGCCTCGGCCGGCAGGGCGGCCAGATGAACGACATGCGCGGCGACACCGTCGCGGCGCACGTGTACGAGCGCTTTCCGGACCTGGCTCCGGCTCGCATCCTGGAGATGGGCTGCACCATCGGCAACAGCCTGATCGCCGTGGCGCGGGCCTTCCCGCAGGCCGAAGTGCATGGCATCGACGTGGGCGCGAGCCTGCTGCGCTACGCGCATGCGCGCGCGGCGCGGCTCGGTGTGAAGCTGCATTTCACCCAGGCCAACGCCGAGCGCACGGACTTCCCCGATGCGCATTTCGACCTGGTGTTCAGCAGCGCGGTGCTGCACGAGACCTCGGCCAAGGCCGTGCCGCGCATCATCGCGGAGTGCATGCGCCTGCTGCGCCCCGGCGGCGTCATGGTGCACCTGGAAGTGCCGTTCCGCGCCGACGAAGCCAGTGCGCACGACCTGGTGCGTGCCGACTACGAATCGCGCTTCAACAACGAGCCCTTCTGGATGGGCGCGGTGTCGGCGGACCTCGCCGGACTCGCCACCAGGGCGGGCTTCGTCGACGTCAAGGCTGGTTTCCAGGACGCCGCTTTCGGGCCGCCGCAGCACGGCAGACCCGCCGGCTTTGGCGAGGTGAACAAGGGCGGCTACAAGAGCTGGTACCTCGTCTCCGGCCGGAAGCCTGGCCCGTGAGCAGCGTCGCAATCGCCCGTCGCCACAAGCTCCACAAAGGGCGACGCGTGGCGCCGGGCGTCGACCCGCGCGTCGATACGCTGGTGGGCATGGTGCTGGCGCTGACCTCCGAGGTGGCGATCCTGCGCGACCGCGTGGACGCGCACGAACGCCTGGCAGCCACGCAGACGCCGGCAACGCCGGCGACGGTCGATGACTTCGTGCCGGACGAAGCCGCGCAGCGCGAGCGCGCCGCGCGGCGGCAGCACCTCATCGACAAGGTATGCCGCCCGATGGTGGCAGCGGAAGCGGCGGCAGCCGAGCCAGAAGACGCCACCGACGACTGATGCTCGTGACGCGTCGTCCTGCCCGTGCGCTGTGGATTGCCGCGCTGCTGTGCGGCGCCGGCGCATTGCAGGCGGCCGAGCCCGCGAAGTCCGTGGCCGTACAGTTGTCCGACGCCGCAGGCCTGCGCGCGATGCTGAACCGCGAGCGTGCGGCAGGTCGTGTCGTGATCCTCAACCTCTGGGGCACGTGGTGCGCGCCGTGCCTGCGCGAAATCCCCGAGCTGGTGCGTCTGCAACGCGAACTCGCGTCGAACAAGGTCACGCTGCTGGGTGTCGCAATGGACGAACCCGGCGACATGGTCAGCCTGGTGGAGCCGTTCCACCGCAAGTACTTCCCGGATTTCCCCACGCTGCTGCGCAGCACGCCGGACATGGACAGCATGGTGAGCGTGGTGGACCCGGCCTGGAACGAGGTGTTGCCCACCACGTACCTGATCGGCCGCGATGGCAAAGTGGCCGGCAAGATCCAGGGCGCAAGGACCTACCAGCAGTTTCGTGCGCTCGTTCTCGAAGTCGCCACTGCGACCGCCACGAACGCGTCCGACTGGACGCGGCCCGTCCACTAGCGCAACATGCCGGCCGTCGAGGTGCCCTGAAAGGCCGCGCAGAGCGCAGTCAGGCAGGGTGAAACGGGAAGCCGGTGCGAGCGAAATCCGCTTCATTCCGGCACTGCCCCCGCAACGGTGAGTGGGAGGCTGCGGATCACGAGGCCACTGGGAGCTGCGCAACGCAGGTCCCGGGAAGGCGATCCGCCGCCACAGTCGCATCGCAAGACTGATGCCCACGAGTCCGGAGACCGGCCTGGACACGAACCTCGGGTATCGCGGTGGGCGATGCAGGGTGAACGTGCCGACTCGCCGCTCTGCGTCGATCCCGGTCCGCGTCCGCTCTGCCACACACGTCCGCGTTGTCCGGGGAGTTCCGCAATCTCCGGCGCGGGCGTGCGCCGGCACGGGAGCACAGTGCAGTGTCGTCAATCCAGTGGGTCCGCAGGGCCTCAGTCATCCTGTTGTCAGTCGCGGCAACCGGTCCTCTCTATGCGAATGCAGCGGGCAATCTCGAAGACGTGATTGTCACCGCGCGCCGCGTCGCCGAACCGCTGTCGCGAACCCTGGCCTCCGCCACCGTAGTCACGCGCGCCGACCTGGAGCGGCAGCAGGCGCAGACGCTGGACGAAGTGCTGGCGCGCAGCACCGGCTTCGCGTTGGTGAACAACGGCGGCATCGGCAAGGCCAGCTTTGTCTTCGTACGCGGCGCCGAGTCGGACCAGAACCTGGTGCTGATCGACGGCACGCGCGTGGGCTCCACCACGCTCGGCACGACCGCGCTGCAGGACATTCCGCTGGAACAGATCGAGCGCATCGAGATCGTGCGCGGTCCGCGCTCGGCGCTGTACGGCTCGGAAGCGCTCGGCGGCGTGATCCAGGTGTTCACGCGTCGCGGCGCGCGCGACGGCAGCTGGCGGCCCGAGTTTTCATTCGGCGGCGGGTCGCATGGCACGCAGCGCGCCAGCGCCTCCGTGGGTGGCGGCGATGAACGACGCTTCCTGCGCGTCGGCGCCAGCTACCTCGCATCGAACGGCACCAACGCCTGCGAGGGCTTCGGCGCGCCGCGCTTCGTCGGCTGCTTCACCAGCGAGCCGGATGACGATGGCTACCGCAATGCGTCGTTCTCGGCGCGCGGGGGCGTCACGGCGGGCGTCGCCACGTCGATCGAAGCGGCGCTGCTCTATACGGAAGGGCGCGTCGAGTACGACAGCTCGTTCGCCAATGTCGCGGATTTCAACCAGCTCGCCGCGAGCCTGTCGGTCACCCATCCGCTGAACGACCGGCTGACGCTGCGCGCGCACCTCGGGCGGGCCGAGGACAACAGCGAGAACCTCGCTCGCGGCGCGCTGCAGTCACGGCTCGACACCACGCGCGACAGTGCCTCCGTGCTGCTCGATGCCACCCTCGGTGGGTCGGGTGCCGGCCTGACGGATGGAGTGCAGCTCACGCTGGGCCTCGACTTCGGACGCGACCGCGTCGCCGGCAACACCGCGTATCTCGAGCGCTCGCGCGATACCGCCGGTGCGTTCGCCCAGGCGGCCTTCGCGCATGGCGCGCAGCAGTGGCTCGCCAGCCTGCGGCGCGACGACAACCAGCAGTTCGGCGGCGAGACGACCGGCTCGCTGGCCTGGGGCTACGCGCTCGCACCGGCCTGGCGCGTGACGGCCTCGGCCAGCACTGCGTTCAAGGCGCCGACGTTCAACGACCTGTATTTCCCGGGCTTCGGCAACCCGGCGCTGGGACCGGAGACTTCGGTCGGCGTCGAGACCAGCCTGCGTTACGACGCCGGCGCCACCCGCACCAGCGTCACGGCGTTCGAGAATCGCATCGACGACCTCATCGGTTTCGACACTGGCTTCCGGCCGGTGAACATCGACGAGACGCGCATCCGCGGCCTGGAGCTGGAAGGCAGCACGCGCTGGCGCCTGCTGGATCTGCGCGGCTCGATCGAGTGGCTCGAACCGCAGAACCGCTCTGCCGGCGCGCTGCGCGGCAAGACGCTGCCGCGCCGCGCCGAACGGTCAGCCAAGCTCGGAGCGGGCCTGCAACTCGGACCGGTGCGGCTCGGTGCGGACCTGCTGTACAGCGGAACGCGCTGGGATAATCTCGCCAACACCCGCCGCCTCGGTGGCTACAGCGTCGTGGACCTGCTGGTCGACTGGCGCGTTGCGCCGGCCTGGCGCATCCAGGGCCGCATTGCGAATGCGCTGGACCGCAGCTGGCAGACCGCCGCTTTCTATCCGCAGCCGGGGCGCGAAGTCTTCTTCACGGTCCGCTACGCACCCGACAGTCGCAGCACGGGCGTACTCGCCCAGGAGAAATCACGATGATCACCTCGCCCCAGTCCCGCAGCGCTTCATTCGCAATGGTCGCAGCGCTCGTCATCGTGATGATCGGCACACGCGCCGACCACTTCGGACAGTTCGTCGACCTGCGCGACGCATCGCTGGCCGTGTTCTTCCTCGCCGGCCTGTTGCGGCCGGGCCGCAGCCTGTTCGCGGCGCTGCTGGTCGTCGCGTTCGGCGTCGACTTCGTCGAGTTCGCCAGGGCAGGCGTACTCGCGTCCTGCTATACCCCTGCCTACGCATTCCTGGTGCCGACCTACGCCTGCCTCTGGGTTGCCGGTGAGCGCAGCCGCGCAGCACTCGACGCGTCATCTTCCGGCGGCGTCCGCCGAGACGACGGCGCGGTACTCGGCGGTGTTGCAGTTCGCCTGGTGCTGGGCGCCGCGCTGGCATTCGCGATCTCCAACCTGAGCTACTTCGCGTTCTCCGGCCAGTTCGCGCACCTGACGCTGTTCGACTACGTCGCGGCGACGGCGCGCTATGCGACGCCATATGTGGGCTATGCCGTGGCCTACGCCGCGGGCGGCGTTGCCCTGCTGGCGCTGTTCACGCGCATTCCGGCGATGCGTCGCAGCAGGGCCTGAGAATCTGCCGGCGCGTCGGCACCGCGACCGGGCACAATGAGCCATCTGGCGGCTCACAGAAGCTGATCGAAGCCGCCGCTCACCGAGGGAGTGCCAATGGCGAAGTCGCGCCGCCGCACCGGGACCACCGCTACGGCGCGCAGCGTAGCGGCGCGCAAGAACCGGCCGCTCGTCGAGGACATTCGCCTGCTCGGCCGCATCCTGGGTGACGTCATCCGCGAACAGGACGGCCGCGAAGCCTTCGAACTGGTCGAGCGTGTGCGCAAGCTGTCCGTGTCCTATCGGCTGAAAGCCGAGGCGGGAGCCGCGCCGGTACTCGCACGACTGCTCAAGAGCCTCTCGGGCGACCAGGCGGTCAGTGTCATCCGCGCATTCAGCTACTTCTCGCATCTCGCCAACATCGCGGAAGACCGGCACCACGTGCGGCGCCGGGAGATTCACGAACGGGCAGGCCGCCGACAGGAGGGCTCGCTGGCCATGGCGCTCGAGCGGGTGGCGCGAGCGGGACATGGTGCCGCCGAGGTCGCGCGCATGCTGCGCTCAGCGTATATCTCGCCGGTGTTGACCGCGCATCCGACCGAGGTGCAGCGCAAGAGCATTCTCGACGCGGAGCGCGCCATTGCCGAACTGGTCGGCGTACGGGATGGCCTGCGAACCGGGCGTGAGCGCCACGAGAACGAGATCCTGATTCGCGCCCGCGTTACGCAGCTGTGGCAGACCCGCATGTTGCGCACCACCAGGCTGGATGTCGCCGATGAGATCGAGAATGCCCTGAGTTTCTATCAGTCGACGTTCCTGCGCGAAATCCCGCGACTGTATCGTGAGCTGGAGCAGGCCCTGCGGGGTCAACCGGTCGCATCGTTCCTGCGCATGGGGCACTGGATCGGCGGGGACCGTGACGGCAACCCGAATGTCGGCGCCGGGACGCTGCGCACGGCCCTGAAGCGCCAGAGCGAGGTTGCCCTGCGGCACTACCTTGCCGAGGTGCACGCGCTCGGCGCGGAGCTTTCCATGTCCAGCCTGCTCACGGCGGTCACGCCGCAGATGCAGCAGCTCGCCGATCGGTCGCCGGATCACGGCGAGCGTCGTGCCGACGAGCCGTACCGGCGTGCGCTGATCGGCGTCTACGCGCGCCTGGCGACCACGATGCAGGTGTTGTGCGGCACGGAGCCACTGCGTCATGCCGTCGCCGCGCAGGATCCGTACGCCAGTTCCGCCTCCTTCGACGCCGACCTCGAAACGGTGGAGCATTCGCTTCGAACACACCATGCCGAGGCACTGGTCGCACCGCGCCTCGGGCCGCTGCGTCGTGCCGTACAGGTATTCGGCTTCCATCTCGCAACGCTGGACCTGCGCCAGAGTTCGGATCAGCACGAAGCGGTCGTCGCCGAACTGCTGCGCGTCGCACGACTGGAAGCGGACTACAGTGCGCTATCCGAGCGCGAGCGCTGCCTGCGATTGCTGGCGTTGCTGAACGATACGCGGCCGCTGCGCGTACGCGATGCGGATTACTCCGCGCTCGTCACGGGCGAGCTCGAGGTATTCGAAAGCGCGCGCAATGCCCTCGTTCAATATGGCCGTGAAGCGCTGCGCCATTGCATCATCTCGCACACCGAGGCGGCGAGCGACCTGCTCGAACTGCTGTTGCTGATGAAGGAAGCGGGATTGATGCACCGCACGCTCGACGACCATGCGCGCTGCGACCTGATCGTGGTGCCGCTGTTCGAGACCATCGGCGACCTGCGGCGGGCCCCGGAAATCATGCGCGAGTTCTACGCGTTGCCCGGCGTGCTGCAGATGATGGTGCGCAGCGGCGGCGTGCAGGACGTGATGATCGGGTACAGCGACAGCAACAAGGACGGCGGCTTCTTCACCAGCAACTGGGAGTTGTACCGCGCCGAGACGGCACTGGTGGAACTGTTCGAACCGCTCGAACGGGCCCACGGATTGACGCTCCGCCTGTTCCACGGCCGCGGCGGCACGGTCGGCCGCGGCGGTGGCCCGACCTATCAGGCAATCCTGGCCCAGCCTCCGGGCACCGTGAAAGGCCAGATCCGCCTCACGGAGCAGGGCGAGGTGATCGGTGCCAAGTATGCCAATCCCGAGATCGGCAGGCGCAACCTCGAAACCCTGGTCGCTGCAACGATCGAGGCGACGCTGCTGCATTCGACGCAGCGTGCACCCAGCGTGTTTCTCGAGGCCGCTGCACAGATCAGCGCCGCGAGCTTCGCGGCCTATCGACGCATGGTCTACGAAACGCCGGGCTTCACCGAGTACTTCTTTGCGGCGACACCGATCCGCGAGATCGCGGAGCTGAACATCGGCTCGCGCCCGGCGTCGCGCAAGGGGACGCAGCGCATCGAAGACCTGCGGGCCATCCCCTGGGCGTTCTCATGGGGCCAGTGTCGCGTTGCCTTGCCAGGCTGGCTGGGCTTTGGCACCGCCGTCGAGGACTGGCTTGCAATGCACCCCGATCGCGGCCGCTCGCCGGCGACGAAGCAGCTGGGCAGTCGCTCGGCGCGCCTCCAGGTGCTCAAGCGTATGCACCGCGAGTGGCCTTTTTTCCGGACGTTGCTCTCCAACCTGGACATGGTGCTCGCGAAGACCGACCTTCGCATTGCCGCGCGCTACGTCGAGCTGGTCGACGACAAGGCGCTCGCCAGGCGGATCTTCTCGATGCTGCGCACCGAATGGCAGCGGACCAACTCGGCGTTGCTGTTGATCACCGGCGAACGCGTGCGACTGCAGTCCAATCCCGCGCTGGCGCGTTCGATCGAACACCGCTTTCCCTACCTGGATCCCTTGAATCACCTGCAGGTCGAACTGTTGCGGCGCTTTCGACAGCGCCGGGAGGCCGACGCGGGCCTCGAGCGCCTGCAGCGCGGCATACACATTTCGATCAACGGTGTCGCCGCCGGTTTGCGCAACACCGGATGAACGCCGTGCGCTATGCAGCTGCCGGCGTTGCGCCGCTGGCGCTGGTCACGCGCATTCCGGCGATCCGTCGCAGCAGCGCCTGAGCGTCGGCCGGCGCGTCAGCGCCACGCCAGGCCACGTGGCCATCGGGACGGACGCAGACGAAGTCCGCCTCGTAGAGCACCCGCACGCCGGGCTCGATGATCGGTTGCACCTGCAGTGGCACGCCGAGCTGCAGCGCCTGCTCCAGCAGCGTTCGCACGGCGGCGGTCGGCTCCGCAAACGCGAGCAGCACGAAGCCGTCACCGAACAGATCCAGCGTGGAGCGTCCGTCGGACAACCACGCATGCGGCGCGCGGGAACCAGGCCACGTCGAAGGCATCACGCGCGTCGTATCGTCGGGCGGTTCCAGGGTGCCGTCCGGGACGCAGATCGGTGAATCGAAGTACCGGTAACCGAGATGCACGCCGGCGCTGTTGAACTGGCGCGCGAGAATGCGGATCTTGCGCGACAGCGCGGCACGCAGCGCATCGCCGGCCGCGCCGTCCTCGTCGATGTTCGGCGGAGTCTCGGCCATCACCATGTCGATCCGGTCCGAGTTCGAGGCGGAAATCAGGCTGTTGCGCACTGCCACGGGCTTGCGTTCGGCCTCGTAGGACTCCAGCAGTTCCGGGCCGCCCCAGCCCTGCAGCGTCGCAGCCAGTTTCCAGGCCAGGTCGTCCGCGTCGGAAATGCCCGTGTTCATGCCGACGCCGCCGGTCGGCGCGAACAGGTGCGCGGCATCGCCGGCGAGGAACACCCGGCCTTCGCGCCAGCGTTCGACCACCGACTGGTGGTGCTGCCAGTGATTGATGGCGATGATCTCGAACTCGAACGGGCGGCCGAATGCGCCATGCAGGATCGGCGCGGCCTCGTCGGTGTCGATACGCCGCGTGCCGTCGAGGTAGTAGTGCTGGTAGTTCCACAGCTCCGCGCCGTCGATGGCGGTGAAGACGCCGAAACTGCCAGGCTGGAAGACGAAATAGAGATTGGCCACGCCGCGCGCGCTCAGGCGCAGGAAATCGCGCGAGCGGAAATAGAAACTCGCGTTGGCCCGCATCGCGCCGCGACCGACGTAGCGCAGCCCGAGCGCAGCCCGGACGCTGCCGCGGCCACCGCCATCGCAGGCCACCAGGTAATCGGCCTGCAGGTGGCGCACCGGCGCGGCTTCGCCCGCGGCGTCGACGACCGCGACCTGCACGCCGCTCGCCGCCTGCTCGAAACCCGTGACGCGCGTGCCGCGCAGGAACGTGATCAGCGGCTGCGCTTCCGCCCGGGCGTGCAGCACGGGCTCCAGCTGCTGCTGGCCGATCTGCGTCTTGGCATACGGTGACCAGGCACTCTCGGGATAGCGCTGGGCGGCGGCGGCCGCGGCCGCCGGAGTGCGGCAATTGGCGCTGGTCGCGGAGTTGAAGCGATGCAGCTCACGCGTGGCGACGCGCGTCGTGAACACGATGTAGTAGGGCAGCTGCTGCGGAATTGCGGCAGCCAGCACGTCATCGGCGAAGCCGAGCCTGCGGAAGATCTCCATCGAGCGCGCGCCGAGCAGGGTTGCCTTAGGGTGCGGCGTGACCCCGGTACGTTCCTCGACCAGCGTGCAAGGCACGCCGCGCGCCGCAAGCGCCAGCGCGAGTGTCGTGCCCACGGGCCCTGCGCCGGCGATCAGGACCGGCGTTCGGCTCAAGTCAGATAGCCCGCGCAGAGCTCCTCGGACTTGGCCCACAGCTGCTGGGCGAGCGCCGCGTTGGTCATCTGGCCGCCGGGCACTTCCGGGTTGCACTCATTGAAATAATAGCCGCTCACTTTGGCCAGGGCCGGCGCGGTGGCGACATAGCACTGGGTGGATGCGCCTACCCCGACCGGCTTCAGGAAGAAGCCGGCGATCAGGCCGATGATCCTGCGCTGCCACTCCGGGTAGTGACGGCTGAGATTGGTGTCGACCGCGCCCGGGTTGATGCAGTTGGCGGTGGCGTTGCTGCCCTGGAATCGCCTGGCCAGCTCCAGCGTGAACAGGCCGTTGGCGGTCTTGGATATGCCGTAGGCCTTGTTGGGCGTGTACTCGCGTTCCTGCGAGAGGTTGTCGAACTCGATGCCGACCGGCGGCGCCCATTTGTAGGCCGAACTCGTCACCACGACGACGCGGCCCTGGGGCGCTGCGCGCACCGCATCGAGCAGGCGGTTGGTCAGCAGGAAGTGCCCGAGGTGATTTACGAAGAACTGCTTCTCTATGCCCTTGACCAGCTCGCGTTCGGGCAGCGCCATGATGCCGGCGTTGCACATCAGGACATCCAGCGGCGCGTTCATCGCGCGCACTGCGTCGGCGCAGTCGCGCACCGAATCGAGGTTCTCGAGCTCCAGCGCCAGCGGCGTGCAGCGCGCGCCGACGCTGTCGCAGGCGGCCCTGGCCTTGTCGAGCGTGCGCCCGGTGCCGATCACGCGTGCGCCGCGCGCATGCATCACGCGCATCGTTTCCAGACCCAGTCCGGAAGTTGCGCCGGTGATCAGCACGGTCTTGCCGGCGAGGTCGATGCCGGCCGTGACTTCTTCGGCGGTGGACTTCTTGGTGAAGGAGCTCAGCGGCACGCCCGCCGGTCGCACGATGGGCTCCTTGTTGCTCGAACAGCCGCTGGTGGCGGCCGCGGCAGTAACGACGGCGGCGCCGCCGATCAGCTCGCGCCGTGTGAGAATCGGGTTTGCTCTGGCCATGTATCCGTCCCTGGATGGTGTTGGGCGCCATCCGGGGCGCCCTCGTGATTGAGGGGCGCACGGCCCCTCGGCGACGCGGATCATGCCGTGTCGCGCCGGGCGGCTCAACCGCGCGGGCGTCCCGGGTCGGGCGCCGTTTGCCCTGTGGTGACCGCCGTCGCCCGCGGCCATCGCGGCCGATGCCCTCCCCGCTCGAATCGAGCCTGGGCGGGAACCGTCAGTCCGTGGTGTCCGGCTCGACGAAACACCACGCGACCTCCGGGAACTGGCTCTTGATGCTGCGTTCGAGCGCGTTGATGCGCGCGACCGCCTCTTCGATCGTAAGACCAGCGCGCGAATCCCCTGCTGGAGATCGTCTTCCGCTGCGCGCCCCACCAGCAGCCCCTTGATGCGCACCGCGACGAACACCGACACCAGGATCAGCACGATGCCGATGGCGATCGACCCCAGCGCATCGAAGCGCACATTGCCGGTCCAGGCGGCGAGGCTGACGAATACGAAAGCCAGCGCGAGACCAGCCAGCGCCGCGCAATCCTCGTCGAGCCCCAGCAGCGCAATCCACGGCTGGCGCAGCGGCTCAGGGTTGCTGAGCTTGTGCCAGCCTTCGTAGATGGAGAACAGGCCGCCCATGCTGAACAGCAGGATCTGGTTGCCACAGTCGGCGAAGGAGTGGATCGCTTCGGCGAACATGCTGCCCGAACCGATGTAGAGCGCGGCCCAGAGCTTGGTCAGCGCGATGCCAAGATTGGCAAGGAATGCAGAGAGGATCGCGCGGGCCGTTACGCCAGGCGGAACAGAGCGCCCCCAGCGAAGGGACCCGCCAATGAAGAGCGCCTGTTTTGATTCATTTATGAGTCAAAACTATCCTAGGGACTGGTATTGATCGCATCATCGTACAATGAGCCGGATACAACCCTGGCGGGAGGCCTTCAGAGTGGCGCACAGCGCATCTGCGGCGGCGGCATCCTCAACCTCGGTCTGCAGCCGGAACACCGGCTTGCCGCCGCTCTCGCCTTGAACATAATCCGGCTTCAGGTCAGCCAGCACTTTGAACCGCCCGCTGAGCCGCAGCCACTCGGCCTGCGCCTTGTCACGCGCGCTGAATGCGCCCAACTGCACCCGAGCCCTCCCCGCGGCCCTGGCTGGCGCGGCGGCAACCCCCGGC
>JANPDV010000415.1:0-5034 GCA_031431655.1 Gammaproteobacteria bacterium | reverse complement strand
AGGCCGTGGCCAAGGCGCTGCGCCGTGCGCGCGCCAATCGCAAGCAGCCCACCCTGATCTGCGCGCGCACGGTGATCGGCAAGGGCGCGCCCAACAAGCAGGGCAGCAAGGCGACCCACGGCGAGCCGCTGGGCGCGGAGGAAGTCGCGGCGACGCGCGCGGCGATCGGCTGGCCATACGAGCCCTTCGTGATTCCGGAAGACATCCGCGCGGCCTGGAACCAGCGCGAGCGCGGTGCCCGCGCCGAGCGTTCTTGGAAGCGGCGCTGGGGGCGCTACAAGCGCGCGCATCCGGAGTTGGCCGCGCAGTTCGAGCGGCGCATGGCCGGCAAGCTGCCGGGCAACTGGAGCGAGGTGATGGCTGCTGCGCACGCTGCGGCTGCCGGCGTCAGTGCCCCCCAGGCCACGCGGGCTTCGTCGCAGGTGGTGCTGAATGCACTTGGCCCGCACATGCCGGAACTGCTGGGCGGTTCGGCCGACCTCACCGGCTCCGTCAATACCTTTCGCAAGGACTCGCGGGCCATCACGCCCCAGGACGTGTCAGGCAACTTCGTACACTGGGGTGTGCGCGAGTTCGGCATGACGGCGGCGATGAATGGCCTGGCGCTGCACGGCGGCTTCATTCCGTACTCGGGCACGTTCCTGGTGTTCTCGGACTACGCGCGCAACGCGGTGCGGCTGGGAGCGCTGATGCACCAGCGCGTGGTGCATGTCTACACGCACGACTCCATCGGGCTGGGTGAGGATGGGCCGACCCATCAGCCCATCGAGCACCTGGCGAGCCTGCGCGCGATGCCCAACCTCAGTCTCTGGCGCCCCGCCGACGCCGCGGAAACCGCGGTGGCCTGGGCCGCCGCGTTGCAGCGCACTGCCGGCCCCAGCTGCGTCGTGCTTACGCGCCAGGCGTTGCCACAGCAGCCGCGCGACGCGACCACCCAGGCGTCGATCGCCCGCGGCGGCTACGTACTGCTGGATTGCGCGGGCTCCCCCGAGGCCATCGTCATGGCGACTGGCTCCGAAATCGGCTTCTGCGCGGAAGCCGTTCGTGAGCTGCAGGCCACCGGTCGGCGGGTACGGCTGGTCTCGCTGCCCTCCACGGACGTTTTCGATGCCCAGGACGCGAGCTGGCGAGAGGCGGTGCTGCCGCGCGCCGTCACGCGTCGCGTCGCGGTTGAGGCGGGCGCAACGCAGGGCTGGTGGCGCTATGTCGGCCTCGCGGGCAGGGTGCTGGGCATCGACCGCTTCGGCGCGTCGGGCAAGGCGCCGGAGCTGTACCGGGCGTACGGCCTGACAGCCGGGAACGTGAAGCAGGCAGTCGAGGAACTGCTGGCCGGCTGACAAAATTCCCCTTGTCCAACAATTCACACCTGACTCAAGTCGAACGAGGAACTGGCTATGGCGATCAAGGTCGGCATCAACGGTTACGGACGCATCGGGCGCAATATCCTGCGCGCCCTGTATGAATCGGGCCGCATCCAGGAAATCCAGATCGTGGGCGTCAACGACCTGGGCGACGCCAATACCAATGCCCACCTGACGCGCTACGACACCGCTCACGGCAAATTCCCGGGCGAGGTCAAGGTCGACGGCGACTCCATGGTCGTCAACGGCGACCGCATCCGGGTGCTGGCCGAGCGCGATCCGTCGAAGCTGCCGTGGGGCCAGCTTGGCGCGGAGTTCGTGCTGGAGTGCACCGGCCTGTTCACCAGCAAGGCCAAGGCCAGCGCGCACATCGCGGGTGGCGCGAAGAAGGTCATCATCTCGGCGCCGGGCGGCGACGACGTGGACGGCACCATCGTTTACGGCGTGAACCATCAGACGCTGAAGTCTTCGCACACCGTGATTTCGAACGCTTCGTGCACCACCAACTGCCTGGCACCGGTGGCAAAGGTGCTGAATGACAACGTCGGCATCGTCAGTGGTCTTATGACCACGATCCATGCCTACACCAACGACCAGGTGCTCACCGACGTGTACCACTCCGACCTGCGCCGGGCGCGCTCGGCCACGATGTCGATGATTCCGACCAAGACCGGCGCCGCTGCCGCGGTGGGCCTGGTGCTGCCGGAGCTCAAGGGCCGCTTTGATGGCTTCGCGGTGCGCGTGCCCACAATTAACGTCTCGCTGGTCGATCTCACGTTCACGCCGAAGCGCGCCACCTCGGTCGATGAGATCAACAAGCTGATGAAGCAGGCTGCGGAAGGCCCGCTTAAGGGCATCCTCGCCTACACCGACGGCCCGCTGGTATCGATCGACTTCAATCACGACCCGCATTCCTCCAGCTATGACGCCACGATGACCAAGGTCATCGGTGGCAACCTTGTCAAGGTCTGCGCCTGGTACGACAACGAGTGGGGTTTCTCCAACCGGATGCTCGACACCACGCTGGCGTGGTCGCGCGCCGCGTGAGCGCACGCTGATGAAGGTGCTGCGGATGGCGGACGTGGATCTGCGCGGCAAGCGGGTGCTGATCCGCGAAGACCTCAACGTGCCAATCGCGGACGGCAGGGTGACCAGCGACGCGCGCATCCGCGCCGCGCTGCCGACGCTGCAGCAGGCCAGCGCCGCTGGCGCGCGTGTGCTGGTCATGTCGCACCTCGGGCGGCCGGAGGAGGGGGTTCCGGCCGAAGAATTCTCGCTCGCGCCGGTGGCTGTGCGGCTGTCCGAGCTGCTCGGCAGGTCTGTGCCGCTGCGCAAGGACTGGCTCGCTGGCGTCGACTGCGCGCCGGGCGAGATCGTGTTGTGCGAGAACGTCCGCTTCAACAAGGGCGAGAAGAAGGACAAGGAAGACCTCGCGCGGCGCATGGCGGCGCTGTGCGACGTGTTCGTCATGGACGCTTTCGGTACCGCGCACCGCGCCGAAGCGAGCACGCATGGCGTGGCCCGGTTTGCGCCGATTGCCTGCGCGGGGCCGCTGCTCTCGGGTGAACTCGAAGCGCTGGAGCAGGCACTGCATCAGCCGAAGCGCCCGATGGTCGCGATCGTGGCCGGCTCCAAAGTGTCGACCAAGCTCACCGTGCTCGAGACGCTGCTGACCAAGGTCGATCGCCTGATCGTCGGCGGCGGCATCGCCAATACCTTCCTGGCGGCCACCGGCGTCGCAGTCGGCAAGTCGTTGCACGAGGCGGAGATGCTCGACATTGCCCGCAAGCTGCTCGAGCAGGCTCGAGCGCGGGGTGTCGAGATACCGTTGCCTACCGACGTGGTCGTGGCGACCGAGTTCTCGGCGACGGCTCACGCCAACGTGCGCGGCATCCACGACGTGCGCGCCGACGAGATGATTCTCGACATCGGCCCCGATACCGCGGAGCGAATGGCGGATTCGCTGCAGCAGGCAGGCACGATCATCTGGAACGGCCCGGTTGGCGTGTTCGAGTTCGACCAGTTCGGCGAGGGCACCAGGATGCTTGCCCTGGCGATTGCGCGCAGCAAGGCGTTCTCGCTTGCCGGTGGCGGAGATACTCTCGCCGCGATAGAGAAGTACGGCGTCGAGTCGGACATTTCCTACATCTCTACCGGCGGCGGCGCGTTCCTCGAGTTCGTCGAGGGCAAGACGCTGCCGGCGGTTGCGATCCTCGAGGAACGCGCGCGCGGCTGACGCCAGTGGCCGTGGCCCTGCGGGTTCACGCCGCGGCGTGCTGGCCCGGGCAGGCCCGTTGATTACTCGGCGCGCGCGAAGTCGCCGGCGAGTGCCTTGTAGAGTGCAGCGAGTGTGGTCGCCCGTGCGACCGAGCCGCGCACGTAGCGGTCCTCGAAGTCGAGCATCGTACGCTCCGCGTCCAGCACGGCGAGGTAGTCGCTGGCACCGGCGTCGAAGCGCGCCCGCGCGATTTGTGCAGCATTGCGGGCCGCCGTGAGACCGGTTTCGAAGGCCAGCAGCGACTCTGTCGCCGCGCGATAGCTGGCGAGTGCGTTCTCGGTCTCCTCGAGCGCCCGCAGGACTGTCTCGTCGTACGCCGCCAGCGCCTCGCGCTGGCGGGCGCGCGCACCCAGCACGCGCTGGCGGACCCGGCCGACGTTCAGGAAGCTCCACGACAGGGCGGGTCCGTAGCTGCGCCGCTCGGACGCGGCCTCCAGCAACTCGCCGCGCACCTGCGCGGTGTAGCCGAACGTGCCGGTCAGGGAGAGCCGCGGGAAGTAATCGGCCTGCGCAACGCCGATCCGCGCGGTCGCTGCCGCCAGCCGTCGGTCGGCTGCGCGGATATCCGGTCGGCGGCTGAGCCATTGCTGCGGATCGCCCACCGCAACCAGCGAGGGTGGCCGCGGTATGGGCCGGGACGGAGCAAGCCAATGCGCGCGCAGCTCGGCAACCGGCAGGGCTGTCAGGACCGCCAGCCGCTGCTCCTGCCGCACGACTTCGGCTGCGGTTTCCGGCAGCTGCGCCGCAACGCCCGCGACCAGCGTGCTCTGGCGCGAAGTGTCGAGTTCGGTGCCGCGGCCGGCTTCCAGGCGCGCCTCCAGGATGCGCAGGTCCTCGCGCAGATTCGCCAGGTTGCGCTGCTGGATCGCCAGCCGTTCCTCGGCGCCGCGCAGCGCAAACCACGTCTGTGCCACCTCGGCGCTGGTGGCCAGCCGCAAGGCGGCCTGCTCGGCGAGCGCTCCATCCAGGTCACGCCGCGTCGCGTCCGCCGCGCGCCGCGCGCCGCCGACCAGGTCGATTTCCCAGGACGAATCGAAGCCGGCGCGATACACCGTGGTGGTCCCCTGGCTTTGGGGCACGAAAGGATCTCGCCCGCTCGGCTCGCTGCGTTCGCGGTTGCCGGACGCAGTGACCGACGGCAGCAGCGTCCAGTTCGCCAGTCCGCTCAGGGCTCGGGCCTGGTCCAGGCGTGCGCTCGCCTGCGCGATGCTGCGGTTCTGCTGCTGGGCGCGGGCGAGCAGCGCCTCGAGTTCCGGCTCGTTGAAGCTTTTCCACAGTTCGCCTGGCACCGGCTCCGCTGGTGCGAGGCCCGCGCCGCGCGCCTCGGCGAACCCCGCCGGCAACGGTGTCTGGGGAGCCCGATAGCTGGGGCCGATGGCGCATCCGGCAAGCAGA
>JANPDV010000414.1:0-14825 GCA_031431655.1 Gammaproteobacteria bacterium | reverse complement strand
GCCCGAGGCGTCGCGGCACGACCGGGGCATAGCCCGCCCAGTCGATGCGGCGCCGGTTGGCGCGCGCCTCGGCCAGCGAGAGCTCCGGCTGCCGCTGGGTCTTGCCGGCATGCTGTTCGCGGCGGCGCACATGATCGGCATTCACCTGCGCCACGAAAGCCGGCTTCTGCGACGGGGTCACCAGCGACTGGCAGACCCCGACCGAGCGCGAGGCGTCCTTCACGTAGACGACCACCTCGTCGTACTGCGGCGCGATCTTCACCGAGGTGTGCGCCGGGGACGTCGTCGCGCCACCGATCAGCAGCGGCACCTTGAAGCCCTGGCGCTTCATCTCGCGCGCGACGTGCACCATCTCGTCGAGCGACGGCGTGATCAGCCCCGAGAGACCGACCAGGGTCGCCTCCTCGCGCCGCGCGACCTCGAGGATCTTCTCGGCCGACACCATCACGCCGAGGTCGATCACCTCGAAGTTGTTGCACTGGAGCACGATGCCGACGATGTTCTTGCCGATGTCGTGCACGTCGCCCTTGACGGTCGCCAGCACCACCTTGCCATTGCTGCGGGGCGCGCCGCTCTTCTCCTTCTCGATGTAGGGCACCAGGTGCGCGACCGCGCGCTTCATCACGCGCGCGCTCTTGACCACCTGCGGCAGGAACATCTTGCCGGCGCCGAACAGGTCGCCTACCACGTTCATGCCGTCCATCAGCGGCCCTTCGATCACCTTGATCGGATGCTCGGCGGCTAGCCGCGCGGCATCCGTGTCCTCGAGGATGAACTCGTCTATGCCCTTGACCAGGGCGTGCTCCAGCCGCTTGTTGACCGGCAGCTTGCGCCATTCCAGGTCTGCTTCCTTCTTTGCGCCGACGTCATCCTTGAAGCGACTCGCGATCGCGAGCAGCCGCTCGGTAGCGTCGGCGCGCCGGTTCAGGATCACGTCCTCGACCGCCTCGCGCAGGTCCGGCTTGATGTCTTCGTAGATCGCGAGCTGGCCCGCGTTGACGATGCCCATGTCCATGCCAGCCCGGATGGCGTGGTACAGGAACACGCTGTGCATCGCCTCGCGCACCGGGTCGTTGCCGCGGAACGAAAACGATACGTTGCTGACGCCACCACTGACCATCGCGTGCGGCAGCGCCTGCTTGATCTGGCGGGTCGCTTCGATGAAGTCGACGCCGTAGCCGTTGTGCTCCTCGATTCCGGTGGCCACCGCGAAGATGTTCGGATCGAAGATGATGTCTTCGGGTGGGAATCCGACCTGCTCGGTCAGGATGCGGTACGAGCGCTGGCAGATGGCCAGCTTGCGTGCGCTGGAATCCGCCTGGCCCTGCTCGTCAAACGCCATCACCACCACCGCCGCGCCGTAGCGGCGCACCTTGCGGGCATGCGCCATGAAGGCCGCCTCACCTTCCTTGAGGCTGATCGAATTGACTATGGACTTGCCCTGCACGCACTTGAGGCCGGCCTCGATCACCGACCACTTCGAAGAGTCGATCATCACCGGCACGCGCGCCACGTCCGGCTCGGCGGCGATCAGGCTGAGGAAGCGAGTCATGGCCGCTTCCGAGTCAAGCATGCCTTCGTCCATGTTCACGTCGACGATCTGTGCGCCCGAGGCCACCTGCTGGCGTGCAACCTCCGCTGCCGCCGCATAGTCGTTCGCTTCGATCAGCTTGCGGAAGCGCGCGGAGCCGGTGACGTTGGTCCGCTCGCCGACGTTGACGAACAGTGAATCGTCGTTGAGCGTCAGCGGCTCCAGCCCGGACAGCCGGCAGGCCACTGGCAGCGGCTTGCGGATTCGCGCTTTCGCGCCGGCGGTCGCCTTGCGGATCATCGCGATGTGCTCTGGCGTGGTGCCACAGCAGCCACCGACGATGTTGAGCAGTCCACTGTGGGCAAACTCGCGCAGGATCTCGGCCGTCTGTTCGGGCGTCTCGTCGTACTCGCCGAACGCGTTCGGCAGCCCAGCGTTCGGATAGGCGCAGACGTAGGCGTCCGAGACGCGCCCCAGCTCCTGGACGTAGGGCCGCAACTGGCTCGCGCCGAGCGCGCAGTTCAGGCCCACCGCCAGCACGTTGCCGTGCCGGATGGAGTTCCAGAACGCTTCGGTGGTCTGCCCTGACAGCGTGCGACCCGAGGCGTCGGTGATGGTGCCGGAGACGATCAGCGGCATGTCCAGCGCCAGCTCCTCCAGCACGCCCTGCACCGCGAAGATCGCCGCCTTGGCGTTCAAGGTGTCGAACACCGTCTCGATCAGCAGCAGATCCACTCCACCCTGGATCAGCGCATGCGTGGCCTCGGTATAGGCGCGCACCAGCTCGTCGAACGTGACGTTGCGAAACGAAGGATCGTTGACGTCGGGCGAGATCGACGCGGTGCGGTTGGTGGGCCCGAGCGCACCGGCGACGAAGCGGGGCTGTCCGGTGGCCTGCGCGACGGCATCCGCAGCCTCGCGCGCCACTCGCGCTGCACGGTAGTTCAGTTCGGGGACCAGCGCCTGCATGCCGTAGTCGGCCTGCGCGACGGTGGTGGAATTGAAGGTATTGGTTTCGACGATGTCGGCGCCGGCTTCGAAGTACGCGCGGTGAATGTCGAGGATGATCTGCGGTTGCGACAGCACGAGCACGTCGTTGTTGCCGCGGATATCGCGCCCATAGGCGGCGAAGCGCGTGCCCCGATACCCGGCTTCGTCGAGCTTGTGGCGCTGGATCATCGTCCCCATCGCGCCGTCGAGCACCACGATGCGCTCATCGAGCAGCCGCCGCAGCTGGCGGATGCGGCGTTCGCGCGCGGCGGTATCCACCGGATCGACCGCATACGGCACGACCGCGGCGCGAACATCGTCCGACCCGGGCGCGCCAGCGGGCGCAGGCCGGTTCAGCGCGGTCTCGCCGTCCGCCGCGGCGTGGCCGCAGCCGGCCGAGTGACGGTGCGCCACGCGGTTCATTGCGCCGCCACCGGCGCACGCACGCCGAGCGCGTGGCAGATCGCGTAGGTGAGTTCCGCCCTGTTGAGGGTGTAGAAATGGAACTCGCGCACCCCGTGGTGCACCAGTCGCGACGCCTGTTCGATCGCGACGTTGGCGGCGATCAGCCGGCGCGTGTCCGCGTCGTCGTCGAGCCCGGCGAAACGGTCTTCCAGCCAGCCCGGAACGCTGGCGCCGCAGCGCGCGGCAAACTTCCTGACCTGCGGGAAGCGCGTGATCGGCAGGATGCCAGGAACGATGCTGACGGTGATGCCGCGGGCAGTGCAGCGATCGCGGAAGCGCAGGTAGTGGTCCGCATCGAAGAAGAACTGGGTGATCGCACGCGTCGCGCCGGCATCGACCTTGGCCTTCAGGTTGTCGATGTCCGCGTCCATCGAACGCGCTTCCGGGTGCATCTCCGGATAGGCGGCCACGGAGACGTCGAAATCGGCGACGCGTCGCAGGCCCGCCACGAGGTCGGCGCCGTAGGCAAAGCCACCCGCGTGGGGCGTGTAAGTGGTGGCTCCCTGCGGCGGGTCGCCACGCAACGCGACAATGTGGCGAATCCCTTGCTGCCAGTAGTCGCGCGCTACTGCGATGACTTCTTCGCGCGACGCGCCGACGCAGGTCAGGTGCGGCGCGCCGGTCAACGTGGTCTCTTTCTGGATGCGCGTGACGACATTGTGCGTGCGCTCGCGGGTCGAGCCGTCGGCACCATACGTTACCGACACGAAACGCGGCGCCAGCGGCGCGAGCCGTTGCACGGACTGCCACAACGTCGCTTCCATCGCGGCGTCAGCGGGCGGAAAGAACTCGAACGACACCTGGATCGGAGTCGCGATGGCCGCCGACGGTTGCGTCGGCGTCACGCCAGCTGGAATGGCAGGTTGAGTCATCGATCGGTCCTCGGGATGAATTCAGTGAGCGTGGTCGGCGGGCGCGTGGCGCGCCGCGCATGCGCCACCAGCAAGTGTTGCGAGCCGGCCTCTATCGGCCGGATGCGCTGGCAGTCCCAGCCCGCCTGCTGCATCAGGGCACGCAGGTGCGCCGGCGGCGAGCCGCCCGCGACGTCGAGCGCGTCGTACGACGCATGCAGGCACAGTCGCCCGTCGGCCTGCATCCACGGCGCCGCGCGCCGCGCGCAGGCATCGATTTCGGCGACGGCGTCGCCGCTGCCGGCCTCGATGCCCCAGATGCAGAGGTCGATCGACTGCGGCGCGATCGGCCCCGAGTTCAGGCGCACCACCTGGGCCGCCGAATCCAGCGCCCAGCCGGCGACTTCGGTCGGCACCATGCCCGCCAGCAGCACCCGACCGAGACCCTGGCCACCTGCCTGGCCCCCTGGTTGGGTGGCCAGTTCAGCGCGCAGCGCTCGCCCGAGGCGGCTCGCGTCATCCGACCGCGGTGAATTGACACGCGCCAGCCGGCCACGTGCACGCCGCAGCGTCGCATCACCCTCACTGATCGACTGCAGGGCAAGACGGGCGACGCGGCCCGCTGGTTCATCCGGTTCGGCGAGGCCATATCGGACCGATTGCCCGACGCGCTCACGCTGCAACAGTCCAGCGGCAGCCAGGGTCTTGAGGGCACGCGAGACATTCGGCTCACTCTCGCCGAGGCACTGCGCAAGATCCGAGACACGCGCCGGCTGGGGCTGGCACAGCGCCAGCAAACGCAGGCGATCCGCCGCTCCGAGCGCGCGAAAGACCGCAGCCTGAGACTCCAGTTCGTCCATCGGTATCAATATTACACAAATATGCAATACTGAATGTGACGCGGTTCGCACCGCCCGCTGCGATCCGCTTTGCCGGTCGGTCCGTCCTGTGTCCATAAGACGCCCCGCCGCCCGTCCGCATACACTGCGGCGCGCCACCCGTCGCGAGGTTCGACTCATGCCGGTCCGCCTGCCGATCAAACGCGTCCAGTTGATCAACCAGATCGTCCGCAGCGCGATGCCCCGACCGCGCGGCGCCGGGAGCCTGCGGGAACTCCCCTGGTGCCTGCGGGCGTACTTCGGTGGCGTCGACGAAGACGATCTCGCGCGCCGTCGGGGGCGCGAGTGCGCTCTGCTCGCGCTGCACCACGCCCAGGTAGCCGGGCAGCTCAGGCGGGGCCGGCCGACCGTCAAGCTCTTCTGCCCGACGATGATGGAGCACGGTTTCGATTCACCGCACAGCTTCGTCGCGATCGTCACCCGGGACATGCCGTTCCTGGTCGACTCGGTCGGTATGGTATTCAGCGGCGCGGGCGTCGGCGTGCACCTGTTGATTCACCCCGTGCTGCGGGTGCAACGCGATCGCCGCGGTCACCCGCTGCAGGCAGCGGCCGCCGGCGAGACCACCGGGTCGCAGCCCCCGGAGTCCTGGCAGCTCTATGAAATCGACCGCCAGGTCGACCCGGAGCGCATCCGCATGCTGTTGCGCGGGATCCAGCTTGCCCTGCGCGACGTTCGCAGCGTGGTGCACGACTGGCGGCCGATGCGCCGCCAGCTCGAAGCACTGGCGCGGGCGTTGCGAGATGCCCCCCCTGCCCGGGTGAGCGCCGCCAATGCCGCCGAATCCGCGGCGCTGCTGGAGTGGATGGCCGTCCAGCATTTCATCGTGATGGGCTATCGGCGCTATGTGCTGGCGCGCGGCCGACGCAGCGACCGCCTGCTGCCTGACCTGCCAACCGGTCTCGGGCTGCTGCGCAGTGCCGGGCAGAACCCCCCCCACCCGCCGCGTCAGCTCACCGGCGCCCAGCGACGGGCAGCACGTTCGGCGGAGCCGATGGTCATCACCAAGGCCAACACCGTCTCGACGGTGCACCGCGCCACGCAGCTCGACTACGTCGCCGTTAAGGAATTCGACCAACGCGGCCAGGTCTGCGGTGAACACCGGTTCCTGGGCCTCTGGACCTCGACCGCCTACTTCGCCAGCCCGCGCGAGATTCCGATTCTGCGCAGCAAGGTCAGCCAGATAATCGACGGCTTCGGCCTGGACGCCAGCAGCCACGACGGCAAGGCCGTGCTCGCGGTCATGGAGACCTATCCGCGCGACGAATTGTTCCAGGCCACCGTGCCGGAGCTGATGACCCTGGTGCGCGGCGTGGTGAATCTCTATGAACGCCGCACCACTCGACTGCTGGCGCGGCGCGATCCGTTCGGCCGGTTCTGGTCGTTCATGGTCTATGTGCCGCGTGACCGCTATACGACCGACGTTCGCCACCGCATCGAACAGATCCTGCTGGCGGCCGCCGCAGGCGTGGGCCTGGAGTCACAGGTGCAGATTTCCGAATCCAGTCACGCGCGCGTGCACGTCCTGGTGCGGACCGCCGAGAACCTCACACGCTCGCGCACCCCGGACTTCGCCGCACTTCAGAACCGGATCTCCGCCGCGGCTACCACCTGGTCGGACCGGTTGCGCGCCGCCCTGGACTCCGCGCACGAGCCGGGCGCGGCGATCAGGCTGTTCGAGCGCTATGCACAGGCGTTTCCGCTTTCCTACCAGGACGACATAGATCCGCCGGACGCGCTGGACGACGTGGCCGACCTCGAGCAGCTGGGCCCGGACCCGGCGGCGCTGCGCCTGAACCTGCACCGGCCGCCCGGTGAACCGCTGTCGCGACTGCACCTGAAGTTTCTCAAGCGCGGCGACCCCATTCCCGTTTCCGACCTGCTGCCGATGCTGGAGAACTTCGGCCTGCGCGTGCTGTCGGAACACCCCTATGAAATCGCGCTTGCCGACGGCAAGGCGTCGATCCAGGATTTCGGCTTCGAGCACCGGGGCGGCGCGCCGGTGGACATCGAGCGCGTCGAACAGCGCTTCACGCAGGCATTCCTTGCCGTGTGGCGCGGCGAACTGGACAACGACGGCTTCAACCGCCTGCTGCTGCTCGCCGGGCTCGATGCCCGCGAGTTGCTGGTGCTGCGCTGTTGCTGCCGCTACCTGCTGCAGACCGGGCTGCCCTTCAGCCAGGCCTACATGGAGCGCGTGCTTGCCGCTCACGCAGCGCTCGCCGCGGACCTCGTCCGGCTGTTCCATGCGCAGTTCGATCCGGACGCGGTCGCGGCGGCGCGCGAGCCGCGCGCCACGCGCATCGCCGCCGGCATCACGGCGCGCCTGGAGTCGGTCACCAGCGCCGACGAGGACCGCATCCTGCGTGCGTTTGTTGCGCTCTGCCGCGCGATGCTGCGCACGAACTTCTACCAGGCGGGCCCGCGGCCCGCACTGGCGTTCAAACTGGATCCGGAGAAGATCCCGAACCTGCCGCTGCCGCGTCCGGTCTACGAGATCTTCGTGCACTCCACGCGCGTCGAAGGCGTGCACCTGCGTAAAGGCCTGGTGGCCCGGGGCGGCATTCGCTGGTCCGACCGCCGCGAGGACTTCCGCACCGAGGTACTGGGCCTGATGAAGGCGCAGAACGTCAAGAACACCCTGATCGTGCCGGTCGGCGCCAAGGGCGGTTTTGTCCCACGACGCCTGCAGCCGGGCGCGAGCCGCGACGACGCGCAGCGCGAAGGCGTGGCAGCCTATCGCGAGTTCATCGGCGCACTGCTGGACGTGACGGACAACCTGGTCCGTGGCGTTCCGACGGCTCCCGCACGCACCGTGCGTCGCGATGGCGACGACGCCTACCTGGTGGTAGCCGCCGACAAGGGCACGGCCACCTTCTCCGACATCGCCAACGCCATCGCGGTCGAACGCGACTTCTGGCTCGGCGACGCCTTCGCCTCCGGCGGCTCGGCCGGCTACGACCACAAGAAGATGGGCATCACGGCGCGCGGCGCTTGGGAATGCGTCAAGCGTCACTTCCGCGAGCTCGGCACCGACATCCAGAGCCAGCCGTTCACCGTCGCTGGCATCGGCGACATGTCGGGCGATGTGTTCGGCAACGGGTTGCTGCTGTCGCCGCAGATCCGGCTGGTCGCCGCGTTCAACCACCAGCACATCTTCCTCGACCCGGAGCCGGATGCGGCGCGCAGTCTCGCCGAGCGCCGCAGGCTGTTTGCGCTGCCGCGCTCGACCTGGGCCGACTACGACCGCCGCCTGCTGTCGCGCGGCGGTGGCGTGTTCGAGCGCAGCGCCAAGAGCATCGCGCTGTCACCGGAGGTGCAGCGTCGCCTCGGCCTGCAGCAGTCCGCCCTCGCTCCGGCTGACCTGATCCGGGCAATCCTAAGGATGCCGGTAGACCTGTTGTGGAACGGCGGTATCGGCACCTACGTCAAGGCCGCCGGCGAATCGCATGCGGCGGCCGGGGATCGCGGCAACGATGCCGTGCGCGTCGACGGCCGGGAACTGCGGGCGCGGGTCGTGGGCGAGGGCGGCAACCTCGGCTTCACGCAGCTCGGGCGGGTCGAGTACGCGCTGGCCGGCGGACGGCTGAACACCGACTTCATCGACAACTCGGCCGGGGTCAATTCTTCGGATGTCGAAGTGAACCTGAAGATACTGATGGCGCCGGAAGAACGCGTCGGTCGCCTGCAGCGTCGCGACCGTAATCGGCTGCTCGCGCGCCTCACGGACGAAGTGGCTGCGCTGGTGCTGCGCAACAACTATCTGCAGAGCCAGGCGCTGTCTTCGCTCGAGGCTGAGTCCCTGCGTCGCCTGCCCGAGCTGCAGCATGCGATCCGCGCGCTCGAGGCCGCCGGCGAACTGAACCGCGCGGTGGAATTCATGCCGAGTGACGACGCACTCGCCGAGCGACGCAAGCAGGGGCAGGGACTCACCCGCCCGGAGCTGTCCGTGCTGCTGGCCTACTCCAAGATCGTTCTCAATGAACAGCTGCTGGCTTCGGACGTGCCCGAAGACGCGTTCTTCGCCGCGGAACTCGCCCGCTATTTCCCTGCTGAAGTGCGCCAGCGCCTCGGTGCCGCCATTCCGCGCCACCGGTTGCGTCGCGAGATCATCTCCACCGCGATCACCAACAGCCTGGTGAACCGCATGGGCCCGACGTTCGTGCTGCGTGCCACTGAGGACACTGGCGCTGCACCCGCACAGGTGGCGCGTGCCTATTCGATTGCGCGCGAGAGCTTTGGCCTGCGACGACACTGGGCTGCGATCGAGGCGCTCGACACCCGCGTTGCCGCCGCGGCGCAGTACGGGCTGTATCGGGCCACGGCGCGCCTGCTGCGCCACGGTACCTACTGGCTGCTGCGTCACCGCCCCGACGACCTGGCGGTCGATCGTACGGTGCGCGAGTTCGCGCCTGCGCTGGCGCAGCTCGCCGATGGCATTGACGGCGCCCTGCAGGGCGTGGACCGGGACCGCTTCGCCGCGCACTTCGCTTTGCACCGCGCGGCGGGCGTGCCCGAAGGGCTGGCGCGCTTCGTCGCCAGCAACCACGCGCTGGACTGCGCGCTCGACCTTGCCGAGCTGGCCGCGCAGCGACGGCTGCCAGCGCCTAACTGCGCCCGGATCTGGTTCGACGTCGGCACCAAGCTCGGTCTCGACTGGCTGCAGGCACAGATCGAGGGGCTGACCGTCGACGGCACCTGGCAGGCCACCGCGCGCAGCGGCCTGCGCGATTCGACCCACGACATACAGCGTCGTCTCGTCGCGCAGGTACTCGGACAGCGCGGGCGCGGCGGCCCGACGCAGCGCGTCGACGCGTGGTTGCAGAGCATCGCAACGGCGCGGACGCAGTGGCTGCGCACCCTGGCGGAGATGCGGGCTGCAGGTACTGCGGATTTCGCCACCGTATCGGTGGGCGTCGACGCGATCCGCAAGCTGGTCCGCTGAATCCCCGGTGCGGCTCGCGCTGATCGTCACCACCTACGAGCGCCCGGATGCGCTCGCAACGGTGCTGGCCTCGATTGCGACGCAGAGCTCCCTGCCGGACGAGCTGATCGTCGCGGACGACGGCTCCGGCCCGGCGACCGATGCCGTGCTCGACGCGGCCAGCGCCCTGCTGCAACCGGTGTTGACGCGCGTGCGCCAGCCGCACCAGGGCTTCCGGCTCACCCGCCTGCGCAATCTCGCCATTGCCGCCTGCCGCAGCGACTATCTGGTCTTCATCGACGGCGACATGCTGTTGCACCCCGCATTCATTGCAGACCACCGCCGCTGCGCGGCGCCCGGTTGCTTCGTGCAGGGCGTGCGCATTCCGCTCGACCTCGCCGGCACCGAGCGGATGCTCAGGCATCCGGGCCAGCGACCCGGTGGGCACGACCTGCGAGGCGCCGGGCTGCGCCGCCTCTATGGCTGGCACTCACCGCGACTGCAGCGCATCGCGCGCCGCATCGGCAACGGCATGATCGCGATCAAGGGCTGCAACCAGGGGTTCTGGCGCGAGGACCTGGTCAGGACCAACGGCTTCGACGAAGCCATCGAAGGCTGGGGCCCGGAGGACAAGGAGCTGTGCGCGCGACTGCGACACAGCGGCGTCGAGCGCCGGACGCTGCTCGGCGGGGGCATAGCCTGGCATCTCTGGCACCCAGCGGCCGCGCGCGACCGGCGGCGCGAAAACCAGGCGATCCTGCAACGGACGCTGCAGCGGCGAAGGGTGCGCTGCGACCGCGGGCTCGACGCGCACGCTGTGCTATAAACCGCGGCGCGAAAGCCCACCGGCCAGCTACTGCCCCAACGCCTGCCACCCATGGAGCCGATCGTGCCCGGAAAACTCGTCCTCGTCAGACACGGCCAGAGCATCTGGAACGTCGACAATCTCTTTACCGGCTGGACCGATGTCGACCTGTCGGACCAGGGCCGGATCGAGGCGCGCCAGGCTGGCCGCGAACTGCTCGCCGCGAATATCGAAATCGACTTCGCGTTCACGTCGGTGCTGAAGCGCGCCATCCGTACGCTGTGGATGATCCTCGACGAAACGGACCGCATGTGGATTCCGGTGGAACGCAGCTGGCGCCTCAACGAGCGGCACTACGGCGCCCTCCAGGGCCTGGACAAGGCGCAGACCGCCGCACAGCACGGCCAGGCCCAGGTGAAGATCTGGCGCCGCAGCTACGACATCCCGCCGCCGCCGCTCGCCCTGGATGACCCGCGTCACCCGCGCCACGACGTGCGCTACCGAGGCCTCGATGCGTCCCTGCTGCCGGCCACCGAATCACTGAAGGAAACCCTCGCCCGGGTGCAGCCGTTCTGGCTGCAGCGGATCGCTCCGGAACTGCGCGCCGGGCGCAACGTGCTGGTTGCCGCGCACGGCAACAGCCTGCGCGCCATGGTCAAGATGCTCGATGGCATTGCGGATTCGGAGATCGTGGAGCTGAACATCCCCACCGGCATCCCGCAGGTCTACGAGCTGGATGCCGCGCTCAAGCCGGTTTCGCGCCGCTATCTGGGCGATGCCGCTGCGGTCGCCGCGGCGGCCGAAGCGGTCAAGCGCCAGGGAGAGAAGAAGCCCGGCGGAACGACCCCGTAGCGCAACGACCGGCCGGCGCAACGCCGGCCTGGCTCAGGTTACGCTGCTCGCCTTGCCGGCAGCCCAGCCGTCGTACCGTCCACCCGTCTCGGCGGCAATGCCGCGCAGCCGGGCAGAGACTTCGCGGATGCCATCGACCGTCAGCTGCATGGAGCGCATCGCGTGCACGCTGAACGGATGCGCGTCGCTGTCGGCGACGGGCTTGATATCGACCTGAAAGCCCTCGGTCGCGAGCCGTCCGGCAATTCGTTGCGCCACCGCTTCGCTCGGCAGCGCGAGGAAGAAGTCCACATCGTACGCCGCAAAGGGATCCGAGCCGCCGCGCCGCATCCGTTCGATCAGGCGCGAATCCCAGTCATCGACCTTCTGTTTGCTGAGCTGCCGCACCGACAGCGCAATGCGCCCCAGCGCGAGCGCACCGCCGATGACCAGCATCAGGATCACCCAGTTCATGGCGCTGTCCCGATGTAGTCCGGCTTGCGCTTTTCGAGGAAAGCCGTGATGCCTTCCAGCCCCTCCGCACTGGCCGCCTGTGCGGCGATGCTGCGGCTCTCGGCCGCCAACTGGGCTTCGAATCCGCCGAGCCCCGCCGTCACCAGTCGCTTGGCCCGGCCGAAGGCCGCGCGCGGCCCCGCAGCCAGCTGCGCCGCGAGCGTGTCGGCAGCGGCAAGCAGCTCGGCGTCCGGCACGACGCGATTGACCAGACCCCACGCCAGCGCTTCGGCCGCCGGCAGCGGACGGTTGGTGAGAATCAGCTCCAGCGCGCGCTTGCGCCCCACCAACTGCGGCAGGAAGAACGACGTGCTGCCGTCCGGCGTGAGCGCGACACCGGTATAGGCCAGCGAGAACTTCGAACTCTCACCGCAGAGCGCCAGGTCCGCCATCGCCGCCAGCCCGACGCCCGCGCCCGCCGCAGTGCCGTTGACGGCGGCGACCACCGGTGCGTCCATCCGGACGAAATGGGCTATTGCCTGGTGCAGGAAGGCGGTGAGCTCGGCCAGGTACGCCTGCACGTCGGTGCCGCCCGCCATCATGCCGCGCAGGTCGCCGCCGAAACAGAAATGGCGTCCGGCCCCGGTCAGCACCACAGCGCGCACGCCGCGGTCGCGCTCGCACTGCAACGCAGCCTCGTACAGTTCGCGTGCCATGGCCATGTCGAGCACATTGGCGTTATCCGGCCGGTTCAACGTGATCCGCGCAACACGGTCGCGGACTTCGTAGAGCACTTTCCCCGCGTTCAAACGTCCGCCATCGATCACCGGCGCCTTGGGTTCACTGGTATCAGTCATGCGCCGTGGAGAATGTCGACGCGCTGCCGAAAAGTCAAAGCAGCTAGAATCGGGCGGGTGCGCGCCTGCAATCGCGCGAGGAGCCTGCAATGAGATTCGTCGCCTGGATCATCGCCATCGTCGTACTGGGGCTGGGCGCAGCGGCGCTCGCGCTGCGCAACGGGGCGTTCGACATCACCCTGGCCGGTCTGGCTACGCGCTACCAGACGCCGGAGTCCAGATTCCTGGAGGTCGGCACCGCGCGGATCCACTATCGCGACGAGGGTGCCGGGCCGGCCGTGGTGCTCGTACACGCGTCCTACATGAATCTGCGCGCCTGGGATTCCCTGGCTGCCGCCCTCAAGGCGAGCCACCGGGTCATCCGACTCGACCTCATCCCGGCCGGCCTCACCAGCGGCGCAGCCGGCGACCTGTCCTTCGAACGCAATGTAGAGGTGCTCGGCGCACTGGTTGATCACCTGGGCGTCGCCCGCTTCAGCCTGCTGGGCACTTCATCAGGCGGCACCGTGGCTTTCCGCTACGCGGCGCAGCACCCGGATCGCGTCGAGCGGTTGATCCTGGTGAACTCGGCGGGCCTGCCACGCACGCCCGTTACCGACCCCAACCGCCCGCGAGGCACGGCGCTCGAGCGCTGGATCAACCGCTACCATCGCTCGCGCGGCTACTGGTTGGCGAACCTGAGCCGGCAGTTCTCCGGCGGCGCCGCGCCGCCGGCCTGGCTCGTGGACATGGTCTTTGACATGAACCGGCGCGCCGGCGGCGTGGAGCAGGGCGAGCTGTACATGCGCGGTTTCAGCACCGGCGACCCGCAGGCCATGCTGGCGCGGGTCGTGGCCCCGACCCTGGTGCTCTGGGGCATGGGCAACATAACGGTGGATCACCTGCAGGCCGACGTGTTCCAGCACTGGCTGCGCAACGCGCCAACCTACGTGCGCAAGTACCCGAAGGTGGGGCACTACCTCTACCTGGAGATTCCCGACACCTTCAATCGCGACGTCGCAGCGTTCGTCGATGGCCAGCTGGACCCTGAACTGCGCGTCACTACGCTCACGCCGTTCACTCGTCCGGGGCAATCCGGATCTTGATGCCGGCAAGCGCATCGGTCATTTCCACCTGGCATGACAGGCGGGACGTGCTGCGGTAGTGCGACAGCTCCGCAAGGAGTTCGCGCTCGTCGGACATTGCAGCAGGAACCTTCGCGACCCAGCTCTCGTCGAGGAAGATGTGGCAGGTTGCGCACGAACACATGCCCCCGCAGATCGCGGCGATGCCGTAGTCCAGTTCGCGCAGGGTTTCCATCAACTTGACGCCCGACTTGGCCTCGACCTGATGTTCGACACCGTCCCGGTCCACTACTGTCACCATCGGCATATAGCCCTTCCTCGCTCGCGTCAGTTAATGCAAGCCCGGTAGTCTGCCGACCTGAATCCGCGCGCGCCAGCACGGCGGCGCTGGCGCCACAGTCGCAGCCACAGATAGGTCAGTCGACGGTACGTCCGCGGCCCTGCGTCCAGGTCCGCCGGCTGCCCCCGGCCCGCACGGCCCATCGCCTGCAGTGCCATGTCCAGCGATCCCGCCACAGCCGGCACGCGCGCCAGCAGCGCCGCGAGGTCCTCCAGCGGATCACCAACATGGGCGTAGTCCCAGTCGAGCAGGACCGGCCCAGCGGCGACCGAAACAGGGTCGAGCAGGTTCCCGGGATGCAGATCCGAATGGACGATGACGCCCGGCCGACCGGCCGATCGGACGAGCTGCAGGTCGCGCTCGTTTGCCGCGAGCAGGCACTCGAGCTCGCCCGCGTGCCCGGGCCGCAGCTGTGCTGCCTGCCGGGCGAGACGCGCGACGCGCTCCGCCAGCGTGGGCCCTGCGTGCAGCGCGGGCGGCACCGGCACGGCCTGCAGCCGTCGGAGCGCGGTGCCGAGCCGGCGCGCGCCTTGCGCGCTGCACAGTTGCGAGCGAGTCCAGACGTTACCGGCGCGAAACTCGTGCAGATCGAACCGCCCGGCTGCGTCCTCGGCCACCACGGCAGGCGCCAGTCCCGCATCGTGCGCGATGCGCTGCAACGCCAGGCCGGCCCGCACGTCGGCGCCGAGCTCGCGCTCGATGGCCGCATCCGGCCGATACTTGAGGAGAAACTCGCCTGCCGATGTGTCCACACGCCAGACCGACGCCGCCACCCCCGGTCGTGGGGGCGAAACCCCCCCACCCGCCCCCAGGCG
>JANPDV010000413.1:0-4118 GCA_031431655.1 Gammaproteobacteria bacterium | reverse complement strand
CAACTACGTGAACCTGATGTTCCGCGGCATGAACTTCTTCTCGCCGCTGGGCCTCGTCGATGCGGCGGTGCTGTTCGTGGACGGCGCGCCGGTGCTCGGCGGCCAGCTCGCGACCGTGCAGAACATCGAGCGCATCGAGGTCCTGCCGGGCCCGCAAACCGCGCAGTTCGGCCGCAACACGATGACCGGTGCGGTCAACATCATCACCAAGATGCCCGGCAACGAGTGGCGCGGCGACCTGCGCGGCGAGTTCGACCAGGAGGGCACCACAGACGTCTCGGCCTCGATCGAGGGCCCGATCATGACCGACCGGCTCGCGTTCCGGCTGTCGGGCGGCTCGCGCCGCTACGTCGGCTCGTGGAAGAACAACGCCACCGGAGGGAGGCTCGGGGGCCGTGGCACCGACGCCGCCAGCCTCACCCTGCGGTTCACGCCGAACGACGACCTCGCGCTCAAGGTGTTCGCGGAATACTCCGAGTACAACGACGGCCCCAGCGCGACCTATCTCGCGCGCGGCGACCTGTACGGCAACTGCAACATCCGCGGCACGCCGGCCAACGATTACTTCTGCGGCGAAGTGAACGTCACGGGCGTTGCCGAGGCGCTGGCGGCGGACGCCGGGCGCGTCGACGACTTCTTCCGCACGCAGTTCATCGATCGCTACTCGATCTTCGGCAAGACGATGGTCAAGGGACCGGGCCTCGCGGCGGAGAACCTCAAGGCGAACGTCATCCTCGACTGGCAGACGCCGTGGGCGGGCACACGGTTCAAAGCCATCGCCGCGAAGAATTCGAGCGACCTGCAGACCGTCGAGGATGCGTCCACCGACGACCAGTCCGCCGTGGCCTGCGTGCGCACCGCGACCGTGCCCTGCAATCGCCCCTTCTTCCTCTGGCAGGGACTGTTCGAGCGCGCCTTCGACGACTTCTCGATCGAGGCGAGGCTCGAGTCGGATCTCGAGCGCAAGCTGCGCTGGGTGGTCGGCGCCAACTACGTGGACCTCGACGGCCAGACCGGCAACGGCGCCTCGGAAGTCCCGCCCGCCTTCGGCGGCATCGCGCGCGGGCCGACCCAGGGTCGCACGCTGATCAAGACGGCGGGCGCCTTCGGCGGCCTGTACGCGAAGTTCGGCGACCGCGCCGAGATCGGCGCGGAAGTGCGTTCGCAGCAGGACGACGTCAAGAGCGTGCCCTTCGTCCCGGTCGTCAGCTCCTCCGGCGAGACGATCACGGCGTTCAAGAAGACCTTCAGCAGCGTCTCGGGCCGCGTGACGTTCAAGTTCAAGCCCAGCGAGAACATGACGCTGTTCGCGAACCTCTCGAACGGCTATCGGCCGGGCACTTTCAACAACCGGATCCCGACGCTCCCGGCGGCGTCGCAGGCCATCCTGGCCTCGCGCGGCGCCACGGTCGGGGTCGACGAGGAGAGGCTCGAGCAGTTCGAGCTCGGCTGGCGCGGTTCGCTCCTCGAGGGTCGCCTGCAGACCTCCGTCGTGGGCTACGTCGGCAAGGTCAAGGACCAGCAGATCACCAACTTCGAGCTGATCCCGATCGTCGCCGGCGGCGCGCTCACGACGTTCAGCTACATCGGCAACACCGGCGAGTCCGACATCCACGGCCTGGAGGTCGAGAGCCGAGCGAACCTCGGCGAGTCGTGGCAGCTGTCCTTCGCGGGCAGCTGGAACCACCTCGAAATCAAGAAGTCGGTCTGCGGCAACTGCTCGCCGTTCGGCAACCCCGGCGCCGTCAACATCAACACCGCGCAGATCGGCAAGATGCTGCCGAGCGTGCCGGAGTACAAGGCGAGCCTCGCGCTCAACTGCTCGCGCCCGTTCGGCGGCGACCGGAACTGGTACGCGCGCGGCGAGTACCAGTTCCAGAGCAAGCTGTACGCGGACGAGGTGAACCTCGCGCACTCGGGCGACCGCAACATCATCAACCTGCGGACGGGGCTCGAGCTGGGTGCGACGAGCGTCGAGCTGTACCTGAACAACGCGACCGACGACACGACGGTCGTCGGCGCCCAGCGCGCGGCCCACATCCCGAGCTTCTACGACCTGACGGCATACCTCGCGCTGCCCGAGCGCCGGCGCCTCGGCGTGAAAGTGGTGCACCGGTTCTGAGTCGCATCCGCGTGGCGACCGGGGCGGCGGAAGCTGTGCAGTGCCCGCGGCCTGCGCCCAATCTTCGGACGGAGCGGTCGCCCGGACGAGGTGTGGCATGAGCGTGGTTGAATCGCAGGCCGTCGCGTTCCGTCAGCTCGAGGAACGGCTGGGCGCGCTCGGCGGGGTGTCGATCAGCACCGACCCGTCGGACCTCGAAGCCTGCTCGGCCGACGTGTACTCGCGCGGAACGGCCTGCCTCGCCGTCGTGAGGCCGGGTAGCGCCGCGCAGCTTGCCGCCGCCGTGCGCTGCATCGTGGACGCGGGTTACGGCGTGCTGCCGCGCGGCGGCGGGCTCACATACTCGAGCGGCTACGTTTCCCAGGCGGCGCCCGGAGTCGTCGTCGACACGGCCGCGCTCGACCGCATCCTCGACGTGAACCCCGACGACATGTACGTCACTGTCGAGGCCGGCGCGACCTGGAAGCAGATCTACGAGGCGCTGCGGCCGCACGGCCTGCGCCTGCCCTGCTTCGGCACGTTCTCCGGCGCGGCAGCGACGGTCGGCGGCGGCCTGTCCAACGGCGCGCTGTTCTTCGGGACGGCACGCTACGGGACGGTGGCCGATTCGCTACTCGGGCTCGAGGTCGCGCTCGCCGACGGCACGCTCGTGCAGACTGGACAGGGCGCCTTCCATGGCGTGAAGCGACCCGCTTACCGGACGTACGGGCCCGACCTGTCGGGCCCGTTCGTCCACGACTGCGGCTTCCTCGGCGTGAAGACGAAGGCGACCTTCCGCGTCATCCGCGCGCCGCAGCACACGGGCTACGCTTCGTTCGCCTTCCCGGGCATCGAGGCCGCCTGTGCCGCGCTCTCGGAGGTCGCGCGCGCCGAGGTGGTCGAGGAGGCCTACGTATTCGACCCGCAGTCGACCCGCGGCAGCTTCGCCGGCGTCGACGTGCAGCGCGCGCTCCGCGCAATCGCGGGTGCGGCGCGCGGGGAGAGCAGCGTGCTGCGCGGCCTGGGCTCGGCTGCGAAGCTCGCCTGGGGCGGCGCCCGCGGCGTCGCCCTGGACGCCTACTCCCTGCATGTCGTGGCCGCGGCGCGCGGCCCGCAGGCGCTGCGCGAGGACCTCGCACGCTGCCAGGAGATCGCGGCACGTCACGACGGCATCGAGCTGCCAGACGTCGTGCCGCGCGGAGCCCGGGCAAGCCTCTTCCCGCCCCTCAACGACGTCCTGCTCGCGACCGGTGAGCGCTGGGTCGCGCTCAATGCGAAAGTGCCGCACTCCGAGGTGCTTGAGGTGCATCGTGCCGTGGAAGCCGTGCTGACCGAGCTCGCGGAACCTCTCGCCGCCGCGGGCGTGCGGACGAAGCGGATGTTCATCGCGCTGTCGAATCACTCGTTCAGCTACGAGCCGGCCTTCATGTGGGCCGACGAGTGGCTGCCGATCCACCGGCGCGTGGCGGAGCCGAAGTTCCTGGCCAGGCTCAGCGAGCCGCGCCGCAACGCTGCTGCGACCGAAATCATCGGTGTAGCGCGCGAGCGCCTCGTGCGCGAGTTCGCGCGGCTCGGCGCCGCCTCGAACCAGATCGGCCGGCTCTACCCGTACGGCGAGTCGCTCGCCCCCACGACACGGCGCCTGCTGCAGCAGATCAAGCGGGCTGTAGACCCCTCGGGGCTCATGAACCCCGGCGTGCTCGGCCTGAAGGACGGGGATTGAGCGCGCTCGCGCGACCCGGATCGTCGGGGCAGCCCGCGTGAGGCGCGGCTACCTGCGGATCGGCGAACGCCGCGTGCACGTGCTCGCGGGCGGTGCGTTCGCACTCGCGCCCACGGGCCGCCCGAGCGATCCGCACGGCAAGCCGCTGCCCGACGTGAAGCCGGTCGCCGAGAAGCCCGAGAAGCGGAAAGAGCGGACGAAGCCGCCGGTGCAGCAGAAGCGCTCCGCACTGCCGTGGGGAAAGCAGCCGGCCGGCGCGCCGAAGCTGATGCGCGCGGGGAAGGTCGGCAAGGA
>JANPDV010000412.1:0-18128 GCA_031431655.1 Gammaproteobacteria bacterium | reverse complement strand
TTCACACTCGCGCGACTGGGCTGCCGGATGCTGCGACCTCTGGCCGGGGAGATCAAGATGATTGCAACGGTCGACCGGCGTGTGTGGATCGCCGTGCTGCTGGCACTGTCGGGTGTACTTGCGGCGCTGGGCGTGGCCTTCTTCCTGGTCAACCACCAGATCAGCGTCCGACTGGCGCAGCAGGTGGCCATCGAGCTGAATCGCGACCGGGAGATGCTCGAAGCCATCCATCGGCTGCGTGGCGCTGCGGGCATCCAGCGCGTGCTGCCGCGCATGCTGGAGCTCGACCGTGAGCAGCGCTTCGGGTTGTACCTCGACCGGCAGGGCAATCGTCTCGCCGGCAACCTGGGGACATGGCCAGCAGAACTCGAGAGTGGTCGGGTCGACCATGGCATCGACGTCGACGGGGTGCACCTGTACGCCGCGAGTACCGAGTTCGCCGACGGCACGCGCCTGCTGATCGGCGAGCGCCAGGATCGCCTGCCGATGATGAACCTGTCTTCGGTGCTCACGGCCGTCGTGTCGCTCGGCATCATGCTGTTCGCCGGCGTTGCGGTGGGATTGCAGTTCCACCGCTACATCCTCGACCGCATCGGCGCCGTCCTCGCCACGGCGAGCCAGATCATGCGTGGGCAGATGACGGCGCGCGTGCCGGACGCCCGGGTCGGCGGTGCCTTCGGCCGGTTGTCACGCACCCTCAACGACATGCTCGACCAGAACGAGGCCGTGGTCAGCGGATTGCGAACCGTCACCGACAGCCTCGCGCACGACCTGCGTACGCCGCTGATGCGGATGGGAGCGGCGATCGCCGACGCCCGCGCGGCTGCGGATCCCGCGCGGCGCACCGCCTGTCTGGAGCGGGCCGAGGGAGAAGCGCGCTACGTGCTCGACACCTTCAGTTCGCTGATCGACATCGCGCGCGCCGAGTCCGGGCTGTCGCGCGAGGCCATGGGACCGATCGACCTCGCGGCGCTCGCGAATGACGCTGCGGATCTGTTCGATCCGGTGGCTGCAGCCTGCGGCCGGCGGCTGTTGCGACGCTTTGAACCAGCGCGGGCGCTGGCGCATCGCCAGGTGCTCCTGCAGGCGCTGTGCAACCTGATCGAGAACGCGCTGCGGCATGCGCCGCCCGGTTCCGATGTCGAGCTTGCGCTCGACGCCGCTACCGACCTGCGCGGGCCGTGCTTCACCGTTCTGGATCGGGGGCCCGGCATTCCGGCCGGTTCGCGCGAACGGGCGGTGCAGCGCTTCAGCGCGCCGGACCGCGCTTCGCGTCCCAACGGCTGCGGCCTGGGGTTGGCGATTGCGGCCGCCGCCGCGCGCCTGCACTCCGGTCGCCTGCGGCTGGACGACGCGCACCCAGGGCTCGCAGCCCGGCTCGAGCTTGGTCGCGAGCTCGGCCGCGAGCTCGACGACGAAGCCGGGCGTGAGGGCCGGTATTTCGGTCTCGTGCGGCGTCCGGTCAGGACGGCGCCGGTGCCCTCATTGGCAGGCGCACCTCGATCGTGAGGCCGTTCGGCTGGCGCGCGCGGGCGACGATGTCGCCGCCGTGCGCACGGACGACGCGCTCGGCGATCGCGAGCCCGAGGCCCGTGCCGCTGCTGCTCCCATCGCGCTCGCGTCCGGCCTCGACCCGATAGAAAGGCTCGAATATGCGGGTGAGGGCAGCAGGCTCCACGCCGGGTCCCGCGTCTTCCACCGCGATGATGGCGCTTTCGGCCTCGACTCGCAGCGCCAGCTGGACCGTGCTGCCGCCCGGCGTGTGGCGAATTGCGTTGCGCACGAGATTCTCGATCGCCGCGGCGAGCCACTGCGGATCGCCCAGCAGCGTCACGGGCTGCGGCGGCGGCCGCCAGTCCACCTGCTTGCCCAGCGCCGCGGCCTCGAAGCGGGCATCGCCGGCGATCTGGTCCAGCAGTGCCAGCAGGTCGAGCGGCTCGCGCTTCAGCGCGTCGGCGCCTGCCGCGAGGCGCGAGACGTCGAGAATCGTGCCGAGCAGCTTGTCGAGGCGCGTGATCTCCTCCGTGATGCGCGCATGCTGCAGTGCCCGGTCCGTGTCCGTGCGCTCGGCGAGTCCGACCGCGACCCGCATCCGCGCGAGCGGCGAGCGCAGCTCGTGCGACACGTCGCGCAACAGCTGTTCGCGGGTACGGACCAGCTGCTCGAGCCGCACAGCCATCGCGTCGAACGCGCCGCCCAGCCGGCCGATCTCATCACGCCGTCGCGTCGTCGTGACGGAGACGCGCGCCTCCAGCCGACCTTCGGCAAGTGCTTGGGTCGCGCGTTCCAGGTCGGCGATCGGCCGGGTGATCGAGCGCGCCAGCCAGGCGCTGAGCAGCGCCGCCACGGCCAGCGCCAGCGCGATTGCCGCGCCGCGGATGTCCGGCAGTGCCAGCGGCCCGAGTCGTGCCGGAGGGCGCGGTTGCACGAACAACCGCCAGCGCTCACCGTCGGCCAGCACGATCCAGGCGGGGCGGGGGTCGCGAGGGGGTGGGGCGAGCGCAATCCGCGGTGGCCGCGGTGCACGGGGCTCGCGCAGCTCGCCGAGCCGGTCCCCGACGTCGCGGCCGGTGAGCAGCTCGTAGCCGTCATCGCCAACCAGCAGCACACGGCGCCTCGGGTCCGCCGCCACCGTCCGCGCAAGCCACTCGCGCAGCGCTTCGCGGCCGCCGCGCAGACCGATCGCCTGCGCCTCGGCCTGCAGGCTACGCCGCGCCTCCTGCAGTGCTTCGGCGCGCTGCGCGAACCCCCACCAGGAGATGGCCGCCGCACCGGCGCTGAACAGCATCAGCGCCAGGAACACCGTGCCGAAGATCCGCAGCCACAGCCGACTCATGGCGCCTCGCGCACGATCATCTCGTAGCCCGCGCCCCGCACAGCCCGCAGTTCGATATCCGCCGCGCCGGCGACAGCCAGTTTGCGGCGCAGGTTGCTGACGTGGGTGTCGACACTGCGATCGTATGCGGTCAGCGGCCGTCCCAGCGCCTGCAGCGTCAGGTCGGCGCGTTCGACGACGCTGCCGGCTGCCTCCGCCAGCTGGGTGAGCACTCGCAGTTCTGCCGCCGTCAGTTCCAGTGTCTGCTCGCCGATCCGGGCGCGGCGCCGCGCCGGATCAATCTGCAGCTGGCCGCGCACCAGCGCGCCGTTGCCAGGGCGCGGTTCGGCATTCCCCTGCGAGCGTCGCAGGATGGCGCGTGCGCGCGCCGCCAGCTCGCGCGGATCGAACGGCTTCGGCAGGTAGTCGTCGGCACCGAGTTCCAGCCCCAGGATGCGGTCGACCGCGTCGCCGCGCGCCGTCAGCATCAATATCGGGACGCGCGGCGCGCCATCGACGCTGCGCCATTCGCGCAGCAGTTCGAAGCCGCTGCGGCTCGGCAGCATTACGTCCAGGATCACGAGATCGGCGCTCGCCTGGAGCAGCGCCCAGGAGGCGGGCGAAGGCGCGTCGTGCAACAGCTGCACGACAAAACCTTCGAGGCGCAGGAACTCCCCCAGCATGGCAGCGAGTTCACGATCATCGTCAATGATCAGGATTCGGGGTGCGTTCATCGCGGCAGTGACCTCACGCGGTGGCATGGTGCAGCGGAACCCGGTCGTGCCGCCATGATCGTCGGTCGGCTTCACAGAACTTTGCACGGGCTTTGCTTCACCGCGACAACTTCCGGGCGTTGCGCGGGTCAGAATCAGCACAGGAGCCCGGGGGCCGCGGCACAACGGTGCCGGCGCCCCGGCAACAACCAGGCAGCAAGAGGATCTACGATGAACCGAAATACCCCCCAACATGTTCCCGGTCTGCGCCTCGCACTGGCCGCAGCATTGCTGAGCGTTGCGGCGCTGGCCGCCACGCCGGTGGTTGTCGCGCAGGGCGCCATCGGTCCGCCGGACGGGCCGCCCACGGGCATGCGGCCTGGACGCCACGGCGGCGGCCCCGAGGCCATGCTCGGCCGACTTGGTGAACGTCTGGGTCTGAGCGACGCCCAGAAGCAGAGCATCAAGGGCATCCTCCAGTCTGCGCGGCCCGAAATGGAGTCCGTGCGCGAGCAACTGCGTGCCAATCGTGAGCGGTTGGAGTCGACTGCGCCGGACAGCCCGACGTATCAGGCCGTGGTGGACGAGGTGAGCCGCAAGACGGGCGAACTGACGGCCCGCATGGTTGCCAACGGTGCGCAGGTGCAGGCGCAGGTCTGGAACGTCCTGACTCCGGCACAGCGGACCCAGGCCGCCGAGTTGCGCAAGGAGATGCGCGAGCGGATGCAGCAGCGGATGAAGCAGCGGGGCATGGGTCCGATGGGCTCGCCGCCCGGCGGCTGACCGCGCCGGAAGAAACCGGAGAGAAAAGACCCGGTGCGCCTGGGGCGCACCGGGTCTTCTGAAAATCCGACTGAAAACAGCCGAATAGATGCTGTCTCAGTTCACCATCGACTTGAGGTTCTTCAGCGGCATCGCGCGAACCTTCTTCGAGGCCGGCTTCGCCTTGAACATCATCTTTTCGCCCGTGAACGGGTTTACACCCTCGCGCGCCTTGGTGGCGGGCTTCTTCACGACCTTCATCTTCAACAGGCCGGGCAGCGTGAACAGACTGTGCGAACGAAGGCTCTTCTTGATGAGGCCGTTCAGCGAGTCGAACACGCCGCTGATCTGCTTGCGGGACAGTTCAGTGTCCTTCGCGATCTGATTCAGAATTTCCGACTTGGTCGGGGCTCCGCCCTTCTTTGCCATGCTCGAGTACTCCTCACGATTGGATCTGCGGCGGCGGCCAAAAGCGAATCGAACCGTCGCCAGGTTGCGACCGGACCGATGTTGATCCGGAAGAATCAGCCAAAAAACGCGGATTTTTACCTGTTTTTCAGCGAATCGGCGCGCACCTTAGCACAAGCACGTGCGAGCGCAAGCGGTTTTTCCCGAAGCGCTGTGTGAAAAACCCTTTGTTTCCAGCCTCGCGCGCGTCGGGCGATGCGAGTCGTTCAGCCGCGCACGAGGATCAGCAGCACCTGGATGATGATGCCCGCCCACAGCGGCGAGAGGTCGAGCCCACCGAATGACGGCAGCGCGCGGCGCAGTGGCGCCAGCACCGGCTCGCACAGCGAGTGCAGCACGGCATGCGCGGGCGAGTAGCTGTCCGGCGCGAGCATCGACAGCAGGGCGTAGATGAAGATCGCCCAGAAATACAGCCACAGCACCGTGCGCACCACTTCCAGCGCCGCGAGGCGCAGCCAGTCGAGCGGCTCGGGCAGGCCGCCGGCAAACAGCACCGACAGCACGCCGATCTGCGCGAACGCGATTGCGAGCACTGCCACCACCGAAGCGGTGTCGACGCGCCCCACCGGTGGCAGCACGCGCCGCAGCGGCATGATCAGCCAGTTGGTCAGGCGCAGCACTGCCTGTGACATCGGGTTGCGAAAGTCCGCGCGCGCCCACTGCAGCAGCAGTCGCAGCAGGAATACGAAGAACAGCAGCGAGAAGAAGGTCTGGACGAGGAACTGACCGGCGGCTTGCTTGTGGGGTGGTGGCGCGTTCGTTGGCTGGTGGGAGTGTTCAGCGCCCGCGGGCGGGCGCGTCGGGCCCGCTGTCGGGAGCCATGGATGATGCCGCAGCGACGGGTGCGGCGCCCAGCGCGCGACCGCGCTCGGTCGCGGCCGCCACTGCCGCCGCCAGCGTGGCGCGGAAACCGTGCTGTTCCATCGCGCGAATTGCCGCCTCGGTCGTGCCGCCCCTGGATGTCACCTGGGCGCGCAGGGTGGCCATGTCCGCCGCCGGGTCTTCCGCCATGCGGCCCGCGCCGGCGAGCGTGGCGGTGGCGAGCCGGCGCGCGGTTTCGGGCGGCAGTCCCTGGGCGACGCCAGCCTCGGCGAGTGCTTCGGCCAGCAGGAAGAAGTACGCCGGGCCGCTGCCGGACACCGCGGTCACTGCATCCATCAGGGCTTCGTCCTCGATCCACACCACGCTGCCCGCCGTCAGCATCACGGCGGCCGCGCGGTCCCGATCCGTAGCGCTGACACCGGGCCCTGCGCACAGGCCGGTGGCGCCCGCGCCGACCAGGGCCGGGCGATTCGGCATGGCGCGCACCACGGCCACGCCGGGGCCGCACAACGTGCCGAGGCGTTGCAGCGTGAGTCCCGCCGCGATCGACAGCACCAGCGACTGCTGCTGCCGCAGCTGCATGGCGAGGGGCGCCAGCACGACGGCCATGTCCTGCGGCTTTACCGCCAACACCACCAGTGTTGCGCCGCGCACCGCCGCGGCATTGTCCGAGTGAATCTGGACACCGAAATCCGCCGCCAGCGAAGCTCGCGCTGCGGCGACGGGCTCGCCGACCGCGATCGCCCCGGGCGGCAGGCCGGCGCGCAGCAGCCCGCTGATCAGCGCGCGCGCCATGTTGCCTCCGCCGATGAAGGCGATCCGGGACTCGTTCATCGCCGCATTCTAGGGCGCCCGCGCTGCCGGCGCGATTGGCGCGGGTCGTTCGCCGAACAGCGCGGTGCCGATCCGCAGCAGCGTCGCGCCTTCGGCGATGGCCAGTTCGAGGTCGTCGCTCATGCCCATCGAAAGGGTATCGAGGCCGGAATGAGGGCCGTCGGCCGGCGCGGAAGGCAGTTGCGCCCGTCTGAGCTGCTCGAACAGGCCGCGCACTGCGCGGAACTGCGCGCGGCGCGCCGCGTCACTGTCGCCGGGTGGCGGCAGGCACATCAGGCCGCGCAGCCGCAGGCGCGGCAGCGCGCAGACAGCCTGGAAGAGTGCCGGCAGGTCGGCGGGCGGACAGCCGCCGGCGCGGGAATCTGCGTCGGTCCGTACCTGGATGCAGACATCCAGCGGCGCGGCCATGGCCGGACGCTGCGCGTCCAGCCGCTCGGCGATGCGGGCGCGGTCGACGGTGTGAACCCAGTCGAAGGACTCCGCGACGGCGCGGGTCTTGTTCGACTGGAGCATGCCCGTGAAGTGCCACACCAGGCCCTCCCGGCCGACCGCGGCCATCTTCGGCAGCGCTTCCTGCAGGTAGTTCTCGCCGAAGTTCCGCACCCCCGTATCGGCGAGCGCCGCGATCGAAGCGGCCGGATGCCCCTTGGATACGGCCAGGAGTGTGATGGAGTCCGCACTCCTGCCCGCCGTACGCGCCGCCGCGGCGATGCGGGCACGAACCGCCGCGAGGTTTTTCCCGAGAATTTCAGTTGTATTCTGCGGACGGGTTAACATAGGAGCGTGGTGCGGTGACCGCTATACTCGGTCAGCTTGCGGGGAGTAACGATGTCTGTCGACATAGCTCAGCTTTTGGCGTTTGCGGTCAAGAACAAGGCCTCTGACCTGCACCTTTCTGCGGGCATGCCGCCGATGATCCGCGTCGACGGCGACATGAAGCGCGTCAACATGCCCGCGCTGTCCCACAAGGACGTACACAGCATGGTGTACGACATCATGAACGACAAGCAGCGCAAGTCGTTCGAAGAGTTCTTCGAGACCGATTTCTCTTTCGAGATCCCGCAGCTGGCGCGCTTCCGCGTCAACGCGTTCAACCAGAACCGCGGCGCCGGGGCCGTGTTCCGCAACATCCCTTCGGTCATTCTCTCGCTCGACGAGCTGAACGCGCCAAAGAGCTTTCGCGACCTGTGCATGCTGCCGCGTGGCCTGGTGCTGGTCACTGGTCCCACCGGCTCCGGCAAGAGCACCACGCTCGCCGGCATGGTCAACCACTGCAACGAAAACCGTCCGGACCACATCATCACGATCGAAGATCCGATCGAGTTCGTGCATGAGAGCAAGCGCTGCCTCATCAACCAGCGCGAAGTGCACCGCGACACGCTCGGCTTCAGCGAGGCGCTGCGCTCCGCGCTGCGCGAGGATCCGGATATCGTGCTGGTCGGCGAATTGCGCGACCTGGAGACGATCCGCCTGGCGCTGACCGCAGCCGAAACGGGCCATCTGGTGTTCGGCACGCTGCACACCAGCTCCGCCGCCAAGACCATCGACCGGGTCGTCGACGTGTTTCCCGCGGCCGAGAAAGAGATGGTGCGCTCCATGCTCTCAGAGTCGCTGCGCGCGGTGATCTCGCAGTCGCTGCTCAAGCGGATCGGCGGTGGCCGCATCGCGGCGCACGAGATCATGATCGGCACTCCAGCCATCCGGAACCTGATCCGCGAAGGCAAGGTTGCGCAGATGTATTCCGCCATCCAGACGGGCCAGAACGTCGGCATGCAGACGCTGGACCAGTGCCTGCAGGACATGCTCTCCAAGGGCGTCATCAGCAAGGAAGAAGCGCGCTTCAAGGCGCAGAACAAGGACGCGCTCTGATGGATCGCGAGCAGGCCATCAAGCTGATGCAGGACCTGCTGCGTCGCGTCGTCGAGAAGAAAGCCTCGGATCTGTTCATCACGGCCGGCTTCCCGCCGGCCATCAAGCTCGACGGCGAGGTACGGCCGCAGAGCGAGCGAGCGCTGACCCCGGAACAGGCCGCCATCCTAACCCGCGCGATCATGAACGATCGACAGATGAAGGAGTTCGACTCGAACAAGGAGTGCAACTTCGCGATCTCACCGCCCGGCATCGCGCGCTTCCGGGTCAACGCGTTCGTGCAGCAGGGCCAGATCGGCTGCGTGCTGCGCCTGATCAACTCCAAGATACCTTCGGTCGAGGAACTCGACCTGCCGCCGATCCTCAAGGAGGTCGTGCTCTCCAAGCGTGGCCTCGTCATCATGGTCGGTGGCACCGGCTCGGGCAAGTCCACCACACTCGCCGCGATAGTCGGTTACCGCAACGAGAAGACACGCGGCCACATCGTCACGATCGAAGACCCGGTCGAGTTCGTCCACCCGCACAAAGGCTGCGTGATCACGCACCGCGAGATCGGCGTCGACACCGACTCCTGGCATGCCGCGCTCAAGAACACGCTGCGCCAGGCGCCCGACGTCATCCTGATCGGCGAGGTGCGTGAACGCGAGACGATGGAGTACGCCATCCAGTTCGCCGAGACCGGCCACCTGGTGCTGTGCACCCTGCACGCCAACAGCGCCAACCAGGCCCTGGACCGGATCATCAACTTCTTCCCCGACGAGCGCCGCGAACAGCTGCTGATGGATCTGTCGCTGAACATGCGCGCCGTGGTGTCGCAGCGGCTGATCCCCCGTGAGGGCGGCGCCGGCCGCATCGCGGCAACCGAGATCATGCTGAACTCGCCGCTGGTGCAGGACCTCATCTTCAAGGGCGAGGTTGTCAAGATCAAGGAAGTGATGGCGCGTTCCACCCGCCTCGGCATGCGCACGTTCGACCAGAGCATGTTCGAGCTCTACGAAACCGGCTTCATTTCCTACGAAGAGGCCATCCGCAATGCGGACTCCAAGAACGAGCTGCGCCTGCGGATCAAGCTCGAGAGCAAGCGCGAAGCCAAGGACGTCGACGACTCCGGCGGGCTCGCACTGCTCGATGAAGAGCAAGGGCAGGTCATGTGAGCAGCGGCAAGTCCCGCGCCAGCAGCGACCTGCCGCCGCCGGCTCCGGCGTCGCCGGTGCCGCCGCCGAAAGACGTGCCGGAGATGGCGCCGCAGACGCTCAATACGCGTCCGCTGTTCCAGCTGATGGTGGAGAAGAACGCCTCGGACCTGTTCTTCACCTGTAATTCCCCGATCAAGATCAAGATCGAAGGGCAGATCTTCCCGATCAACAAGCAGATCCTGACGCCCGACCAGGTGCGCCAGGCGGCCTATGGCCTGATGTCGGCCGAGCAGCTGGAGTACTTCAACCGCGAGCTGGAGATCGACTTCGCGATTTCGGAGCGGGGCCAGGGGCGGTTCCGCGTCAACGTGTTCCAGCAGCGCGGCTATCCGGCCATGGTGCTGCGCTACATCACGGCGACGATGCCCAAGCTCAACACGCTCGGTCTTCCTGACACCGTGGCCGACCTCGCGATGATCAAGCGCGGACTGATCCTGGTCGTCGGCGCTACCGGTTCCGGCAAGTCGACCACCATGGCGGCGATGATCGACCACCGCAACGAGCTGAACTCCGACCACATCATCACCATCGAGGATCCGGTCGAGTTCCTGCATGCCAACAAGCGCTCGATCGTCAACCAGCGCGAGATCGGGCTGGACACGCGGTCCTACGAACGGGCGCTGCGCTCGGCGATGCGCGCCGCGCCGGACGTCATCCTGATCGGCGAGGTGCGCGATCGCGAGACGATGCAGTCGGCCATCAACCTCGCCGGTACGGGCCACCTGGTGCTGGCTACGCTGCACGCCAACAACTCGGCCGAAACGCTCGACCGCATTATCAACCTGTTCCCGCGCGAGCAGCACAACCAGATCTTCCTCGACCTGTCGCAGTACCTGCGCGCCATCCTGGCGCAGCGCCTGGTCATGGGCCTGGACAAGAAGCGCGTTGCGGCGATGGAAGTCATGCTCAACACGCCCTACATCCAGGACCTGGTGCGCAAGGGCGACATCATGGCGATCAAGGAAGCCATCCACACCGGCAGCGAACGCGGTATCCAGAGCTTCGACACCACGCTTCACCGGCTGGTGCTGGGGGAGCGCATCGCCATGGAAGAAGCGCTCGCCAACGCGGATTCGCGCACCAATCTCGAGGCGAAGATCAACTTCGGCTGAGGCTGGCGGGCTGGCGGATCCGGTTCAGGTAACAATGCCGTCGAGCGCGGGAATCTGCACCGTGTCCTGGGGCCGGTTCGCGGCGAGCTGCGCTGCGAGCGACGGCAGGTCCAGCGGCGGCGAGATCGCGAAGGACTGCAGGAAGTCGATGCCCAGCGCCACGAGGCTGTCCTGATCCGCGCCGGGTTCTACGCGCTTTGCAACAATGTGCAGTCCCAGCACGCGTGACAGCTGCACCAGCGCCGCCACCTGTGCGCGCCGCACCACGTCGCTCGCAACGTCGCCAGTCATCGTCGGGTGCAGCTTCAGCATGCGCACGCCGCGCGAGCGCAGCAGTTCGACGTTGGACTCGTTCCAGGTGAAGTCGTCCAGAACCAGCGGACATCCGCAAGCCTGCAGCGCTGTCGCAAGCCGCGTGAACGCGCCGCCACTGCGATGCGCCACCTGTGCGTCGACCTCGAACGCGATCGTGCCGCGCGGCAGACTCGCCTTGCGAAGGCAGGCATCGACGAACTCCAGGAAGCGATCGTCGAGCAGCGACGTGGCAGACAAGTTGACCGAGAACATCGCCGGACGCTCCTCCCAGACCGCGCGGTTCCTGACCAGCCAGGCCAGCAGTTCGCCGAACACACGCCGGTCGATCACGGAACCGAGGCCCTCGCGCGCCGCCTGCTCGAGCATCCGCTGCGGCGCGCTGCCCGCACTCGTCGAAGCCGGCGATCGCATCAGAACCTCGTAGCGCCGAATGCCAGTGTCGCGGCGTGCGGGAGCCAGACGCTGTGCGTGCAGCGTGATGGCGACTCGACGCAACGCAGCGAGTGCCTTGTCGAGCGCCGGGCTGGCAAGACTCGCCGGCGTGCGCGGCGGGCTGGCATCCGCAAAGCTGTTGACCGCTGCCGGCGGGAGCGTCGGGATGGTCGGCGCCTGGACCGCGCCGCCCGCACCTGCAGGCGGCGCGCTCTCACCGGTGGTCGGCGCGACGTTGGCATGGGATCGATCATCCCGCTCGACCGCGCGGGTCAGCAGTTCTGGAGCGGGCGCCGGTTCTGCAGGCCGCAGCACGGGGGGCTCGGCCTCGAACGTCAGCGGCGGGGCCACGATCCTGGCGAAACGCCCAAGCAGGTTGACGGCAGTCTCATCCAGGAAGCGCGCGTCGCCGAAGCGCTCGGGATCGGAAACACTTCGCGAATCGAGAATCAGCAGAAATGCGCCGGCCATGACGCGCGCGTCATTCTCCGCGCGCAGCACGACGGCGAGCCGGTTGTCGCCAAGGTCCTCGCGTGCCACGCCGGTCGAGTCGCGGTACGCGAAACTCTCATAGGCGTTGCGTACGGCGCCGTGCTCGTCGGGACCGAGCGCTCCCTCGCTGAGCCACAAGACATCGCCCGCGCCATCCAACAGGCAGACGCACTCGGGGCGCAGCTCCGTCGTTGCCGCCTTGTACTCCTCGCCCAGTTCCTCGAAGCGCGCGTCCATGACTGGTAGTCGAACTGCATTACGTTCCATCTGGCGTGCAGGCGTTCACGAACGGCACAGAAAAGGCTGGATTCGTGACGAAAGTCACGTTGCGGGAGCTAAAGCCCGGCTCGCCCACTGCGCACCGACAACGCAGGCGCGCACCGCGAGCCGCGGAACGCAGCGCCTGCTGCGGCGCGCACGCTGTGCTCTTGGGCGTCCCCGCCAAGGCCGGTTCGGCCCGGCACGCGCCGTCGCACTGGAGATGGTCCCTGGCTGATCGCGCCGCGCCCGGACTCGCTCCGACCGGAAAACCTGCCCTATGTGGCGACCCAGCGCAGCAGCGCGTGCAGCGCTACGGCGGGCAGCATCGTGAACAGGGCAGAGAGCATCACCGAGACCACCATCAGCAGATAGATCACGGTGCCCATCAGCGCGACCAGCAGCGCGCCGACCGGGACGCCGATCAGCCAGGCCAGCAGCGGTACCGGTTTGTCGACCAGCCGCACCGTAGCGCCCTGCGCGGCAAGCGCCTTGAGCCGCCGCTCGGGACTGGGAAAGAACGGCACGATGGCGCCGGCGAACAGACCGCCGCCGCTGCCCGAGCCGGCGGAATCGCGCACCACGCAGAAGTGTCCCGCTGCCGGTGCGAGCACGCCGCCGCGCTCCTGCTGCATCGCGCTGAGCGCGCTGGCCAGGGTATCCGGGTCGCGCGTCAGACGCACTGCCGTGGCGTCGGCGAGGTACTTGCGGCGTCGCCAGACCAGCGCCACCAGTGGCCCGAGCACGAACGAGCTGACAATGCCGGCGAAGAACCCCGACATCGCGAGCGGACCGGACAGCGGCATCCAGGCCCATTCGCGCCAGGTCAACGTGTTGGATGTATCGAGGGCGGCAGGTCGCGACGCCGCGACGCGCGACGCGCTGCTGCCTGCACTGCCGGGCGTGGACTCGACGTCCGATCCAAACGGATTCGCCAGATCGCCGACCAGCGCCGCCGCCCGCGCCGGGGACGGACTCAACGCGGCGAGCGCGAGGCCCAGCAAGGTGCGCGTGACCGTCCGGTCGGCAAAGCCGGTCGCCATCTTCGCCATCAGCCCGAACAGTGCCATCGCGACAGCAACGCGATAGCCGTTGCGCAGGTCGCCATTGGCCGCGCAGGCCACCAGATGTGCGGCAATCCCCTGCATCTGATCGCGATCCAGCGATTGCAGCAGCCGGCGGGTGATCACGATGACCGGTTGCCCGTCAGGGGCGCCGAGCACCGCGGCATTGAGCGCGTCGCGATGCGTGACACGCACGCGCGGCTCCGGGACCTGGGCGGCGAGAGCCATCTCGGCGATCACGTTGCCGAAACGCCGCTCCTCGAGCTGTCCGGGCAACAGGTCCCGCAGGAGCAGGCCACTTGCCGAAACATCGGCGCTTGCCCGCACGGCACGCGCGAGCGCGAGCAGCACCAGCGCCATCAGCAGCATCCCTGGGAGCGCTGCGAGCACGCCGAACTTCAGCCAGGCGCCCGGCGTCACCGTGCCCTCGCTGACGCCGTCGATCTGCCGGCCGATGGCCTCGAACAGATCGGGCGCCGGTGCGGCCAGGTTGACCAGGTCGAGCACCAGCCCGGCTGCGGCGTACAGCAGCGGCGACATCAGCGAGGCGACGATCACCGCGACTAGCAGCGCACCGGCGAGCGTCACCGCGGCCACCTGCCACGAGGCTCGCTGGTTGCGGGCGATCGCGTCGTAGAAACTCTCGCGCTGCTCGGGTGTCCACGGCGGCGCCCAGTGCTCGGCCGCGTCGGTGCCGGCGTCTGGGTCGACTGCCGTGCGCGACTCGGTCACCCGTCGCGCGCCGCTCCGGCGACGGCCTCCAGCACCGCCATGCGAACCGCGACGCCATTGCGGACCTGGTCGCGAATCACGGACTGCCGGCCGTCGGCCACGGCGGAATCGATCTCGATGCCGCGATTCATTGGCTGCGGATGCATGACGATCGCGTCCGGTCGGGCCAGTCGTAGGCGCGCGGCGTTCAGGCCCCACTCGCGAAAATAGGCCTCGCCATCCGGAATCGCGGCCTGCGTCATCCGCTCCTTCTGGATGCGCAGCATCATCACGACGTCGCAGCCGGCAATGCCGGCTTCGATGCTGTTGGCACGCGAACAGTCCTGGAACTCCTCCCGGTCGGGCATCAGGGCCTGCGGGGCGACGATACGCAGGTCGCGGCAGCCGAGTTTGCCGAACACCTGGGCGGCGGAACGCGCGACGCGTGAATGCCGCACGTCGCCGACGATCGCGATCGAGAGCCCGTCGATTCGTTGCCTGTGGTCCAGAACAGTCAGGGCATCGAGCAGGCCCTGCGTCGGGTGCGAGTAGCTGCCAGCGCCACCGGACAGCACGCTGACCGCGTCGCCGACATGCCGGGCAATGATGTCGGGTACGTCGTCCTGCGCATCGCGCAGCACGAATACGTCGACGTGCAGGGCCTCCAGCGTCGCGACCGTGTCGAGCATGCTCTCGCCCTTCAGTCGCGACGAAAGCTGCACCTCGACGCTGGCCACCACGGCGCCGAGCCGCTGCGCCGCGAGCTCGAACGACACGCGCGTGCGCGTGGAGGGTTCGGTGAACAGCGTCGCGACTGTGGCGCCCTGCAGTTCGCGACCCTGGGCGGCGCGGTGGCCGGAGGGTCGCGACCAGTGGCGGGCCCGCTCGAGCAGGCGCTCCAGCAAAGGGCGGGGCAGGCCTTCGAGATTCAGCAGGTGCCGCAGCGAGCCATCCGGCCGCAGCTGCGCGGTGCGTTTGTGCGTCGCGGCCATGTTCAGTGATCTCCTTCGCCCGCGAACCAACGCTCGAGGATGACTGCCGCCGCCGCGCTGTCGATCGCCCCGGCGTCGACCCGCCTGCGACGCGCGCCGCTCTGCCGCTGCTCGCGCAGGCGCTGCTGCGCCTCGATCGACGAGTAGCGCTCGTCGACGGCGTGCACCGGGATCGGGAATCGTCGGGCGAGTTCGGCTGCGAAAGCGCGGGCACGGGCGGTCAACGCGCTTTCGCTGCCATCGACATTATACGGGCAGCCGACTACCAGGCGGGTCGCGCCGCGCTCGCTGATCACGCCGCGCAGGGCCAGGAATTCAGGCTCCCCGGCCGCGCGCTCGCGCGGCACTGCAAGGGCGGGCAGGGGGTGGGCATGGCCGGTGAGCGTATCGCCGACGGCCACGCCGATACGGCGCAGGCCGAAATCCAGGGCCAGCACAACCTCGGGCGCCGCGCGATCGGTCACGAGCTCAGCGCACTCATCGTGCGCACGGCGGCACGCTCAGGCGTGCCCGGCAAAGTGCGCGACGCGCCCTACGTCGATGCCGAGCTGGCGCCAGACGGCGTTCCAGCGATCCTCATAGGGCATGCCGAACAGGATGCCGGCGTCGACCGGCACCGGCAGCCATGCGTTCTCGAGCATCTCGCGCTCCAGCTGGCCCGCTTCCCAGCCCGCATAGCCCAGGGCGATGAAGGCGTCCGGCGGGCCCTCGCCGCGGGCCATGGCCGCGAGTACGTCGCGCGACGTGGTGACGCAGATCTGGTCGGAGATGGGGTGCGAGGAGTCCCAGTTGCCGCCGTTGCGATGGACGACGAAACCGCGGTCCCGCTGTACCGGCCCGCCCCGCAGCACCGCGCGCGCGCCGATCGCGGCGTCGCTGGCCTCGAGCTTCATCTGGGAAAGCACTTCGGCCAGAGTCATGGGCAACGGCTTGTTGATGACGATGCCGAGCGCGCCTTTCTCGACGCTGTGCTCGCAGATCAGCGCCACGCACTGCGCGAAGTTCGGATCCGCCAGCGACGGCATCGCCACCAGCAGATGATTTGTGAGGCTAGTCGTCTCACTCATGTGACGCAGTATGCGCAGCCGGGACCCGCACCGCCAGTGCGCTGCCGCTCACTGCGACACCTCGACCGCGAGCCGCCCGCGCTGTGTGAATTGCCACTCGTAAGCGAAACGCAACACCGGATAGGCGGCGGCCATATCGGCCGGAAACGGGTCGAACGGAGTGCCGAGTCGGAGGATCTGCAGTGCGGCCGCATCCAGCTCCGGGCTGCCGCTGCTCCGCCGCACCCGCACGGCACTCAGGGCGCCGCTCGCGGCCAGCTCGATCTCCAGCACCGGGTTGGCGACCGCCCTGCCGGCGCGGGCTACCGTGGGATAGTTGAGTGTGCCGAGCCGTTCCACGCGCCGCCGCCAGGCGTCGAGGTAGGGCGCCACCAGCGATGCCTGAGTGTCGGGGCTGACCCAACCATCCGTCGCGCCCTGCGGCCCGGTGAGCTGCGCCGAGTCCACCGGATCCTCCCCGCCCGCGTCGAGTGCGGCCAGCGCCGCGCGCAGCGCCGCCGCGGCTTCGGCGATCGTGTTCCGTCCCTCGGCGGCACTGTCCGCGAGCACCGGAGCGGAATAGCGCACCGTCATGCGGGCATTCGAGCTGGTGAGCACGGCCAGGTCGGCACTCAGCGACGCATCGGCGGCGGCGGGCGCCTGTGAGAGTGTTGCCTCCGTCGGCGGCTGGGGTGGCGCGCCGAGCGGGGTACGCGCATCGATCCGTTCCGGGGTCGTACCCGTCCCAACCCGCGAGGCCTGGGCGAGGTAGGCGGCTGGCCGGTCCCGGACCTCGTCGCGCGTGCCCTCTGCCAGCAGCTGTACGTCGAGACCGGGGGCGCGGTCCCCACGGTTCAGATCGCCGGAGAAGGTCACTCCGAGGATCACCATCCCGTGCAGCAACGCGGCCAGGAACAGCGTCGTAACGAGTCGGTCCCTCGACGGAGCCGTCTGGCTGTCGTCGGGCGCGGCAGCAGGCAGCGCCGGGCGGCGACGCATCAGTGCGCCGCTCCGCCCTGGCGACGCGCGGCCAGCCTGGCGGCGACGCAGTCGATCAGCTGCCCGCCGATGTCGAGGCCGAACTGCTTGTCGAGTTCGCGGATGCCGGTGGGACTGGTGACGTTGATCTCGGTGACGAAACCGCCGATCACGTCCAGGCCAACGAACAACATGCCCTGTTCCGCCAGTTTCGGCCCGATACGCTGGGCGAGGTAGCGGTCCCTTTCGTTGAGGGGTCTGCCCACGCCCGTGGCCCCGGCCGCAAGGTTGCCGCGGTTGTCCGTGGCCGTCGGGATCCGGGCGAGCGCATACGGCACCGGTTGCCCGTCGACCAGGATCACCCGCGAGTCGCCGGTGGTGACGATGTCCGGAATGTAGCGCTGCGCGATCGCAAAGCGGGAGCCGTATTCAGTCAGCGTCTCGAACACGACATTCATGTTCTTGTCGCCCTGTTCAAGCACGAAGATCGAACGGCCACCCATACCGTAGAGGGGCTTGCAGACGACCTTGCCGTGCTCGGCGAGGAAAGCCTCCATATCGGCCATGTCGCGTGTGATCAGCGTCGGCGCGCAGCAGTCCGGGAACCAGGCGGTGTAGACCTTCTCGTTCATGTCACGCAGGCCGCGCGCGCGGTTGACGACCAGGCAGCCCTGGTCCTCGGCGCGCTCGAGGATGTACGAGGTATAGATGTACTCGGTGTCGAAGGGCGGGTCCTTGCGCATCAGCAGGGCGTCGACCTCGCCGAGGCGCTGCACCTGAGGCTCCCCCAGTTCGAACCAGCGCGCCGGGTCCTTGAAGACCTGCAGTGGCCGGGCCCGACCGAATGCCATGCCGTCGCGCAGCCACAGGTCGCGCTGCTCCAGGTAGAGCAGCGACCAGCCGCGCGACTGCGCGGCCAGCAGCATCGCCAGCGTGGAGTCCTTGGCAAACTTGATGTGGTCGATCGGATCCATCACCACGGCGAGATGCGGTGCGGCAGCGGTTCGAGGCTTCGAAGTCATCGTATGGCGTCCTGGCTCAGGTTCGGCAAAGTGCGACCCGTTCCGCAGACTGCGCAGAACGTGACGCCTGTAGCGTGGCAGGGGGTGCACACATATGTTAAAACGCATGCCTGCCGATTCGCAGATTGTGTGCGATATCGAGCGGGCCCGCTCACGCTTGCGGCGGTGCCCACCGCGATTGCGACGGCGCGTCCCCAGTCGCTCGTGACGACGTGGGCAAACGAAGG
>JANPDV010000411.1:0-2400 GCA_031431655.1 Gammaproteobacteria bacterium | reverse complement strand
CCAAGATCGCTTTCGATCGGGTGGTGGTGGAGGGCGCGCTGTCCGAGAACCGCGTCCGCCTCGCCGAACGCCAGCTCGCACTGTGCGAGAGTTCCGACTGGTTCTGGTGGTTCGGCGACTACAACCCCGCCGACGCCGTCGGGCAATTCGATCGTCTCTACCGCCGGCAACTGACCAATCTGTATCGACTGCTTGGACTCGAGCCGCCGGCGGCGCTGTCACGGCCGATCTCCACCGGCCAGAGTCACGGCCAAAGCCACAGCCGCGGCCACGGCCACGGAGCGCCAGAGCACGGCGGCGTGATGCGCCGTGCGGACGCAGGCTGACGGCAGTGGCAGACGATCTGCACCTGGGCAACGGGCGGCGCTCCGGGGTGTTGCTGCACCTGTCCGCGCTCGGGCCGGGCGCACTCGGCGAGCCGGCGCGCCAGTTCATCGACTGGCTCGCGCAGGCCGGTTTCTCGGTGTGGCAGATCCTGCCGGTCGGGCCGCCGGGCGCCGATGGCTCCCCCTACTGGGTCAGCTCGGACTACGCCGGCAACCCCGCATTCCTCGATCGTGGCGCGCTGCCCGCGGCCGCCGGCGCGGAGTACGACGCCTTCCGTGCGTCCGCTGCGCACTGGCTCGACGACTTCTCCCTCTGCACCGCGCTGCGCGACGCGCGCTGGGGCGGGGACTGGCGCCACTGGCCGCAGCCGCTGCGTGATCGGCAACCGCAGGCACTGCGGGCCGCGCGCCGCGTGTACAGGGACGCTGCCGAGATCGTCTGTCGGGAGCAGTTCGCGTTCGATGCGCAATGGCGTGCATTGCGGGCGCATGCTCAATCGCGCGGCGTGCAGCTGTTCGGCGACCTGCCGATGTACCTGGCACCCGATGCGGTCGATGTCTGGGCCCACCGCGAACAGTTCCGCGTGGATCCCGACGGCCAGCTGCCGGTGGTGGCTGGCGTGCCACCGGATTACTTCGCCGTGGACGGCCAGCTGTGGGGCAATCCGCTGTATGACTGGCAGCAGATGCGCGGCGACGGCTTTGCCCACTGGCGGCGCCGCATCCGCGGCCAGCTCGCGCGCTTCGACCTGTTGCGGCTCGACCACTTCCGCGGCCTGGCCGCGCATTGGGCCGTGCCGGCGGGGGCGACAACCGCGCGCGAAGGGCAGTGGCTGCAATCGGCGGGGATCGAGCTGCTCGACGCGCTGCAGCGTGACATCGGCGCGTTACCGCTGGTCGCCGAAGACCTTGGCATCATTACGCCCGATGTAGAGGCCTTGCGCGGGCGCTTCGCGCTGCCAGGCATGCGGGTGATCCAATTCGGTTTCGACGGCAGCGGCGACAACCCGCATCTGCCGCACATGCACGAGCGCAATTGCGTTGTCTACACGGGTACGCACGACAACGACACCACGCGCGGCTGGCTGGCGAGCCTGGACGGCGAGGTGCTGCGACGCGTCGAGGTCTCCCTGCGCGCTCGCGGCCCTGAAGCGGCGGACGCCCTGCAGCGCGCCGCGCTCGCATCGGTCGCGGCGCTCGCGGTGCTGCCGTTGCAGGACATCCTGGGGCTGGGTTCGGCGGCGCGCTTCAACACGCCCGGCACCGTCACGGGCAACTGGTCCTGGCGCGCGCCCATGCCGGCCCTGACGGATGACCTGGCGCGCCACTGGGCGCTGCTCAACCGGGTGTACGGCCGCTCCTGAGTTGCTATCCTCGGCTGCCATGAGAACGCCCGCGCTCACGAGCCTGTGTTCCACCGTCCTGCTGACGGGCTGCGCCGTGCTGGGGCCGAAGCTGGTCACGCCGGACCTCAAGATCGTCAGCGTGGAAATCGTCAAGAGCGACCTCTTCGAGCAGCGCCTCAAGGCGCGCATGCGCGTGCAGAACCCGAACGCGCGCGCGCTCGACGTGCGCGGCCTCACCTACACGATCGAAGTCGGCGGGGAGGAGTTCGGCCGCGGCATGTCCGGCAACAGCTTCACGGTGCCGGCGATGGGCGAGGCCGAGTTCGACATGATCGTCACCGCCAACATGGCCGGCACGCTGCTGCGCCTGGCAAGCAAGGCGGAGCGTTCGGGCGGCGCCCCGGAGAGCCTGGACTATCGCATCGTCGGCAAGGTGTCGCTGGCCAGCGGCCTGCTGCGCTCGGTGCCGTTCGAACAGCGGGGCACTCTCAAGCTGCGCTGACGCGCACTGTCTCGCCGATGGTGTCGAGGATGCCGCGCAGCGTGTCGTAGTCGGGATGCCGCAGGCGCATCCAGGCGTTCGCCATGTAGCCGGCCTCCACGGGTTGCGTCGGCGTGCCGGGCTCCGGCAGATGCGCGGCGACGACGTGCTCGCCGAACTCCCGTCCGATCCGATCCAGGCCCTGGTACCCGGTGATGCGTCCGTCGCGGTCGGGGCGCAGCGCGAT
>JANPDV010000410.1:0-9305 GCA_031431655.1 Gammaproteobacteria bacterium | reverse complement strand
CTCTCGGCCATGCCCGTCATTGGCTTGTCGGCCCAGTGATTGATAGGCCAGTGCTGCGCCTCGGCGTAGATCGGCGCATGGATCTGCGGCGAGAGCTCCGCGAGGAAGTTCAGGTTGGCGCGCGCGCGCCGTCGCCGCAGTGCTTCGATGTCGATCTCCGCCGTGATGTGGGTTTCGCCGGAACCCTCCGTCATGTTCATCACCCGGCCATTGAAGTCGACGATCTGCGAATGCCCGTGCGAGCGGTCTTCCGGGCCGTCGCTGTCGATGAACGGGCCGCAGTTGGACATCGCCAGATACGCGACATTCTCGTAGGCACGCGTGCGGCGCGCGATCGACCAGCCGCCGTCCGGCAGGTGATAGGCGCTGCGCGTCTCGCTCGACACATGCAGGAAGATCTCCGCGCCGTTCATCGCCAGGCAGCGCGTCACTTCCGGGAAGTTGACGTCGAAACAGATCAGGCAGCCGAGGTTGCCATACGGCGTCTTCAGTACCGGGAACAGCGACTTCGGGCCGCCGAACTTGCGGATGTACTGGTCATAGACATCGCCGGGCCGCGTCTTGCCGGTCATCGCGTAGAGTTTCCGATAGGTCAGCGCGACTTTGCCGTCCGGATCGATGATGAACGCGGTGTTCCAGAAGCGGCCCGGAAAGTCCTCGATGACGTCGTACAGCATGCCCGCGACGTAACAGCGCCCTTCCTTCGCCACCTTGCCCAGCGCTTCGGTCTCCGGCCCCGGTATGCGCATCGACACGTCGATCCAGTCCGCGTTGCTGCGGCCGCGCTGGAAGCCATGCAGGAAGAATTCCGGGAACACGACGATCTTGCTGCCCCAGTCGCGGGTGGCTGTCAGCACGTGATGGCAGGCGCGGTCGAGGTTCTCGCGCAGCGCGTCGCGTCGTGGCGGCGTCTGCGTACCCTTGAAAACCGGTCGCACGGTGGGTTGCACCACGGTGATGTTGTAGGGCTGGATCATGTCGCGGTCTCCCCGGGATCGATCGCAATCGCGCTTGCGATCGGCGGCGTGCTTCCGTAGTTTCGTGGCGCTGGGCGTCGCGTTGTTCGCGCGTCCATTCAAGCCTAGCGCGGTTCCGTTCCGCAACACGTAACCGTCGCCCGAGTTCTTACGGCCTTTTCCAAGGATGAACAACCTGACGATGCACGACGCGCCGCCGCCTTACCCCGAGGATATCGACCCAGCGTCGCGCAACCGCCTGCCCGTCGTCAGGCGCGAGGACCTGGACGAGCAGGGCCAGCGTGTCTTCGACGAAGTCACGACCCGGTCCGCGGCGTCGATTGCCGGGCTGCAGGGGCCGGGCGGGATCATGCTGCACAACCCGGCGCTGGCCGCGCCGCATCGCGCCTACAACCGGGCCTTGCGTTCCGTCACCGAACTCGGGCCTGCGCTGACCGAGCTGGCGATCCTGGTGGCGGCGCGTGCGATGAGCCAGCCGTTCGAGTGGACCCTGCATGAGCGCGAGGCGCTTGCGGCAGGGCTGCCGCAGCGCACGATCGACGTCGTCAAGCATCGCCGGCCCATCGACGCGCTCAACGAGCGCGAAGCGATCGTCATCCGGCTCGGCTGCGAGGTCTTCGACGATCGGCGCGTGCAGCCGCAAACCTATGCGCAGGCCGAGCGCCTGTTCGGCCGGCGAGGACTGGTGAGCCTGACGGCGATCCTGGCCGCCTATACCGGCGCCGCGGTACTGCTGACGGTGTTCGACCAGCAGCTGCCCCCGGGCGAGGTCTCGACTCTGCCGATGCCGTGACGACTCCTGCTGCGGCGGCCTAAGCCGTCGCGATCTTCAGCAGCATTTCCGTCAGCTCGCGTGGCGCGGTGACCATGGCGTCATGACCCGTATCGATGGTCAGCCACGTCCAATCAGGCTGGCCCTTGATCGCCACCTCGACCGGGTCCGGCTTGCTGGGGTCGCCGCGACGCTGCAGGCAGCGGATGTACGTCTTCGGCAGTCCCGCCGGTCCGCCGTTGCGGTAATGCACGGTTTCCATCAGGGTCGCGAGCGGGTGATTCGTCAGCCGCCGCTTCACCCACGGCGCGAGCGGGTGGTCTGCCGGCACGCCAAAGAATTCGAGCCCCGGCGGGGCTTGAAGGTAGCCATCGATCGCGGTCCTGGCCCGCTCTTCGCCCACGCCCGGCGCCAGGAACGGCTTGCCTTCCTGCGCCACCACTGCGTCGAGGAACACCAGCCGGCGAATCCGGCTCTTGATCGCATCCGCCACCAGCGGGATGACGTGCCCGGCGTAGCTGTGCCCGACCAGGATGACGTCGCTGAGTTCTTCCGCCTCGAGCACGTTCACCACGTCGGTCGCGTGCATCGTCAGGTTCACGGACCTGCTCGCCAGGTGCACGCGCTCGCCAAGCCCCGTCAGCGTCGGCGTGAACACCGTGTGCCCGGCGGCGCGCAGCGCCCGCGCGACGTCGCGCCAGCACCAGCCGCCGTGCCACGCGCCGTGCACGAGGACGAAGGTCCTGGCAGCGCCAGGCGCAGCGGCGATCGGTGATGCCGCCCCTTGGGCCCCGGCATCTGTCATCCCGGCCAGCAGCGTGGACGCGCCGCTGGCGGTGAGCACATCGCGTCGATTCATGGTGCCTGTCCCCCGATTGCGCTTGCGATGCGGTAGATCTAAACGCATTCGCATGCAGCCCCGGGCGCGTTATGGGCCGCTGTCCGAAGGCCGGTGCTCGTTCAGATGCCGCCGCCGTCGCAGCGCCAGCGTCAGGGCAAGTGCCGCCAACAGCCACGGCGCCAACGCACCGCCGCCCCCATTGCCGTTCGAGATGATCAGCACAGGCGGGGTGGCGATTGGGGGTACCGTTGTGGCCTGTGTCCTGTCGATTTCGATCTTCACGGTGGCCTTCGCGCCCAGCGCAGTCCGTGGCGGGTTCTCCAGGCGCGCTTCGAAGCCGACCCAGTCGCGCGGCAGAGGTAGTTCGACGAATTTCACGCCGCTCTCGCCGTCGGCCCAGCCCAAGGTGGTGCGTGCGGCCGAACCTTCGATCGGCATGCGCACTGCGGCGGTGATCGCGCCGCGCGTGCGGCCGCTGCGAACCACGCCGATGCGCACAGTGGCGGAGCCGGCGCTGACCAGGAGCGATTCGGTCGAGAAATCCAGTGTCCCACCGCTGAGGTCGACGAGTTCGACCCGATAGGCCGCGGTTGCGAGCGTCGCGCCGCCGCCGGGATTCTCGAGCAGCAGATCCACCGGGCCGAATTCCGGCGTGCTCGTCGGGGCACGCAGCGCAAGCACCAGCTCGCGCGCCGAATCGTCACCGTCGGCCCAGTCGAGTCGGCCCGCGATGGGCTGGTATTGGGCCGCCAGGGCTGGCGATGCCTGCGTCCGATACGTCGCGCTGACCGCGCCGCGCTGTCCGCCGGCGCGCCGCACGCGCACACGGATCGTCGCGTCCTGGGGTTCCAGTCGAGTCACCATCCGTCCGTCGGCGGCCAGCAGGCCGATCGACCCGGGACTGGTCACTTGCGTTGCCAGGGCCACGGCCGCCGTCGCGAGGCGATCCTGGTTCCAGGCGGCGACGACAACGCGATCCTGGCCGACCCGGGTCGGCGCGGTCAGCGCGAGCGGCAGCGCGTAAGGCGGTCCGCCGAGTGGCAGATCGATCGTGGCGACGCCCGCGCGCCCGAACGCGGCGTCCAGTGCGCCCGACGCAAGCATTTTCAGCAGCACCAGTTCGCTGAACACCGTGCCGCCGGTCGTGCTGCGTTCACGAACGCCGGCGATCAGCAGCCCGCCGCCGGCGAGCGGCCGGAACCGCAGTGGCGTGAACTTCGCGTCCGCGCCAAAAGCGGTGGCCGGGAGTTGCAGGGTCGTCCAGTCGCTGGTGGACGACGCGCTGAGTCGGGCTTGTGGTCCGTCGTAGTACACCGTGCCCGAGACCCTGAACAGCGCCGCAAGCTGGCCGTCATTGAACTCCGACACGACGGGCTGCGAGGAATCCACCGACGACTCGGGTGGGAAGTAGGGGTAGTAACGTCCTTGCCGGGAGAACGTCTGTTGAAAGAAGCCATAGTCCGCCGAGCCAAACAGGACGACGTCGCTCGAGTACTGTCGTACGCCAATGCCCTCACCGGTGAGCGGCCCCCATTCGAAACCGCGCAACCCCACGACCCCGTTGGTTCCCCAGCTATCGGCGCTGCCGTCCCAGTTCAGGCGCAGCACGACGACGCTGGTGTAGCCGGTCTGGGGCAGCTCCGCCGCCGTGTTCGCCACCAGTACGATGTCGCCGTCCGGCAGCATGCTGACATGGCACCGGCCGACGAGCCCGCCCTGCACCAGCTGGCGCGCGACGCGACCGGCCGTTCCGAACTGCAGCGCGCTCGTGCCATCGGCTCGCCGCAGTTCGATGGCGACCGACTCGGCATCCGGGGCATAGGCGAACAGGATCTCGCCCGCGGGACCGAGGTTCACTTCCGGGCGCAGCCGGTTGTTGCACGGGACCGCCGGCCCCAGCGGCACGGCGTCACCGAGTCCGTCGCCGGCCAGACGCTCCAGCGCGCAGCGCCCGTCGTGGGCCCGCGCGATCAACACGGAGCCGTCGGAGGCGATCACCATCGACGGCCCGCGATCGCGACCCGTGAATACCGCGGAGTAGGCGTCCGCACTGACGGGTGCGACAACGCTGGCGATGCCGCCGCGGCCGTAAGCGGCGACCAGGTCTCCCGAAGACGCGGTCGCGGGCGCAGCGGCGACCAGCGCGCCGGCGCCGCTCATGAGCAGCGCGAGGCGCGCCGTGCGCAATGCAACACCAGGCTTCGCGGGCGTCATGTCACTGCCCCCCGGTGACGGTCTTGAACACCGATTGTGGTGTTGCTGCGTACAGTGTCCGCGGGTCGTTGGGATCGATCGCCAGCCCGAACACGGTAAGTTCCGTGAGCGAGTTGTTGATGGCAAACCACGACCCGCCAGCATCCGTGCTCTTGAAGATGCCGCCACCCTCGGTGTTCACGTACAGGGTCTGCGGATTCGAGCGATGAATCTGCACGCCGCCGGCGCGGCCGATGCGCAGGTCGCCGAGCCCCACGTTGGACGCGCTGAACGTCGCGCCGCCATCCGTGCTCTTCAGCACGCCACTGGTGTTCGTGCCGGCGTACACGACGCGCGAACTGGTCGGATCCACCTTCACGTTCAACGCTGCCACCGCGGAGACTCGCGACCACGTGGCGCCACGGTCCAGCGAGCGCCAGACCCCCAGGGGCCCGGCGATATAGACCGTCGCCGACTGGTTCGGATCGATCGCAATGCCGCGGCCACTGAGGTTCAGGAACGGGCCACCGGCCACCGCGACGTCGATGCGACGGAAGGTATCGCCGAGGTCCGTGCTCTTCCAGACGCCGCCGTTCTGCAGCGTGTTGATGTAGACCGACTGGTCCGTGGGGTCGACCGCAACGTTCGTCACGTGCAGCGTCGACGGCCCGAACAGCCGCCGCTGCCAGGTCTCGCCGCCATCCAATGACCGGAAGAAGCCGCCGCCGGTAAACGACCCCGCATAGACGCGCCGCGGATTCGTGGGGTCGAAGACGATCGCGCGCGGACTTCGGTTGGCGAATCCTGCGGCGCCGCCGTCGCTCCAGCTGCGGCCGCCATTGCGACTGCGGATCAGGCCGCCGTCGTTGGTACCGAGCAGGACATGCCGCGAATCCGACGGGTCCACCGCGACGAAATAGACGTTCTGGCAGCTGCAGGACAGCAGCACGGCGGCACCGAGCGGCGCCCAGACCGGACTGCCGCGCGGCGCGGTCAGCGCGCCGCGCTGGCCGGTGCCCGCGTACAGCGTGCCATTGCCATCCACGGTCAACGAGATCACGAGTCCGCTCGTGACCGACGAACTGCTCCAGTTCGCACCGCCATCGCTGCTCGACAAGATCCCGGTGCTGGCGGTGCCGGCATAGAGCGTCGTGCCGGATTTCGCGAGTGAGATTACGACGCCATCTCCGGGCGTGCCGAGTCGGGTGAACGTGGCGCCGCCGTCCTGACTGCGGAACACGCCGCTGCCGTTGCCGCCGGCGTACACGGTGCGACTGTCGTCCGGATCGACCAGCACGCTCCAGACCGTCGGGTCCACCGTGAGCGCAGTCCAGGTGGCGCCGCGATCCAGCGACTTGAACGCGCCATTGCCCGGTCCGTCTGCGTAAAGCACGCGCGGATCCTTCGGATCCACCGTCAGCCCGAACAGCGGTGTATTGGGCGGTATGCCCGTGCCGTTGATCCAGGTCGCGCCGCCGTCGAGCGAGCGCTTGAACGACACCGCGCCGGTGTAGCCCGCATAGATGATGCCGGCATTGGTCGGATCGATGACGAGGAACAGCGTCGCACCCGCGAGCTCGCCTGTGATCGCCCAGTTGGCACCCCCATCGGTGGTCTTGAAGATGCCGCCGCCGAACGTGCCGGCGTAGACCGTATTCGGGTCGTCGGCGGCCATCACCATCGACGCCACCTGCAGCGAGTTCAGCCCGTTGTTGACTGCACGGAACGTGGCGCCGCGGTCGGTGCTCTTGAAGATGCCGCCACCGAAGCTCGCGATGTAGATCGTACCGCTGGGCGCGTGCACCGCCACCGGCGCCTCCACCGCGGGCGGCGTGGGCCCCACCGGCGCCCATGGTGTAGTGATCACCGGCGGCAAATCGAGCGGGCTAGCCGTGCTCGCTGCCACGGTGGCCGAGTCGCCGGAGCCGCCGCCGCAGGCGGCGAGCAGCAGCACCGCCGCGAGACAAACCGGCATCGCGCCCAGTGGTTGCCGCCGACGACTCGCCGCGGAGTCGCCCCTGCCGAGCAGGGCGCTCATTCCTCGCCCTCCCCATCTTCGTCGTCGCAATGGGCCGGCGCACCGGGCACTCTCACGCGCAGTACCTGCCCGACACGGAGCGACGGCAGCGCGGCGGGAAACTTGCTGCGGTCGTCGCAGTGATAGCCACACTGGGTGACGTAGAAGGCTCCGTCCGGCCCGGCGATCAGCGCTGTGGGGAACGCCAGTCCCGTCAGGATCGGCGTCAGCGAACCATCGCGCTCGACGCGCACCAGTCGGCCCGCGGTGGGATCCGACAACGGCGGGTCGACGCCCGCAGCCGTCGTCTCGAGCACGTACATCCGGTCGAAGCGATCGAACGCCACGCCCAGCACCCCGCGCACGCCGCTGGCGACCTCGCGTACCCGACGTCCGTCGGCGGAAACGCGATACACCGCGCCGGCGAAGCCGCTGTCGATCCGGCCGAGCGTTCCCATGTAGAACGCGCCGCGATGCTTGGTCAGCGCGGCGAACGTCTTGTCACCATCGCCTTTTGGGTCAATGGCCGCGACACTTGCGATCATGTCCGCCACCGGCGTGATCGCGCCGTTGCGGCCGATGCGCAGGAACACGCCGCGATTCGGTTCCACTGCATACAGCGCACCGAACGCGCGTACGAGGTTGAACCACACGCCATCCGGTTCGTAGTCGCCGTCCGTCGGCTGCTTCGAGTCCGGCACTGTGCGCAGGTAGTTGCTGAGGTCGGCGATCGCAACCGTCGTGCCATTGCCGAGCACGCGCAGCACAGCGTTCGGATCGGAGGGATGACCGTGCGAACAGCCACCGCCCGCGAGCGTTGCGTACAGCCGGCCGCCGAGGAAGGCGACCGCGCCGACGCCCTGACGGTCGCCACCAATCAGCGTGTTCGCACCCATCGACGGCAAGCCGTCCGCCATGGTCTGGCGACGGCCCGAGCGCAGATCGATCTGCGAGATTCGTCCCGTGTAGCCAGGTGTGGCGGGCCCCACGGGCCAGTACACCTCGCAGCGAGTCACGGTGGGCGGTTCCTTGGGTGGTGGGGGCGGGGGTGGGACGAACCGCCCTTCGGTCGTGCCGGCTTCCGCCACGTACAGGTGGCCATTCGGCCCGATCGTCATGCCGCGCGGGTCGTGCAGGCCCGTCGCCAGCACGCTGACCTGTGCGCCCGCGTGTGCCTGGGGCAGGGGTGGGAAGTTCGTGGCCAGGCCGATCGCCGGAGCGATCAGCAGTGTCGCCGCAAGCGGCGCCAGGGCTGTTCTGAGGGTCATCGCGGTCTCCTTCGATGAGTGATCCAGGCTTTGCGCCGGCATCCGGTCCGCGTGGGTCCCAGAGTGCGCCGGAGCGTGCACGCGCTCCTGAAGCGCGCATGAAGAAGGGCACGCGTTTGGATGACGACGCTGAAGCAATGCCGATGCTTCGGTGCAATGCGGTGAAGGCGCTCCGCCGGGCCTTGACGCTCCCGGAACGCAGGGCCTAGCGTGGACGCCATGAACGAACGAAAGGCCGGCGAGGGCGAGGTCTGGCAGATCGGCGGGCTGCAGCTCGACGTCGGCCAGCAGCGCGTGCGGCGCGGCGGTGAAGAGATCCAGCTGCCCAAGCTGTCGTTCGACCTGCTGCTGACCCTCGCCCGGCGCTCGCCCGACGTCGTCACCTACGACGAGCTGATGGATCGCGTCTGGCCGGGCCTGGTCGTGAGCCCCGAGACCATCGTCCAGCGCGTGCGTCTGCTGCGCGCCGCGATCGGCGACGAGGCCTCCGAGCCGCGCTACATCGAAGCCCTGCGCAGCCGGGGCTACCGCCTGGTCGCCACGGCCAATCGGGTCGCGCGCGAGGCCCCTCCGGCCAGCGCCGCCCCACCCGCGGCGCTGCCGCCCGACGCGCCCCCGTCCGCCCCGCCCAACTCGACGCCTGCTGCGATTGCGCCCGCGTCGCTCGAGGTTGCGGCCGCGGCGGCCACCACGCCCATTGCTGCGCGGTCGGCGCCGCCGCAATCGCAGGCCCCGGACGCCGCCGCCGGCGGACAGCTGCCACGCCGCCTGATTGCGACCGGTGCCGTCGCGTTCGCCGCACTGCTCGTCTTCCTGCTGTGGCGCGGACCTGCGCCGCCGCAATCGGCGGACGCCGCGCCTCGCCCCCCGACCGCAGTGGCCACCGAGAGCGCCGCCCGCAACGACGCGACACCGGCGGCGGCCAACGGATCGCAGGCCGACGCCGCCGCCCGCGCTGCCCGCACCGTTGCCGTACTGCCGTTCGACAACCTCAGCGCCGACGCCGCCGACGCCTTCGTCGCGCTCGCGGTGCCCGAAAGCACGCTCGACCGCCTGGCGACGCTCGGCAATCTCACCGTGATCGCCCACGACTCGGCGTTCAAGGCGGGCCGCGAATCCTCCGGTGCGCGTGAGCTGGGACAGAAGCTCGGCGCGGCCTGGCTGGTGCAGGGCAGCACGCAGCGCCAGGGCAACCGCATCCTCGTGACGGCGCGGTTGATCGACGCCCGCACCGACG
>JANPDV010000409.1:0-1607 GCA_031431655.1 Gammaproteobacteria bacterium | reverse complement strand
CAACCAGCGCGTGCGCGAGGCGCTGCGCAGCCGCGCGAACGATCCCGCAGTGCTCGGGGCCGTGGTGTTCGTCGATCTCGATCATTTCAAGAAGATCAACGATAGCGCAGGCCACGGCGTGGGCGACAAGTTGCTGAGGGCGGTGGCCGAGAGGCTGTCCAGCTGTTGCCCGACAGGCAGCACCGTGGCCCGACTTGGCGGCGATGAGTTCGCCCTGCTGGTGCCGTCCTGCGGCAGCGAGGAGGCACTGGTGACCCTGGCTGAGCGCATTCTTGGCGTGCTCAGTCAGCCGTTCATGCTCGGTCGTCACGAAAACCAGATCTCCGCGAGCGTGGGCATCGCCGTGTTCCCGGGCGACGGCGATTCGCTGGACGAACTGCTGAAGCATGCTGACATCGCCATGTACGGTGCCAAGGAGAGTGGCCGCAATCGCGCGCTGTTCTTCGAAGCGAGCATGAACTCGCGGATGCAGGCGCGCGTCGCGATCGAAAGCGGCCTGCACCGCGCGCTGCGCGGCGATGGCTTCCGCCTGCACTATCAGCCTATCGTGACCGCCGCCGAGAGCCGGCTCGCGGGGGCCGAGGCCCTGCTCAGATGGCCTGACGGGGCAGCTGCCGCCGCCGGCCCGGCCCAGTTCATCCAGGTGGCGGAGGAGAGCGGCCTGATCATTGAGATGGGCGAGTGGGCGCTGAACGAGGTGCTTGCCGAGTCGGCCCGCTGGCGCGCGCAGGGACTGGATTTCGCCTACGTGTCGGTCAACGTGTCGGCCCGCCAGCTGGTGGAGCCGCGATTCCTCGAGCGCGTCGGCAACGCCTTCGCGCGCAGTTCCATCGCTCCACGGCAGGTGCTGTTCGAAGTGACCGAGAGCGTGTTTGCTGAACTCGACGTGGCGCGCCTGGCGTTGCGCGGCCTCACCGGGCTCGGTGCGCGTATCGCCATCGATGATTTCGGCACCGGATACTCGTCGCTGGCCTACCTGCGGGATTTGCCCATCGACGCGATCAAGGTCGATCGCAGCTTCGTGTCCGGCGTGCCGCTCGACCAGTCCGCCTGCAGACTCGTCGATACGATCGTGGCGATGGGGCATGCGCTCGGCAAGACGGTGATCGCCGAGGGTGTGGAGACCGCCGACCAGTTCGCCTACCTGCAGCGCCTCGGCTGCGACTCCATCCAGGGCTACCTGATCGCAAAACCCATGGCGCCCGATGCATTTGCATCCTGGGCCCAGGAGTGGATACGGCGGCCAGCGTTCGCGGCCGCCCGGAAGGCATCAGGCTGAATCAAGCCAGCTGAACAGGGTATTGGCGAAGCGGATCTTCTGCTCCTTGCCTGCGACCACGTGTGCGAGGTCCGCCCACGTCTCGCCACGCGCGCCGGGAATGCCGCGCTCGATCGGCAGCGTGGTGCGCGGGCTGGTGACCTGGTCGAGCGCCGCATGCAGCACGAAGCTGCGGCAGCGGATCTGGTTGAGCCGCGAGCGTGAATCGAACCCCACGCAGGCGTCGATCAGGCGCGAGTGCGCGGGATAGCGGCCGTTCAGTTCCTTCCAGCCTCCTTGCGGGCCCAGCAGCTTGCTGTGGTTCTGGTTGTAATACTCGGGCGTGAAT
>JANPDV010000408.1:0-4830 GCA_031431655.1 Gammaproteobacteria bacterium | reverse complement strand
TGAGCTTCGACGTACTGGTCGCGGTTCAGTCCATTCCATTCCGGCCGCGGACGCGGCACGGCAGCGATGATTTCGCGGTCGCCGCTTGCAGCCTGCAGCCGCTCGCGGAAGTCGGGTGTCGTCAGACGCAGGATACGGCCGGTGGTGTTCCAGCGCGGGCGATGCGCGTAGAGAGGGTCATCGGTCTGTTCGAGTCCGGCAGCGAAGAATCGCTCGCCCATCGAGCCGCGTGCAGTGGGTGAGTTGGCCAGATACCCATAGAGACGCCGCAGCAGCAGCGGGCGCCAGGCAGACTTCGGCGAGCGCGCCCAGAAACGACGGATCTTGGCCTCCTTGAACAGGTCGTAACCCGCGAAAACCTCGTCCGCCCCTTCGCCGGTGAGCACGACCTTGAAGCCGGTTTCGCGCACACGATCGGCCAGCAGCATCAGCGGCACCCCGGCCGTGCGCACGATCGGCGCTTCGATATGGCGCAGGGCTCGCGGGAAGGCCTCGCCAATCTCCCTCGCGCTGACGGTGCGCATCACGTGGTCCGTGCCAAGATGGCGCGCCATCTCGAGCTGGTGCTCGCGCTCGTCGAACTCGGGTGAGTCGAATGCCAGCGAGAACGTCGTCAGCCGGTTCCGGGTGAACTGCCGGATTGCGGCGCTTACCGCCGAGGAGTCGAGGCCGCCGCTCAGGTACGCGCCAACGGGTACGTCGGAGCGCAGCTGCAGGCGTACGGAATCCACGAACAGTTCGCGCAGTTCGTCAACGGTGTCGTCCAGACTGTGCTCGGCGCGAGGCTCGCCCGCCGGGAAACTCCAGTCCCAGTACTGGCGCACGTCGAGTCGGCCACCGGCAAACACGGCGAGGTGCCCCGGGGGCAGTGCCTGCACGCCCTCGAAAGCGGTCTGGGGCGCGATGCTGCTCCAGAACGTGAAGACCTGCGCCAGTCCCAACGGGTCCAGCCGCGCGCTCAGGGCGCCTGAAGCAAACAGGCTCTTCACCTCGGAGGCAAACAGCAACTCGGTGCGGTTCAGCGTGTAGTAGAGCGGCCGGATGCCAACGCGGTCGCGCGCCAGTACCAGTCTGCGCTGCTCGGCGTCCCATAGGGCGATGGCGAACTGGCCATTCAGTTGATGCACGAAGTCGAGGCCGTACTGCTCGTAGGCATGCACGATCACCTCGGTATCCGAGTGCGTATAGAAGCGATGGCCCTGCTGCTCAAGTTCCGCGCGCAGCTCGATGTAGTTGAAGATCTCGCCGTTGAAGACCACCCACACCGAGCCAGTTTCATTGCGGATCGGCTGGTCGCCGGTGCTGAGATCGATGATGCTGAGCCGCGCATGGGCCAGGCCGATGCCGCCGGCTTCATGGAAGCCGAAACCGTCCGGGCCCCGATGCCTCAACGCATGGATCATCCGCTCCAGACGTGCCCGCGACGGCGTGCCAAGCCCGTCCGTCGCCGCGATTCCAGCTATTCCACACATGGCCGGACTTTAACCGCTGCAGCGTGTTCCGTGGTTGTGGCCGGCATCTCGTGTGACGGGCCGCACAACCACCCGGGTGCCAGTCAAACCGGCACACGCGGCGAGTGCTACGGGCACGACGGTCCGCAAATCGGAACCTGCTCAAAGTGACCTGGCGATTCGCCAAGTATGATTGCGGGACGCCATGAAACTGCACGACTTCTTTGCACGGGCTGCAGATCGGGACGCGATGCGAACGGCAGTGGTAGGCCACGGGCTGCGCCTTGGATATGGGGCCCTCGCCAGGGAGGCCCAACGCATGGCCCAGGCGCTGCTGGCAGCCGGGCTGCAGCCTGGGGACCGAGTGGCCGTGTGGTTGCCCAACTCAGCCGAAGCTGCCGTGGCGATCTGGGCCGCCTGGCAGGCCGGCGGTGTCGTCGTCCCGCTGCACGCGGCGGCGAAAGGCGATGCACTCACGTCGGTTGCGCGCGACGCGGTGCCGGCCTGGCTGCTGGCCAGCACGGATCTGGCCGCGGGACTCGCGCCGCTGCGGGATGCGTTGCCGGACGGCGCGCGGGTGGTCCTGATCGGCGATCCCGCACGCCTGGGCCGGGTCAGGCAGGCTGGGGATCTCGAATGGACGGTCGACGGGCAATCCGGGTCCGTGCAAATGCAAGCCGCTGCCACTGCGACACCGTCGGAACCCGACTTCTCGAATGCAGCTCAGGACGATGATGAGCTGGCGGCGCTTATCTACACGTCGGGTTCCACAGGCGAGCCGAAAGGGGTGATGTTGACCCAGGGCAACATGACTGCGGCGCTGCGTGCCGTTAACGCGTATCTGCGTCTTACATCGTCCGATGTCATCTACTCGGCATTGCCGCTCAGCAGCAGTTACGGTCTTTATCAGCTGGTGCTCGGGCTGGCGCTCGGGGCCACGACAGTGCTGGATCGCTCGTTTGCGTTTCCTACTCGCAGCATGCAGCTCATTGCTGCCGAACGCTGCAGCGTTGTAGCCGCGGTGCCTACGATGTTCGCATGGCTGGCGAGTACGCCGACGCTCGATCCGTTCGATCTCTCATCGCTGCGGGTCCTGACCAGTGCGGCTGCGGCCCTGCCGGTCGAGCACGCCAGGCGCGTGGTCGAGCGCCTGCCGCAGGCCAGGCTGTTCGTGATGTACGGGCAGACCGAATGCAAACGTATCAGCTATCTGGAGCCTGACGACTTCGCACGCAAGGCGGGTAGTGTGGGGCGCGGAATGCCATTTCAGCGCCACCTGTTGCTCGGCGAGGACGGCGAGGTGGTGCAGGGGCCGGGCAGCGGCGAGCTCGTGGTGCAGGGTCCGCACGTGATGAAGGGCTACTTTCGCCGGCCCGAGGCCAGCGCGCAGAAATTGAAGCCCGTGCGTGGACAGGCCGGCATCTGGCTGCACACCGGCGACCTGTTCGAGGCCGATGCAGAAGGCTATCTGTTCTTCCAGGGACGCCAGGATGACATTCTGAAGGTGGGCGGCCACAAGGTGAGTCCGCGCGAGGTCGAGGAGGTCCTGTGTTCGATGCCTCAGGTGCGAGAGGCCGCGGTCACGGGCATGGCCGACCCCGTATGGGGCGAAGCAGTCCGGGCGCACATCGTGCTGCGTGATGGCCAGAGCGTGAGCGCCGATGAAGTCATCCGCTTCTGCAGCTCGCGCCTCCGAGGCTACATGGTGCCCAAGGCCGTACAGGTGCTGCGCGATCTGCCGAAGACCGAGTCCGGCAAGATCAAGAAGCGCGAGTTGCTCTGAGCCGGGCGGCTGCAGCGGGATCTGCGCTTCAGTTGCTGCGCCAGGTGTAGCGCGCAGACACCGCGTAGTTCCAGCCTGCGCTCACCATCACGCCGGCCAGGGCCGCGATCGGCCACGCGGTGGACTGCCCGAACAGCCAGTCCGCCGCCCCGACATTCGCGACCGCGCCGAGTCCGCAGACCAGCGCGAACGTACCCAGGCCCTTGAACCAGGCCGGCCCGCGCAGCGTCTGATCCGCATAAGTCAGCAGATTGTTGACGGTGAAGTTGAACACCATCGCGATGGTGGTGGCGATGGCCTGGCTGCTGGTGAAGCTCAACTGCATGCCCTTGAACAGCGTGGTCAACACCGCGAAGTGCACGCCAATGCCGATCGATCCAATGGCCGCGAAGGCGAGGAATCGCACCGGTATCCAGCGCCCGACCAGCTTGTCCGCGATCAGCAGCAGGAATTCCCAGGCGACGCCGCCGGACAGCTTGCTGTCGCCCGCATGGCGCTTGCCGAACTGGAATGGCACCTCGCGGATCCGCGCTTGCGGCGGCAGGGTCAGGAGGATATCCAGCAGGATCTTGAACCCGAGCGACGAAAGCCGCGGCGCGACTTCCTCGAACAAGTCGCGACGCAGCATGAAATAGCCGCTCATCGGGTCCGAAACACGAACGGGCGTCATGGAATTCGCCAGCGAGGTCGCGAACTGCGAGATCTTCAGACGCGTCGAGTCCCAGTCCCCAACGGTCCCACCAGCCGCATAGCGCGTGGCGAGCACGAGTTCCGCCTGGTTGCTGCGGATGGCATCGAGCATGCGCGACAGCACGCCGGGGTCGTGCTGCAGGTCCGCATCCATGACGGCCACGAACGGCGAACTGCAGGAGAGCATTCCCTCGATGCAAGCGGACGCCAGGCCGCGTCGGCCAAAGCGACGGATGCAGCGTACGCGGGAATCGTCGTTGTAGATTTCGCGCGCTGCCATGGCTGTGCCGTCGGGGGAGTTGTCGTCGACGAACACCACCTCCCAGGCAACGCCCGGCAGCGCCTTTTCGATGCGACCGACGAGTTCACGCAGGTTGCCGCGTTCGTTGAACGTCGGCACCACGATGCTCAGCTCGGCAGGGGCGTACTCGACCCAGGCGGCACCATAGGACTGCCGCCGCGGGAGAGCCGGATCCGACCCTTGCTGCGGCGAGGTGCTGGAAGGCTCGAGGCCCAGGTTTGACGCGATGTCCGCCACGCGAATGCCACACCCCTGCCACGCTGTCGGGGGTACCAGTATTTCAGGCGGGCTGCCGCGCGAACGCGCGCGGCTTCACGTTCTGATCAACGCTGCTTGAAATCCTCGGGGGTGAGCTGATGCCGACCCAGCAGCTTGTAGAAGTCCGTGCGGTTGCGCTTCGCCAGCCGCGCGGCCTGGCTGACATTACCGGACGTAATCTGGAGGATCTGCGAAAGGTAGCTGCGCGTGAATTCGTCGCGGGCCTCGTCGAAGGAGGGCAGGCGTCCGCCAACCCCCCCCAGGGACTGCTGCACCAGTTCCACCGCGACGATCGGCGCCTGCGACAGCGCGACGTTCTGCCGAATCACGTTCGACAGCTGCCTGAT
>JANPDV010000407.1:0-16879 GCA_031431655.1 Gammaproteobacteria bacterium | reverse complement strand
CCAGTTCAGGCGCGTCGAGCTTCTGGTTCAGCTCCGGCTGCCCGGCCAGGATGATGCGCAGCACCTTTTCCTTGGTGGTCTCGACGCCGGACAGCATGCGTACTTCTTCGAGCACGCGCAGCGACAGGTTCTGCGCCTCGTCGACGATCAGCAGAACCTTGCGACCGGCCATGTGCTGGTCCACCAGGAACTGGTTGAGGGTGGCGAGCAGCTCGGCCTTGCGCATCTTGAACGGCTGGAAACCAAACTGGACCAGCACCGACTGCAGGAACTCCAGTGCCGAGACCTGCGTCTGGTTGATCTGCGCGATCACGACGTCGCGGTCGATCTCCTTCAGGAACGTCTCGATCAGCGTCGTCTTGCCGGAGCCGATCTCGCCGGTGATGACGACAAAGCCGTCGGTGAACCAGATCGTCGATTCCATGTACGCCTTGGCGCGCGCATGGTTCTTCGACAGGAACAGGTACTCCGGGTCCGGGCTGAGCCGGAACGGCAGGTCACGTAACTTGAAGAGTTCCAGGTACATGGGAGTGGCCCATAGTTACTTTGTTTGCGGGTTCCTGCCATGACAGGGGGCTCGGAACCAAACCCTCAAGATAATACGTTAACTCACTGTCTCAAAACGAGAGTTTTCTGAGCAAGGCGGGGCCGCCCGCCAGCCGGCGGAGCAGGGTCCGGCTATCCCGGTCGCGCTCGGCGGCGGTGGAGCGCAGCAGGGTAATGTGACCGAGCTTGCGGCCGGGGCGGGCGGTCTTGCCGTAGTCATGCCAGTGCAGGCCTGGCCGGCCCAGCATGGCGGTGCGATCCGGCATCGCGCCGATGAGATTGAGCATCCCCGCGTGACCGCGAGCGGTGGTGCGCCCGAGCGGCCAGCCGAGGATGGCGCGCAGGTGGTTCTCGAACTGGCTGGTAACGGCGCCCTCAATGGTCCAGTGACCTGAATTGTGCACCCGCGGCGCGGTCTCGTTTGCGATCAGCCGGCCGCGCCGTACGAAGAACTCGATGTTGAGAACGCCGGCGTAGTCGAAGTAGTCGAGCATGCGGCGTAAATGGCCCGCCGCCCGCGCCTGCAGTCGTGGCGTGCCGAACGGCGCGCGTGTCAGGCGCAGGATCCCTTCGTGATGCACGTTGTGGTTCAGCGGATAGATCGCCACCTCGCCGCGCGTGCTGCGCGCGCCGATGATCGACACCTCGTAGTCGAACGCCACGAATTCCTCGTAGATCAGCGGCACACGCTGCGCCAGCAGCGGCACCGCGCGCGTCTCCAGGTCATCGACGTGACGCAGCACCGCCTGGCCCTTGCCGTCGTAGCCCAGCCGACGTGTCTTCAGTACGCCCGGCAGCCCGATGTGCCGCACCGCGTGCAGCAGGTCGGCCGCGGTGTCGACCGGCGCGTAGCGCGTGGTGGGGATGCCGAGCTTCTCGAACAGCCGCTTCTCGCGCAGCCGGTCCTGCGATGCCGCCAGCGCGGTCAGCGGCGGCGCGATGCGCGTGATTCTCTCCAGGCCCGCCAGGCTCTCGACCGGGATGTTCTCCCAGTCGAAGGTCAGCACCTCGCTGCGGCGCGCGAGCGTCCGCAGCTTGCGCCGATCGGTGAATTCGGCGGTCAGGATCGGTGCGACCTGGCCGCCCGGCGTCGTGGCCTCGCGGTCGAGGAACAGCACGTCGAGGCCGAGCGGATAGCCCGCCAGCGCGAGCATGCGGCCGAGCTGCCCCGCGCCAATGATGCCAACCGTCATGCGATCCGCTGCGCCGGTCCGCAGGCGTTCAGGGCTGCCGCGGATCCGGCGCATCCAGCACGAGCTGGGTCTGCTGCGCGCGGAACTCGGCGAGCGCGCGCGCGATCGGCGGACGGCTCAGCGCGAGGATCGCCGCGGCGGTCAGGGCGGCATTGGTAGCGCCGGCCACGCCTATGGCAAACGTGGCAACCGGCACGCCGGCCGGCATCTGCACGATCGAGAGCAGCGAGTCCATGCCGTTGAGCGCCTTGCTCTGCACCGGCACGCCGAGCACCGGCAGGAGAGTCTTGGAGGCCGCCATGCCGGGCAGATGTGCGGCGCCGCCGGCGCCCGCGATGATGACCTGCAGGCCACGCGCGGCGGCGCTCGCGGCATACTCGAACAGCAGGTCCGGCGTGCGATGCGCCGAGACCACCCGCACCTCGTGCGGAATGTCGAAGCGGGTGAGCAGGTCCGCCGCCGGTTGCAGCGTGTCCCAGTCGGAGCGGGACCCCATGATGATGCCGACCAATGCAGTCATCGGTGAATTCTAGTCCAAGGCTTCGCGCAGCGCCCGGAACAGCGCGCGCGACGCCTGGGTACGCTGTGCCTCGGTGCGTCGCGGGCTGACGGCGTCCATCATCAGCAGCTCGATGCGCGGACGATCCAGCGCCGGTCGCCATTGCAGCAGCTCGGCCAGCGCCGGGCTGCCTTCCGCCAGCAGGCGCGCGCGCCATTGCTCGATGCGCCGCAGCTTTTCCGCATCGATGGCCGGCCCCTCGGCCTGCCTGGCGAGCTTCGCCTCGATGGCGGCGGTGTCGATATCGCGCATCAGCTTGCCGATGTACTGGCGCTGGCGCGCGAGGCCGCCGCGACTGTGCAGCCCGCGGGCGAGGACCACCGCGTCGTAGAGGGTTTCGGGAAGGTCCAGCGCCTGCAGTTCCTTCTCGCGCAGGGCAATCAGCCGCGTGCCCAGGGCCTGCGCCGCCAGGGCCTGGCGCTTGCGCAGACTCTTGCTGGGGCGGCCGTCGAAGCCAGTGCCGTTCGCAGGGTCGTCCTCAGCTTGACCCGGCGCGGTTTCGGCGGGGCGGTTCACGGGCAAGGACGGGAGCGCTGGTACACTCTCGTAGCATGTCACAACAAGTCGATGCTTCGCGCATCCCCGAGCTTTCACAGATCGTTTCCCAGGCGCTGGCCGAGGCGCGCCGGCTGGGCGCATCGCAGGCCGAGGCGGACGCCAGCGTGCAGAAGGGGCTGAATGTCACGGTGCGCCTGGGCGAGGTGGACACCGTCGAGTACCAGCGCGACCGCAGCGTCGGCGTCACGGTCTATTTCGGGCACCGCAAGGGGTCGGCGAGCACCGCGGATTTCTCCGCGGCCGCGATCCACGACACTGTCACCAAGGCATGCGCCATCGCGCGCCACACTGCCGAGGACGAGTGCGCCGGCCTCGCGGAGCCGGAGGATCTGGCGCGCGAGTTCCCGGATCTCTCGCTGGACCACGCCTGGGACATCGATCCGGAGGCGGCGGTCGATCTCGCGCGACAGTGCGAAGACGCCGGTCGCGCGGTCGATGCGCGGATCACGAATTCCGAAGGCGCGAGCGTCGGCACCAGCCGCGCCGTGCGCGTCTATTGCAACTCGCACGGCGTCCTCGCTGGGCGGCCCGGTACGAGCCATTCTGTCAGTTGGGTGCTGCTGGCCCAGCAGGGCGATGACATGCAGCGCGACTACTGGTACGACACCGCGCGCGATCCGGCGGATCTCGCCACCGCGGTGTCGATCGGGCGACGTGCCGGCGAGCGTGCCGTCGCGCGTCTCGGCGCACGCAGCCTCAGCACGCGCCAGGTGCCTATCCTTTTCGTACCCGATGCGGCGCGCGGTCTGATCGGGCACTTTCTCGGCGCGATCCGCGGCGGCAGCCAGTATCGCAAGACCACGTTCCTGCTCGGCGCAGCCGGGCAGCGCGTGTTCCCTGACTTCGTGCAGATCCACGAGCGGCCACGGATCCCCAAGGCACTGGGCAGCTCCGCCTGGGACGGTGAGGGCGTCGCCACGCGCGATCGTGAACTGGTGCACGACGGGGTGCTCGACGGCTACGTGCTCGGCAGCTATTCCGCCCGCAAGCTCGGGCTGCGCACCACGGGCAATGCCGGCGGCAACCACAACCTGTTCATCGATCCATCGCCCGGCTCTCGCAGCTTCGAGCAGCTGCTGGCGCAGATGGGCGAAGGGCTCGTCGTCACCGAGCTGATGGGCCAGGGCGTCAACGGCGTCACCGGCGATTACTCGCGCGGCGCCACCGGCTTCTGGGTCGAGAAGGGCGTGGTCGCGTATCCCGTGCAGGAAGTGACGATCGCGGGCAACCTCAAGGACATGTACCGCAGTCTCCTCGCGATCGGCGCTGACATCGACAAGCGCGGCAGCACCCACGTCGGCTCGATGCTGCTGGCGCCGATGACCATCGCGGGCGGCTAGCGCTGGCCGCTAGTCCCGCTGGCGCGGCGACCCGGCCTGCGCGGCAGGTGCCGCGTCCGCCGCAACTCGATCGAACACTTGCTGGAACGCCTCCAGCGGCTGCGCACCCGAGAACGCGTAGCGTCGCTCGAAAATGAACGTCGGCACGCCGCTGATGCCCCAGCCGCGCCCCATCTCCTCGGCCTGCTCGACCTCCGCCCGCAACGCCGCGTCGCCCAGCGCGCGGTGGGTCTCGGCCGGTTCGATGCCGCAGGACGCGGCGATCTCAGCCAGCACGGCGACATCACCGATATCCTGGCCATGCTCGAAGTAGGCCTGCAGCAGCGCGCGCTTGACGGCGCCCTGGCGCGCCGCGTCGTGCCGGCCCGCCAGCGCGATCAGCATGTGCGCGCGCCGAGTGTTGGGCGAGCGCTCGATGCGGTCGAACTGGAAATCCAGTCCCAGCGACCGGCCCATCTCGGTCAGCTGCTTCTGGCTGTCACCGAAAGGATTCTCGGTACCGAAGCGTTCACGCAGATACTCGCGCCGGTCGCGGCCCGCTTCGGGCGTCGCCGGGTTCAGTTCGAACGGCAGCCAGCGCACCTCGGCTGCCACCTCGGGGCGCGACGCCAGCGCTTCCTGCAGGCGTGCGAAACCGACATAGCACCACGGGCAGATCACGTCGGAGAACACTTCGATCTTCATGGGGTCGACCGCGGTGGGATGAGTGGAGTGGTGACATCGGGGTGCGACGCGTCGATCAGGTCGCGCAGGGTGCGGTCGCCGCAACCATCGCGGCGCGAAGCATCGAGGGCGCGGGTCAGTTCGTCCACGGCGGGGATGGCGGTGCGCGAGAACGGCACATGGCCGCTGCGCTGGTTGCGCGCCACTTCGAGCACATCGCTGAGCCTGATATGGCCGACGTCGCGCGCAGGAATGAGCCGTTCCTTGTCGGTGGCCGCCAGCAGGCCTGATTTCTCCAGGCCAGCCACCGCCTGCGCCACGGCGAGACCCGGTACCGCCAGCCGCCGCGCCAGCGTATCCACCGTGAAGCCGGGCTCGCCGCCCGAGTGCGAATGGCCGACCAGCACCATGATCTCGAGCGACAGCGTTTCCAGCTCGGCGTTCGACAGGCGCAGTTCCGCCAGCCCCATGCGCAGGTCGCCCGGATTCTGCAGGTAGTAGGCGAGGCGCGCGCCGCTCAACAGGATCAACCAGCCGAAGTAAGTCCAGAGCAGAGCCGCCACGATCACTGCGAAGCCGGCATACACGATGGTGAGCCGCGAAGTCAGCACAACCAGCGCCGTGAACAGCTTGCCGACCGTCGCCCAGAGCACGCCGGCCGTGATGCCACCCACCAGCGCCGGCCACCAGCGCACCACCGTGTTCGGCACGAACAGGTAGAGCCCGGTGAAGATCGCGCAGACCATTACATAGGGCGAGAGCAGCAGCAGGTTCCGCATCAGCCCCTGCGTCAGCGGTGAGTCGGTCAGCTGCTGCAGCGGCGCGCTGTCGAGCGCGGCGTGCGCCAGGCCGACGAACGCCACCAGCAGCAGCGGCCCGACGATCACCATGCTGAGGTACTCGGCGATGCGCCGCGCAAAGCTGCGTGGCTGCTGCACGCGCCACAGGAAGTTGAAGCTGTCCTCGACCTTCTGGATGGTGCCCAGCAGCGTCCACAGCAGCAACGCGAAGCCCACCGACCCCACCAGGCCGCCCGAGACACCGTCGACGAACTCCATGACGCGCGCGGTCAGCTCCGTTGCCGCCGCGCCCACGGGCCGTAAGAACTCGTAGACGACCGGCTCGAGTTCGCGCTGCGCGCCGATGGCCTTGAGGAGCGCGAAGCTGAACGCCAGCAGCGGCACCAGTGACAGCAGGGTGGTGTATACCAGGCCCATCGCGCGCAGGTTCAGTTCGCCGCGGGACAGGTCGCGCAGCACGGCGTACGGGTAGCGCAGCACCCGCAGCAGGATCCGCAGCGGACTGCCGCGCGGCACGCGCTGGCTCCACAGCAGGCGGTCCAGCAGTTTCCAGAGGGGCTCCAGCATGCCGGCGGGACTGTACCCTATGCTGCCCTCAACATGCTGCCGACCCCATGACCAGCGCCTATCCCAGCCGCATCGTCTGCCTCACCGAGGAGACCACCGAGACCCTCTACCTGCTTGGCGAGGAGCAGCGCATCGTCGGTATCTCGGGCTTCACGGTGCGCCCGCCGCGTGCGCGACGCGATAAGCCGCGCGTTTCCGCGTTCACCTCGGCCCGGATCGACCGCATCCTCGCGCTCCAGCCCGATCTCGTGCTCGGGTTCTCGGATCTGCAGGCCGACATCGCCGCTTCGCTGGTGCGGGCGGGGCTGGAAGTGCATGTGTTCAACCAGCGCAGCGTCGACGAGATCCTGCGCACGGTGCGCATCATCGGCGGCCTGGTGGGCTGCGAGGCCCGCGCCGCGGCACTGGCGGCAAGCCTCGAGGCCGGGGTCGAGCGGGTGCGCGCCGCGGCCGCCCTGCTGCCGCGGCGTCCCCGTGTCTACTTCGAGGAGTGGGACGAGCCGCCGATCTCCGCAATCCGCTGGGTCAGTGAACTCGTCGAAATCGCCGGTGGCGACAACTGCTTCGTGGAACTCGCCGCGGCCCCACTGGGCCGCGACCGCATCATCGCGGATCCGCTGGAGATCGTACGCCGCGCACCCGACATCATCTTCGGGTCGTGGTGCGGCAAGAAGTTCCGGCCGGAACTCGTCGCGGCGCGGCCGGGCTGGCAGTCGGTTCCGGCAGTTCGGCACGGCGAACTGCACGAAGTGAAGTCATCGATCATCCTGCAGCCCGGGCCCGCGGCGCTGACGGACGGGCTCGCTGCGCTGCACGCGGTGATCGCGCGCTGGTCGCACTCGCAATCCGGGGCCGGCGAGAGCGGTTTCGGCAGTGCCGGCTAGCGCGCGGCAGTCCCGCAGATCCGCTCCAGCGCCTCGAGGTACTTCGCGCTGGTCTGCGAGATGATCTCCGGTGGCAGCTTCGGCCCCGGCGCCTTCTTGTTCCAGTCCAGCGTTTCCAGATAGTCACGCACGAACTGCTTGTCGAACGACGGCGGGCTCTGACCGACGCGGTAGGTGTCGGCGGGCCAGAAGCGCGACGAGTCGGGCGTCAGCGCTTCGTCGATCAGCACCAGCCCGCCGCGCGAGTCCAGGCCGAACTCGAACTTGGTGTCGGCGATGATCAGGCCGCGAGACCTGGCGTGCTCGGCCGCGGCGCGGTACAGCGCGAGCGCGGTGTCGCGCACCTGCGCGGCGAGCTTCGGGCCGATTTCGCGCGTCATGGCATCGAAGCTGATGTTCTCGTCGTGCGCGCCGACGGCGGCCTTGGTGGCTGGCGTGAAGATGGGTTCGGGCAGCGCCTCGGCCAGTTGCATGCCCGGAGGCAGGCGAATGCCGCAGACCTCGCCGCTCTTCTGGTAGTCGCGCCAGCCGGAGCCGATCAGGTAGCCGCGCACCACCGCCTCGACGGGCAGGGCCTGCATGCGCCGCACGATCAGCGAGCGGCCCTCGAGCAGCGCCTGCTCGTCCGGCTCCAGCTGCAGGTCGGCGACCGAGCGTTCAGTGAGGTGGTTCGGCACAATCGGTGCCAGCCGCTCAAACCAGAACTGCGAGATCTCGGTGAGCACCTGGCCTTTGTACGGAATCGGATCCGGCAGCACGACGTCGAACGCGGACAGGCGATCGGTGGTGACGATCAGCATGCACTCGGTGTCGACTTCGTAGATGTCGCGCACCTTGCCTGTATGCAGGCGGCGCAGGCGGCGCAGATGGGTGGTGTGGACGATTGGCACGGGTTCGGGGTTTCGGCAAAACGGAATCGGGCAACGAGCAGTTAGTATGGTCGCATGAACTGGACGGGAAAACTCTTCGGGGGCGCCATCGGCCTCGCAGTAGGCGGTCCCTTCGGGCTCGCCCTCGGGGCTGCCCTGGGGCACATGTACGACACGGGCACAGCGAGTCGCGAGGGCACGCGTTCATCCGCCGACCTCGATCCCACCGGCGCCGAAGCGATCTCGACGCAGTTCTTCGCGACCACCTTCGAGGTCATGGGACACGTCGCCAAGGCCGACGGGCGTGTTTCGGAGGAGGAGATCCGCGCCGCGCGCGCGGTCATGAGCGAGTTCCGCCTCAGCGATGCGCAGGTCCGCGGCGCGATCCAGCTGTTCACGCGCGGCAAGCAGCCGCAGTTCGACCTGGCGCGTTCCATCCTGCGGCTGCGCGCGGCCTGCGCGGGACGCCCGGACCTGTTGCGCATCTTCCTGGAGATCCAGATGCGCGCCGCCATCGCCGGCACGGACCTGGTGGGGCCGTCGCGCGCGCTGCTGACGCGGATTGCATCGATGCTGGGCATCGGCGGCATCGAGCTGGCGCGCATGGAGACGGTGTTGCGCCTTCGGCAGGGCAGCTATGCGCCCGGGGGCAGCGCAGGCGGCCGCTCGCAGGATGGCAATGCTGGCCGCCCCGGCCAGCCGCGTGGCATGCAGCTCTCTGAAGCCTTCCAGATACTGGAAATCGAAGTCACCGCGAGCGATGAGGAAGTCGTCAAGGCGTACCGGCGGCAGTTGTCGCGCCATCACCCCGACAAGCTGCAGGCGAACGGCCTGCCCGAGTCGATGCTGGAACATGCCAAGCAGCGCACCCAGCAGATCATCGAAGCACATGAGCGCATCCGCGCCGAGCGCGGCATCGGCTGACGTTCTCGCCTACACTTGCCGCCATGAGCACGAGTCCCGCGGCCTCGCCCTCGATCCTGATTTCACCGTCGATCCTCTCGGCCGATTTCGCGCGGCTCGGCGAGGAAGTGGAGGCGGTGCTGCGCGCCGGCGCCGACGTCATCCATTTCGACGTCATGGACAATCACTACGTGCCCAACCTCACCATCGGTCCGCTGGTCTGCGAGGCGCTGCGCCGGCGTGGCATCACGGCGCCGATCGACGTGCACCTGATGGTCTCGCCCGTGGACCGGCTGGCGCTGGATTTCGCGCGCGCCGGCGCTACCTGGATCAGCTTCCATCCGGAGGCCACCGGGCATGTCGACCGCAGTATCGAGGCGATTCGCGAGGCTGGGTGCCGGCCCGGCCTGGTGTTCAATCCGGCGACGCCACTCAACTGGCTGGATCACACCCTGGACAAGCTGGACCTGGTGCTGCTGATGTCGGTGAATCCGGGCTTCGGCGGGCAGAAGTTCATTCCCGGCACGCTGGCCAAGCTGCAGGAGGTTCGCCGGCGCATCACGGCCAGCGGGCGCGCAGTGCGGCTCGAAGTGGACGGCGGGGTGAAGCTGGACAACATCGGCGAGATCGCGGCGGCCGGGGCGGACACCTTCGTCGCCGGCACCGCCATCTTCGGCAGTCCCGACTACGCCGCCACCATCCGCGAGATGCGAGCGCGGATCGCGACCGCGACGCGCTGAGCGCGACGACGCTTGCGCGCGGACGCCAGCGGGACGACTACTTGTCGTCGTCCTCCTCGTCATCCCAGTCGTCATCATCGTCGTCGTCATCGGTGACCCGCGCGGCCGTGGCGCCGACCTTGCCGGCTGCCGCTCCCGTGACCGGCTTGACGGGCACGATGACCGGGCGCGTCTTCATCTTCGGACGCGCGTTGAATACGACGATGGTCTTGCCGGTGGCGCGCAGCAGACCCTGCTCCTCCAGCACCTTCAGCACGCGGCCCGCCATTTCGCGCGAGCAGCCGACCAGGCGTGACAGTTCCTGTCGCGAGACCTTGATCTGCATGCCTTCCGGATGCGTCATGGCGTCCGGCTCGCCGCACAGGTCCATGATCGCGTGGGCGACCCGGCCGGTAACGTCGACGAAGGCGAGATCGCCGAGCTTGCGGTTGGTGCGGTCGAGGCGGGTCGCAAGCTGCGTCGCGAGCTCGAACACGAGGCCCGGACTTTCGGCCGCAATCTGCCGGAAACGCGGGTAGGTCATTTCGGCGAGTTCGCACTGGCCGCGGGTGCGGACCCAGGCGGTGCGGATCGGCTGTTCGTAGAACAGGCCCATTTCGCCGAAGAACTGGCCCTTGTTCAGGTAGGCCAGCACCATTTCGTTGCCTTCCTCGTCCTCGATCATCACTTCGACCGAGCCCGAGATGATGTAGTAAAGCACGTCCGGCAGATCGCCAGCGTGGATTACGACGGTCTTCGAAGTGACCGTACGGATGCGGCAGTAGCTCAGGAACCGGTTGATTGCCGGAATGTCGCTGAGCGGCTTAACGGTATCGTCCACCACTTTCTCCCCCAGATCGAACAATGCGAAGTGCGTGAGAACGTTTTAACGATAACCCGCAGGGGGCGCAAGCGAGTCCGGCATCAAAACCAATAACTTGTGAAGGTCATCACACGTGACGTCGCACGCATCGCGGCCCGGGCGGGCAACGGCAGCTCGACTCCACCGGCAGCCATGGCCCGCTCGCCATGGCCGATTTCATCGCTGCGCATCGCCTGCAGCACCGCGCGACTGCGGGAGTCGGACGCGGGCAACTGCGCCAGATGGCCGTCGAGATGGCGTTCTACCTGGCGCTCCGTTTCCGCGACGAACCCCAGGCTGGTGCGATCGCCCAGCAATGCGGCCGCTGCGCCGATTGCAAAGGAACCCGCGTACCACAACGGCGTCAGCGCACTCGGCCGGTCCTGCAGTTCCCGCAGTCGTTGTTCGCACCACGCGAGGTGGTCGCTCTCGTCGCGAGCGGCATCCAGCAGCAGCTGGCGGGTGCGCCCGGAGGAGGCCATGACGGCCTGACCGTGGTACAGCGCCTGCGCCGCGACCTCGCCCGCATGGTTGATGCGCATCAGGCCGGCGGCATGGCGCCGTTCCGCCGCATCCAGGGTATCCGGACCGCCGCCCGTGGCGGGTGAGGGGCGCGCCGCGGCTGGGGTGGCGAGCACGGCACGCAGCGCCCGGCCGGCCGTGGTCAGCAGGGCGTCCAGATCGGGAACGGGAAGGCTAGGCATCGATACATTATATAGACCGACCCGGGCGCAGCCGGCGCGGCCCCCACCGGACCCGCGGCGCGGGCAAACCCGGCTTTTGAATCAGGGGGTTAGCGCCGGGCTCAAGAGTGATCGCCGGCGCTTCCGCCGGCGTTTTGCAAAGCAACCCCCCGTTCAGTACACTTCGCGGCCCTTTTTACGTGTACCCCGGGAGCGGCCTGCGCCGTGGATTCGGGTGGTGCCTGCCCGGTTGGAGAGAGCGATCATGACCACGAGTTTTGCCAAGAACGAGACGATGCGGTGCGACTGGTTCGTCGTCGATGCCGCTGGCCAGACGCTCGGTCGGCTCGCCTCCAACGTCGCGCTGCGCCTCAAGGGCAAGCACAAGGCGGACTACACCCCGCACGTCAGCATGGGCGACAACATCGTCATCATCAACGCCGAGAAGGTCCGCGTTACCGGGCGCAAGCTCGAAGACAAGGTGTACTACCACCACACCGGCGCCATCGGCGGCATCAAGCAGATCGGCCTCGCCAAGCTGCTCAAGGAGCATCCGGAGCGCGTTCTCGAGATCGCCATCAAGGGCATGCTGCCCAAGACCACGCTCGGTCGCAGCATGTACCGCAAGCTGCACGTATTCGCGGGCGACGCCCACCCCCACACCGCCCAGCAGCCGAAACCGCTGCAGTTCTAAGACACCCACAGGAACATCCACGATGCCCCCCGCCACGAACTACGGCACCGGCCGTCGCAAGACCTCCGCCGCCCGGGTCTACCTGAAACCAGGCACCGGCAAGATCAGCGTCAACGACCGTCCACTCGACCAGTTCTTCGGCCGCGAAACGGCTCGGATGATCGTGCGCCAGCCGCTGGAGGCCGTGGAAATGCAGACGTGGTTCGACGTCGAGGCTTCGGTCGCTGGCGGCGGTATCACCGGCCAGGCCGGCGCGCTGCGCCATGGCATCACGCGTGCCCTGATCGAGTACGACGAAACGCTGCGCAAGACACTGCGCGTCGCGGGCTTCGTCACGCGCGATGCGCGCGAGGTGGAGCGCAAGAAGGTCGGTCGCCGCAAGGCCCGCCGCGGTCCGCAGTACTCGAAGCGCTGATCGAACCTCGCGGCCCGTCTCCGCTATATTGGCGGCATCTCACTGAGGTTCGTCTCATTGAGGGCCACTGAATTTGGGGGATCGTCTAGCGGTAGGACAACGGACTCTGACTCCGTTTACCTAGGTTCGAATCCTAGTCCCCCAGCCAACAAGGCAAGGCCCGCGCAAGCGGGCCTTCTCTTTTCCGGCGTCGGGTTCGCGCCCCTGTCGTCACGCCGCAGGCCCGCGCATCGGCGCCGAAGTCCTGACCCCCTGCAGGTGCATCGCTCATTCGGCTGAACAATACTCGCGGCGATGAGTGCCGACACCCCTGCTCTCGAGCCGCGCCTGTTCGCGGACGACGATGCGATCATCGCGACCGGGGAGGCTTTCCTCGCGCGAACGCTGCCGAAGGCCGAGTGGACCCACGAGGCGCACCTGGCGGCCTGCGCCTGGCTGGTAAAGGGGCGGCCGGACATCGTGCCGGAGCGCGACCTGCCGCGGCTGATCGCCAGGTACAACGAAGCTACCGGCGGCGTGAACGACGACACGCAGGGCTATCACGAGACGCTGACGCAGTTCTACATCGCCGTGGTCCGTGCACACGTGGCTGAAGCGGGTGAGTCCGCGCGGCTCGTGGATGTGGTCAACGCGCTGCTGCAGTCACCGCGCGGGGCGCGTTCCTACCCGCTGCGGTTCTACAGCCGCGAGCGGCTGTTCTCGGTGACCGCGCGCCGCGGCTTCGTGCAGCCCGACCTGCGCCCGCTGCCGCTGCCGCCCCGCGCCTAGGTTCAGATCGCGGCGGCGGATTGCGACCCGCGTCACGCCGTTGCGGCTGATGGTCAGCGCGAACTTCTGACCTCGCGGACTCCGGCGGGACCGCCGACCAGCAGAACATCCGCGGGGCGCAGCGCGAACAGCCCGACCGTGACGACCCCGGCGATCTCGCCGATCTGCCGCTCCATCGCGGGGGCGTCCACGATGCTGAGGCCATGCACGTCGAGGATCTGGTTGCCGTTGTCGGTAGTGAAGCCCTGACGCAGCACAGGGCGGCCGCCCAGCGCCGCGAGCCGACGCACCGCCAGCTCGCGACCCATCGGGATCACTTCCACCGGCAATGGGAACCGACCGAGAACCGGCACGAGCTTGGACTCATCGACGATGCAGACGAAGGTCCGCGCCGCTGCCGCCACGATTTTTTCGCGCGTGAGGGCGCCGCCGCCGCCCTTGATCAGCTGCAGAGAAGGGTTGGCCTCGTCCGCGCCATCGACGTAGACGTCCAGCGAGCCGGCCTCGTTGAGGTCCATCACCTCGATGCCGGCGGCCTTGAGGAGTCGGGTGGATGCCTCCGAGCTGGAGACGGCGCCGCGTATCCGGCCCCGTCCGGCGAGGGCGTCGATGAAGAAATTCACGGTCGAGCCGGTGCCGACGCCGACGATCTGGTCATCCTCGATCCAGCGCAGCGCAGCGCGTGCGGCAGCCATTTTCCCGGTGTTTTGTGCGTTCATGCGGCTTCGTGTTCCGGAAAAGAAGAAGCCCGCTTGCGCGGGCTTTTTTCTTCTCGAGGTTCTCTTGGAAGGCGGCGGGCGGATTTGACTCCGCCCGCCGCAAGGTCTTAAAGAAAGGCCTTACTTCTTCTTGGCCGCTTTCTTCTTGGCCTTCTTCTTGGCTTTCGCCATGACAGGTCTCCTGGTTACTGAGGTTAGTCCGCGGTCGAGTATATACACGCAAATGTAAAAAACAAGCGAGGCACTTGACTTGGCGATGGAACCGGAACGCGCATCACTGATGTGCGAGGGTGACGATGAAGTTCCAGTGACGCGCATCGACCGGCGTGATTGAAAGTCGGTTGCCCCGACGCAGCAACAGCATGCCGTCGAGCGCGCCCTCCGCGTGTGTGCGCAGAACGTCTAGAAATACAGGCTTTTTCAGCTGTTCCTGCAGCTTCACGTCGATTGCGTACCAGCGCGGTGCAGCACGATCGCTGTCGGCATCGAAGTGGGCATGGCCGCGCTTGAAGGCCGTCGGATCCGGATAACCCTCCTTCACCACCTCCACGATGCCGACGACGCCGGGTTGATCGCAGCTGGAGTGGTACAGCAGGGCAAGGTCACCAAGCTTCATCTGATCGCGCAGCATGTTGCGTGCCTGGTAGTTCCGCACCCCGTCCCACATGGTGGTACGACGCGGTGCGGCGGCCAGGTCGGCCACCGAGAAGGTCTCGGGCTCGGTCTTCATCAACCAGTAGTTCATCGCATCGACTCCGCTGGGAACCTGATCAGGCCGTCTTCGGTAGCGACGGCGTCGAGTGAAACATCGTAACGACCTGGCCGCAGCGGCGCGCAGCGCTGGAACCGATGTGCCAGCCCCAGCAGCCAAGGGCCGCGCCAATTCCGGCGGCGCAGCCTGAAGGCGAGCGCGCGGTCGTAGAAGCCGGCGCCCTGGCCGAGGCGATTGCCGGAGGCATCGAAGGCCACCAGAGGCAGCAGCACGATGTGCATCCAGTGCACGGCGAGTCGCTGGCACGTGTCGGGTTCCGGGATGCCCAGCCGATTGATCCGGCGTCGCTGGACGGCCGGCGCGAAGATCATCCGCGCATCGCGCAGCGACGTGATGCGTGGCAGCCAGAGCGAGCACCCACGCTGCAGCAGGGCGCGGGCCAGCGGCGCCGGATCGACCTCGCCGTTGCGCGCTGAGTAGATCGCGATTCGCTGGCCGGGTTTCAGCCTGCCGGCAGCCAGCACGTGGCGGGCAATCTGCCGCGACGCTGCACGCACCTGGGCGGGTGAGAGAGCGCGGCGCCGGGACCGCATGTCCTGGCGCAGGCTCGACTGGCGACGGCTGGAGTCAGTGTGGGCCATCGGCCCGCTTGGTCCGGGCCGCTGCCGCGACGGCGGCGAGGTCCACAAATGAAAAGGGCCCGGATTGCCCGAGCCCGATCGACGAGAAGACTGAGTAGAGGCTCCCCCCCCGGAGGGGGGGGAGCGGAAGCGAGGCGCCGTCCACATGTGCCGGTGCGGACCGTTGCTCTCGACACAGAGCAACAAGTGGGGCGAGCTGCGGAAGGTAAGGCTTTCCGCACGAGGCGGACATGCACAGTGCTTCCAGCAAGCTCTACCCCTGGGGTGTTTCCAACTAGGGTCGAGAGGTAACCCGATCCACTTTCGAACACCGTAGGCGACGCACCCCTGACTCTACACCACAGATAGCGGCGGTACGAGTAGCGAAACGTGAAACCGCTTCGGTTTGTGCGCTTGCGTCAGAGCTCGAGTTGCTGGCCGGCTGACAGCGCGCCGTCGACGCGCTCGCGCAGCGCGCGGACTCGCCCGCCGAACTGCTCCTCGACGCGGCGGTCTTTCTTCTGTGCCTTCAGCAGTTCGTTGGCGAGATTGAGAGCGGCGATGACCGCAATGCGATCCAGCCCGACGATCTTGCCGCTGTCCCGCACCTCGCGCATCTTGCCGTTGAGGAATTCAGCCGAGTCGAGCAGGTCGGAACGCTCGTCGAGCGGACAGGCGACGAAATACTCCTTCTCGAGGATCCGTACGCTCAGTCGTGCCACGTCGGGTTCACTCATGCTCCGTGCTCCAGTGTTTTCAGTCGGCCAATCATTGCTTCGACGCGCGTGCGCACCTGCTCGTTCTTCTGCATGAGCGAGGCTTTCTCGGTAGCCAGCATCTGCTGGCGCTGCCGCAGGGCCCGATTTTCCTCCCGGAGGGTGGTCGTGGCCGAGATCAGCTCTTCGACCTGCTTCTCGAGCCGCTTGAGCTCGATTTCCAGCGTGTTCTTATTGGTGTCGGTCATTTCAAAAATATAGAGCGCGGCTCTGGCAGGGGTCAATTAAAAAGGTGCTCTGAGGCATAATCGCAACATGTCGGCAGCCGAATATATCGAGATTGAGCAGGTTCTGGGCCAATCACGGGCCTTGACGGACGTTGCGGAGGCTCACGGCACCCTGGCCGGCGCCCTTTGCGCTGCGGCGGACTACAGTCTGGGGGACTGGCTGCGGGAGCTGTATGCGGATGGCCAGACGGACGCCCAGGCCAGCGAGCGCCTCGGCGAGCTGTTCGTCGCCACCCGCGGCGCGCTGCTGGACGCCGGCATGGAGTTCGCGCCACTGCTGCCGGGCGACGAGCGGCCAATCGCGGATCGGGCTACAGCCCTCGGCCAGTGGTGTCAGGGATTTCTCTACGGGCTCGGCACCTCGACGATCCCCGACGTGGACTCGCTGCCGGCAACCGCCAGCGAGATCGTGCGCGATCTCTCGGCGATCACCCAGGTCGGCGTGGACGCGGACGAAGGCGATGAGACGAACGAGGTCGCCTACACCGAGCTGGTCGAGTTCGTCCGCGTCGGCGCGCAGTTGCTGTTCGACGAACTCGAGCGCTACCGCGTCCCGGCGCCGCCGATGGAGAAGGGCGGCGCCGGGGCGCTGCACTGAATGATCCCGCCACGCGCAAAGTCCAGGGTGGCGGCCAACCCGGCAGCGGGCGTGGCTGCGGGCATCGGCCGCGACGAGTTCGCGCGCCGACGTACGCAATTGATGCGCGCGATGGGGCGCGACTCCATCGCCGTGCTGCCCGCGGCGCCGGTGCGGATGCGGAACAACGACGTCGAGTACGCCTACCGCCAGGACAGCGACTTC